>DYIW01000001.1:14532-52440 GCA_020723465.1 Phycisphaera mikurensis
TCACGTCTAACGCGCGAACGGCGGCCGGTGCAACCACCGTCCGCCGTTCGCGTCGTTCTATTGGTGGTGGGCCGTAGTGGACTCGAACCACTGACTTCCACCGTGTGAAGATGGCACTCTACCACTGAGTCAACGGCCCACGTGTCATTCAGAGCGCCACGCGCGCAGGTGCACGTTAGGCGTTCCGCCCGTTCAAGACCAGCGGAATCGCCGCGCGGCGCGGGTTGGTGCCAGAGGGGGGACTCGAACCCCCACGCCCAGTGAAGGACTGCGGATTTTGAATCCGCCGCGTCTGCCAGTTCCGCCACTCTGGCCCGTTGCATGCCGGCGCCGCGCGCGGCTCAGCATAGCGGCACGCGCTCATCGGCGCCAGGGGCCCACCCAGGGGACGAGCGCCGAGCGCACGAGGACCTCGCACAGCTCGGCGTAGTCCAGCCCGGCGGTGCGCGCCGCGAGCGGGAAGAGCGAGACCGGCGTCAGGCCGGGCAGGGTGTTCAGCTCGAGGAAGACCGGCTCCGCGTCCGCGGGCAGGATGAAGTCCGAGCGCGACAGGGAGCGGCAGCCGAACTCGCGGTGCAGGAGCACCGCGGCCCGGGCGACGCGCGCGGCCGCCGCCTCGTCGATGCGCGCCGGGCAGATCTCATCCGTCATCCCGGCGGTGTACTTCGCCTCGTAGTCGAAGAAGTCGTGGCCCTTGGGTGCGATCTCGATGAGCGGGAGCGCCCGGGGGCCGCTCACTCCTTCCTCGAGCACCGGGCACGAGATCTCGATTCCCGCGATGGCGCTTTCCACCAACACTCCTCCGCCCGCGGTCACGGCCGCGGCCAGGGCGCCATGCAGGCCCGCGGGCTCTCGCACCCGGGTCACGCCCACGCTCGAGCCCAGGCAGGCCGGCTTCACGAACACGGGGAACGCCATGTGGGCCGCGGCCGCCTCGACCCGCGCCAGGCCCTCCTCGAGGTTGCCCGCGCCCGCGGCCACGCCCGGCGCCACGCGGACGCCGAGCGCGCTGGCGACGCGCCGCGCCAGGATCTTGTTCATGGCCAGGGCGGAGGCGCAGACGCCCGAGCCCACGTAACGCAGGCCCAGCGTCTCGAGCAGCCCCTGCACGGTTCCATCCTCGCCGAAGGGCCCGTGCAGCGCCGGGAAGACCACCTCCGCGCCCCGCTGCAGCTCCCCCACCACCTCCGCCAGGGGCCGCGGCCGCGCGCCGTCGATGGCCCAGCCGCCGCGCTCGCCGATCACCACCCGCGTGACCGGGTAGCCGCGCTGCTGCAGAGCTTCGGCCACGGCCGTCCCGGAGAGCAGGGAGATCTCGCGTTCGCCCGAGGGTCCCCCCATCCACACCGCCACGCTCGGCTGGGCACCCATGTGCTGACCTCTCCCGTCCGGCCGCCGCTACGCGAGAAGCAAGCCGTCACGACAGAGGAGTCGCTCCTTTCTCACGCGCCGGAGGAACTCCTCCTGATCGAGGCTGAAGAGCGGCGAGATCTCGACGCGGGCCTCGGCGCTGGCGCTCTGGAAGCCCGCGGCCTCGATCCAGGAGCGAAAGAGGCGCGCCAGGTCCGCGCGCGCCGTCTCGGCCGAGTTGTCGCCCGCGGCGTTCTTCACCGGCGAGAACTCCTGCGCGCGGTCAGTCTCCACCACGAGCGTCCTCTTGGCCAGCGGCAGCGCGTCGAACACGAAGGTCTCGAACTTGCAGCCGCTCCGCTCGACGAGGGCGCCGCTCGGCTCCTCGTCGCCGACGCAGCGCATGGCCTTGTGCGCGCGGTGGAACGGCAGTTTCACGCCGGCGTCGGCCAGGACGCGCACGAAGGCCACGGAAAGCGCGTGGATGGCGATGCTGCCGGCGCGGTACAGGAGCCGGCCCTCGGCGTCGCGAGCTTCCGCCAGCTCGCGCGGCAGGTCGCTGTACTCCACCACGCCGAGCCGGCGCCCGGAGCGAGCGAAGACTCCCACCTTCTCCGCCGGGTCGCGCTTCATCACGACCTTGCTCGACATGTCCGACCGAGCCAGAACGTGGTGTCCGAGGAAGGTCGGGTCGAGCACCTTGACCAGCGGGTTGTCCACCTGGAAGTAGAAGATCTGCTCGATGCCGCGTCGCTCGAGCTCGTCGAGGATCCCCTCGCGCGCGAGCGCGGAAAGCGTGCCGCCGTGGCCGTCCGGCGAAAGGAAGAGGCTGTCCGGAGCAAGGAGCAGCAGGCGGCCCGCGCCGTCCACGGCCGGGAGCATGCCCTGGCGAACCAGCAGGACGTCGCGTTCGGGCAGGCCGAAGCAGCCATGCTCCGCCAGGAAGGAGCGCGTCGCCGCGTCGGTCGCCGCGCTCGTCAGGATGAGCAACGGGATGGCCGCGCCGCAGCGCAGCCGCGAGGCGAGCACCTTGGCGCAGTGCCACTCGTACAGGGAGCAGCCGCTCACCGGGCCGATGGGCAGACACCCCTTCGGCATGTCGAGGCCAAGCCGCGAACCCTGGCCGCCAGCCACGACCAGCGCGGCGACTTTGCCCGCGGCGAGCAACTCCTCGCCCGCCCGCCGTGCCCGGTTTACGCGCCGGCGCGCGCCGGCCGTGTCCGGCAGCGGCAGGAAGGGAGCGGGTTCGAGCCTGGAGAGATCGAGCGCCGCCACGGGCGCGCCGCGCCGCATCTCCTCGACGAGGCGCGCCAGCAGCGCGAGGTCGACGGTCTCGAGCTGCGCCAGCAAGCGCTCCCGGGCGGGCGGCGCGAGGGCCGGCCAGCAGCGAAACACGTGTTCCTGGCCGGCGCCGGCGAAGGCGTGGCGCAGGCGTTCCTCGCGCTCCGCGAGCGACTCGGTCATGGTCTGGGCTTGCCTTCGATGAGGACCTTGAGCACGCCCGGCTCGGCCGCCCGGGCGAGGGCCGCGGCGCCGTCCGCCAGCGAGATGCGGGCGGAGATGAGGGACGCGAGCGGCACGCGCGACGCCGCCATCAGCTCGAGGGCGGCCGGCAGCGAGCCGCAGCGCGAGCCGACCACCTTGACCTCGTCGATGACGATCGGCGCCAGGTTCGTGGCGTGGGGCGCGGCGCAGGTGGACTTCAGCACCACGGTTCCCAGCGGCTCCACCAGGCGCAGCGCAGCGGCCAGCCCCTCGGGAGAGCCCGTCGCCTCGACCACGACGGCGAACCGATCCCTGATCTGCTCGGGAACGGGCCTCTCCTCCACCGCGATCGGGAAGGGCACGCGCCCGGGACGGCGGCCGAAGAGCGTCACGGAGTGGGATTTCTCGGCCAGCACGTAGGCGCAGAGCACGCCGATGCGGCCGTCGCCCAGCACGGCGACGCGTTGCCAGGGCGCGATGTCCACCTGCTCCACCACGCGGCAGGCGGCGGCGAGCGGCTCGGCGAAGACCGCGTGCTCGTCCGGCACGGCGTCCGGGACGCGGTAGAGGTTCCTCTCCGGCAGGGTGAAGGTGTCCTGGAAGACCCCGTCCCGGCCGAGGATGCCGAGCACGGTCCGAGACGGACAGTGATTCGGCAGGCCGCGGCTGCAGAAGTCGCAACGTTGGCAGGCGCAGTTGATCGCCCCCACCACGCGCGCGCCCTGCAGGCCGGGAGAGGCGGCTTCTACGACCTCGCCGACGAACTCGTGGCCGAGGACGCCGCGGAACCCCAGGTAGCCGCGAGCGATCTCGAGGTCCGTGCCGCAGACGCCGGCGAGGCGCATGCGGATGCGCGCCTCACCGGGCGGCAGCGCGGGCGGTTCGTTCGTGGTGACGACGCACACCGAGCGGCCGTCGAAGCACAGCGCCGTCATCGCGTGCGCTCCCCTCTGACTTCAGGTGAGCTTGCCGATCGCCAGGCAGACGTTGTGGCCTCCGAACCCGAGCGAGTTGGAGATGGCGTAGCGCACGTTCATGTCGCGCGCCGCGCCCGGCACGTAGTCGAGGTCGCAGGCCGGGTCGGGGTGTTCGAGGTTGAGGGTCGGGTGCACCACGTTGCGCTGCACGGTCATCGCCAGGGCGGCGAACTCGAGCGCCGCCGAGGCGCCGAGCAAGTGGCCAACCATCGACTTGGTGGAGGAGACCGCCAGGCGCCGAGCGTGCTCGCCGAAGACCCGCTTGATGGCCGTGGTCTCCACGGCGTCGTTGTACGGCGTCGACGTGCCGTGAGCGTTGACGTAGTCCACCTGGTCGGGAGCGAGCCCCGCGTCCCTCAGGGCGAGCGCCATGGCCTGCGCCGGACCGATGCCATCCTCTTGCGGAGCGGTGATGTGGAAGGCATCGGCCGTGGAGCCGAAGCCGAGCACCTCGGCGTAGATCCTGGCTCCGCGCCGCCGGGCGTGCTCCAGCTCCTCGAGCACGACGATGGCGGCGCCGTCGCCCATGACGAAGCCGTCGCGCTCGGCGTCGAACGGCCGGCTGGCCGCCTGCGGGTTGTCGTTGCGCCGCGACAGGGCCTTCAAGGCGCAGAAGCCGGCCAGACCGAGAGGCGTGATCGCGGTCTCGGAGCCGCCGCTGAGGATGACGTCCGCCTCGCCGTACTGGATGGTGCGGAACGCCATGCCGATGGCGTGGCCGGCCGAGGCGCAGGCGGAGCCGCAAACGAAGTTGGTCCCGCGCAGGCCGTACCTGATGGAGATCTGGCCGGACATGGCGTTGACCATGAGCTTGGGGATGAAGTGCGGGGAGATGCGCTTGGGCCCGCGTTCCAGCAGGACCGAGTGCATCTCCTCGAGTTCATGGATCCCGCCGATGCCCGAGCCCGCGACGCAGCCGATCCGCTCCGGGTCGCACTTGTCGAGCTGCAGGCCGGAGTCCTTCAAGGCCTCGCCGGCCGCGACCAGCGCGTACTGCGTGAACAGGTCCAGCTTCTTCCCCTCGACCTTGGGAAAGTGGTCCTCCTCGCGGTAGTCGCGACACTCGCCCGCGAACTGCGTGGGATAGTCGCTGGCATCGAAGCGCTGCACGGGAGCGATACCGCTCCTCCCCTGCACCAGGCCGTCCCATGTCTTCTCCATGCCGATGCCCAGGGAGGAGAGGGCTCCGAGCCCGCTCACCACGACGCGCTTCTTGGCCATCTACCTGGTCCGTCCAGAAGGCGATCCGGCCGCCGAGGCCACCGGACCGAGAAGTTCGGATGGGATCCCGGCGACTCAGCTCATCCGCTTCTGGATGTAGTCGACCGCGTCTCCCACGGTCTGGATCTTCTCGGCGTCCTCGTCCGGGATGTTGATGTCGAACTCGTCCTCGAACTCCATCACGAGCTCGACCGTGTCCAGGGAGTCGGCGCCGAGGTCGTTGATGAACGACGTGCTGGCCTGGATCTTGTCGCGGCTGGCGCCCATCTGCTCGCAGACGATGTTGATGACGCGCTCCTCAATACTTGCGCTCACTGCGTCCTCCTCCAGGGAAGTGAATCCTGCCGCCACCGGCAAGGGATGGTTATTGAAAATGGCGCGACGGTCCAATGCAACGCTTTTCCAGGGCTACCTGGACCACGCAACCTGCGATTCTCCAAAGGCCTAGAACACTCGTCACATCGCCATGCCGCCGTCGGCGAGCAGCACGTGGCCGGTGACGTAGGAAGCGAGATCGGAGGCCAGAAACAGCACCGCGCCCGCCACGTCCTCCGGCGTGCCGAACCTGCCGAGAGGAATGGCCTTTCTCGACTCCTCCTTCACCTCGGCCGGCAGGGCCCCAGTCATGTCCGTCGCGATGAAGCCGGGCGCCACGGCGTTGACCGTGACGTTCCGGGAGCCGAACTCCTTGGCCAGGGACTTGGTGAGGCCGAGCAGGCCCGCCTTGGCCGCGGCGTAGTTCGCCTGGCCCGCGTTGCCGGTGATGCCGATGACCGAAGCCACGTTGATGATCCGCCCGGCGCGCGCCTTGGTCATGGTGCGCGCCAGCGCCCGGCAGAAGTTGAAGCAGCCCTTCAGGTTCACCGCGAGTACGCGGTCGAAGTCCTGCTCCGACATGCGCAGGAAGAGGCCGTCGCGGGTGATGCCGGCGTTGTTGACCAGGATGTCGAGGCGGCCCAGCTCGGCGAGCGCGCGCTCCGCCGCCGCGCCCGCCTGGGCGAAGTCCGCCACGTCGGCGCCGAGAGCAACGGCCTTGACGCCGAGCTCGCTCACGCGCGCCGCTGCCTCAGCGCACAGCCCGGCCTCGAGGTCGACCAGGGCGACGTTGGCGCCCGCCTCGGCGAGGCGCAGCGCGATGGCCCGGCCGATGCCGCGCGCCGCGCCGGTGACGAGCGCAGCCTTGCCGCTCAGGTCGATCGTGACCCCCACGCGTGCTCCTTTCCCGCCTCTCAGGCGTAGTCCCGCACGCCCGGCAGGGAGGTGACGTTGACCCCGCGTGCCTGCGGCGCCACCTTGCGCAGCAGGCCGGTCAGGACGCCACCCGGCGCCGGTTCAACCAGAGTTTCGACGCCGAGCGCCACGAAGCGTCGCACCGTCTCCTCCCAGAGCACGGGACGCGTGACCTGGTCGGCGAGATGCCGGCGGATCTCCTCCGGGTCGGACACGAGGTCGCCGGTGACGTTGGCGGCGAAGGCGATGCGCGGCGGCCGGATCTCGACCTCGGCCAGGGCAGCGCGCAGGGTCTCGGTCGCACTCGCCATGAGCGGCGAGTGGAAGGCGCCGGCCACTTTGAGCCGCACCGTGCGCCGGATGTCGAACTCACGCGCGCGGGCCTCGGCCAGGTCGAGCGCCGCCCTGGCGCCGGAAAGGGCGATGGAGCCCGGCGCGAGGTAGTTGGCCGGCACGAGCACGCCTGCCTCCGCGCCGGCGCGCGCCAGCGCGGCAGCTTGCTCGCGCGTGGCGCCGAGCAGGGAGAGCATGCCGCTGGGATGCTCCTCGGAGGCGCGCTGCATGGCCTCGCCGCGGCGGCGCACCAGCCTGAGGGCGTCGTCGAGCGCGAGCGCGCCGGCGAACCAGAGCGCGGTGTATTCGCCGAGCGACAGGCCGGCGGTCGCGGTGAAGTCCTCGGTGCGGAGGCCGCGCTCGGCGCGCAGCGCCTCGACCACCGCCGCGCTCGTGGCGAAGATGGCCGGCTGGCAGATGTCCGTGGCCTCGAGCCGCTCCGCCGGGCCCTGCAGGCACAGCGTCTTCAGGTCGAAGCCGAGCACCTCGTTCGCCCGGTCGAGCACGGCGGCGGCGCGCGGCACGCCGGCGATGATGTCCGCCGCCATGCCCGGGTGCTGGGCGCCCTGCCCCGGAAAGACGATCGCCCGCGTGCCCATGGCTACCACTTCAGGCTCACTGCGCCCCAGGTGAGTCCCGCGCCAAAGGCGCACATGACCACGAGCTTGCCCTGCTCGGCGTCGAGGCGGCCGGCGCGTCGCGCCTCGTCCAGGCCGATGGGGATCGAGGCCGACGACGTGTTGCCGAACCTGTCGATGTTGACGTACACCTGCTCGTTCTGCAGGCCGAGGCGGTCGCGCGCCGACTCGAGGATGCGCAGGTTGACCTGGTGGGGGATCACCAGCCCGAGCGCGACGTCCGCGTGGCGCTGGCGGGCCTTCTCGACCAACTCGACCATCCTGCTCACCGCGAAGCGGTAGACGTCGCGGCCGCGCACGCGCATGTAGTGCTCCCGGTCGTCCACCGTGCGGTGGCTGGCGCTGTGCCGGGAGCCTCCCGCCTTGATCTTGATGAAGTCCTCTCCGTCGCCATCCGCGTGCAGGTCGACCGAGAGGATCTCGCCGCGCTCGAACTGGTCGGACAGGATCACGGCGCCGGCGCCGTCGCCGAAGAGGATGCAGGAGGCGCGGTCCTGATAGTCGGTGACGCGAGAGAGGGCCTCGGCGCCCACCACCAGCACGTTGTGCGCGGCGCCCGTCTCGATGAACTTCTGCGCCGTGGCCACGGCGTAGACGAACCCGGAGCAGGCGGCCTGGATGTCGAAGGCGCCGATGTGCCGGGCCTTGAGCCTGCTCTGCAGCAGGCAGGCCGTGGACGGGATGACGTAGTCGGAGCTGATCGTCGCCACGATGATCATGTCGAGGTCGGCGGCGCTCATGCCGGCATTCGCGAGCGCCTTCACGGAGGCCTCGATGGCGAGATCGGACGTCGCCTTGTCGTCGGCGATGATGCGCCGCTCCTTGATCCCGGTGCGCGTGGTGATCCACTCGTCCGAGGTGTCCACCATCTTCTGCAGGTCGTCGTTGCTGAGCACCCGCTCGGGGACGCAGGCGCCGGTCCCGCGGATGCCGACTCGCCTGGCCGCGGTCATGCGCTGTCTCCGGGCTTCCCCGTGGTGCTCTCCTGCGTGGGAGCGCAGGATTCCGCTGGCGCGCCGTTGGCGAGATCTGGCCTTTGCGCCAGGCCGGCGACGATGCTCTGGTTGACGCGTGCGTCCAGGAACTGCCGGGAGACGCGCAAGGCGTTGGCGATCGCCCGTTGATCCGAACGGCCGTGGCAGATGATCATCAGGCCGTCGACCCCGAGCAGCGGCGCGCCGCCGTACTCGGCGTAGTCGGTCTTGGCCAGCAGCGCCTGGGCGAGCTTGCGCAGCACGCCGGCGTTCTCGCCCTGGGCGTGGCGCGCCACCTCCTGGCGCAGCAGATCGCTCATGAACTGGCCGAGCCCCTCGCTCACCTTGAGCACGGCGTTGCCCACGAAGCCCTCGCACACCACCACGTCGCAGCGGCCGGCGAAGAGGTCCTGGCCCTCGATGTTGCCGATGAAGTTGAGGGAGGAGGAAGCGAAGAGCTGACGCGTCCTCTGGATGAGCGGCCCCCCCTTGGCGTCCTCCTCGCCGATGCTGAGGAGGCCGACCCGGGGTCTCGAGAGCCCGTCGATGCCGACGCGGTAGTCGGTGGCCATCTCCCCGTAGGTGTAGAGGTCCTCGGGGTTGCAGTGGATGTTCGCCCCCACGTCGATGAGCGTGACGGGACCGCCCGCGGTGGCGAAGGTGGCGGCGATGCCCGGCCGCCGCACGCGCGGGAGAGTCTTGACGAAGAAGGTAGCGGCGGCGACCATCGCCCCGGTGTTCCCCGCCGAGACGAAGGCATCCACCTGCTTGTCGCGCAGGAGCTTCGCCCCGACCACGATCGACGATTTGCGCTTGCGCCGCACCGCCATGCCCGGGTGCTCGTCCATGCCGATGACTTCCGGGGCATCGGCGACGGCGAAGGGGGCGCGGCCGGCCGTCTCCCCGGCGATCCGGGCCTGGTCGCCGATGAGCAGGAGGTCCTGCGCCGCGACGAACCCGAGCTCCACTGCTCGATAGGCGCCGGCGATGACCTCGGCCGGTGCGTGATCCCCGCCCATCGCATCGAGCGCGATCTTCATGGAATCGCCTCAGAAAAAGGACCGCCGCCAGCGCAGCGCCGCGGCCTGCGGCGGTCCGCCGGGGTGCCGGTCTGGAAGGGGTCGGCTCAGCTCTTTTCCTCGAGCGTTTTGGCCAGCACGTCCGTACCCCGGTAATAGCCGCAGCTCTCGCAGACGGTATGCGGTCTCTTGTACGCGCCGCAGCGAGAACACCGCGTCGCGGCAGGGACAGGCAAGGCAAGGTGCGAACGCCGCTTGCGCTTGCGGTGCTTGGAAGTCCTGCGCTTCGGGACAGCCATGAAAGTGCCTCGAAATCTGGGGCCGGCGGGCGTTTCCGCTTCGTGCTGCGGCGAGGATCGCCAAAGCGCGCCATTCTAGTCCGGCGCGGTCGCGGATCAACGCCTATTTCCCGGTGCCGCGGGCCCTGGCGGGCGGCGGCGCGGGTCAGCTCGGCGACCTGGACTCCCACCGCCCGCGGACGGCTGCCTCGGCCTCCGCCAGGGCGCGCGGCAGGGCAGAGGCGTCCCGCCCCTGGCCCTGCGCCAGGTCCGGCCGCCCGCCGCCCCCTCCTCCCAGCGCCTGGCCGAGGCGCCGGCACAGGTCGCCGGCCTTGAGGCCGCGGGCCTGCGCGCCCGGGCCGCAGGCGACCACGAGCAGGACCTTGTCCCCTTCCTGGCTGGCGAGCAAGGCCACCCCATTCAGGTCCTCGCGCAGCAGGCGGTCGGCGAGGGAGCGCAGGTCATCGATACGCACGTCGCCGAGCCTGCCGACGTAGAGCGTGCCGCCACCCAGGTCGCGCGCGGCGGCGCGGATCTCGTCGAGCGCCCCGGCCGCGGCCGCGCGCCGGCCGCGCGCCAGCTCCTTCTCCAGACGCGACTTCTCGTCCTGGAGGACGCGGACCCGCCCGGCCAGGTCCTCTTCGCCGCCCTTCAGCAGGTCGCACAGATCGGCCACGAGGCGCTGCCGGCGCTGCCCGGCGGCGAGCGCGCCCCAGCCGGTCAAGGCGACGATGCGGCGCACGCCGGCCGCGATGGCGGAGTCCGAGGCGATGGTGAACAGGCCGATCTCGCCGGTGCGCGCGCAGTGCGTGCCGCCGCACAGCTCGAGCGAGTCCGCCCCGCCCTCGCCGCCCTCGCCGTGCACTCGCACCATGCGCACGCGCTCGCCGTACTTCTCGCCGAACAAGGCGATGGCTCCCTGCGCTCGCGCCTGTGCCTGCGACTCCTCGCTCGCGCTCACGCGCAGATCGTCGAGGATCCGGCCGTTGACCAGCTCCTCGATCCGGGCGATCTCCTGCGCCGAGGGCGCCCTTTTCGTGGTGTAGTCGAAGCGCAGGTAGTCGGGGTGCACGAGCGAGCCCGCCTGGCTCGTCTCCTTGCCCAGGACCTGGCGCAGGGCCCAGTGCAGCAAGTGCGTGGCCGTGTGGTTGCGGCGCACGTGGCCGCGCCGCGCGCCGGCGACGCGCGCCCGGACCCGGTCGCCCACCGCGAGGGAGCCGGACTCGACCCGCGTCTGATGCAGGCTGAAGCCCTCGGCCTTCTTCGTGTCCAGGACCGCCGCCGTGGCGCCGCCGGCCGCTTCCAGGCGGCCCGTGTCCCCCACCTGGCCGCCGCTTTCGGCGTAGAACGGCGTGGCGTCGAGCACGACGCTCACCGTTTTCTGGCCGGCGCCGGCCTCGTTCAGCAAGGCGCCGTCCTCGCCCAGGAGAGCCAGCACCGTCGCCTCGCTTTCCAGGCGCTCGTAGCCGAGAAACGCGGTGGGAGCGACCCGGCCCTTCAGGCGGCTCGCTGGCCCGGTGCCGAAGATGTCCTCGGCGATCTGCGAACCGGCGCGCGCCCGGCTGCGCTGCTCCTCCATCTCGCGCTCGAACTCGGCCTCGTCCACCGCGCAGCCCTGCTCCTCGCAGCAGCGCCGCGTGATGTCGAACGGCAGACCGATGGTGTCCCAGAGGAAGAACGCGTCCTTGCCGCTCAGGCGCCGGTGCGGAGCCTGCTCCAGCAGCACGTCGAGGCGCGCGCGCCCGGCCCGGTAGACCTCGCCGAAGCGCGCCTCCTCGCCGGCGATCGTGTCGCGGATGAGCGCCGCGCGCTCCCGGATCTCCGGGTAGGCGCCGCCCATGACCGCGGCCACGGTCTCGACCAGCTCGCCCAGGCCGGGCTCCGCTCGCCCCAGCTCGCGCAGGTCCATGGCCGCGCGCCGGATCACCTTGCGCACCACGTAGCCGCGTCCCTCGTTGCCCGGGCGCACGCCGTCGCTGATGCAGAAGGCGGCGGCGCGCACGTGGTCGGCGATGCGCTTCATGCGCACGTCGGTGCGCGCGTCCGCGCCGTAGGAACGGCCGCTGATGTCGCCGATGCGGGCGATGAGCGGCTGGAAGAGATCGGTCTCGAAGTTGTTGCCCTTGCCCTGCAGCACGCGCGCCAGGCGCTCCAGGCCGGCGCCGGTGTCGATGTTCTTGCGCGGCAGCGGCTCCAGGCGGTTCGGGCCGGTGCGGTCGAACTGGGTGAAGACCAGGTTCCAGATCTCGACGAAGCGGTCGCCGTCCCCGGCTGGATCGGATTCCAGGCCGCGGCGCGCCGACGCCTCCGGCCCGAAGTCGAAGTACACCTCCGAACACGGCCCGCACGGCCCGTTCGGCCCCTTGCTCGGCGCTTCCGCCGGCCAGAAGTTGTCCTCTTCGCCGTAGCGCCAGATGCGGGCCGCGGGGAAGCCGATCTCCTGCTCCCAGATGGCCGCGGCCTCGTCGTCGTCGCGGTACACGCTCACCGCCAGGCGCGCGCGCGGCAGGCCCAGCTCCTGCTCGAGGAACTCGATGGCCCAGGCGATGGCCTCGCGCTTGAAGTAGTCGCCGAAGGAGAAGTTGCCGAGCATCTCGAAGAAGGTGTGGTGCGAGCGCGTGCGCCCCACGTTGTCGAGATCCGGCATGCGCATGCACTTCTGCGAGGACGCGGCGCGCTTCAGGCCGGGCGGCCCCTTGCCCAGGAACGCGTCCTTGAACTGGTTCATGCCCGCGCCGGTGAACAGCACGGACGCGTCCCCCTCGGGCACGAGCGAGTCCGAGGGGAAGACCTGGTGCCCCCGCCGCGCGAAGAAGGCGAGGTATCTGCTGCGCAGTTCGTCTGCTTTCATGCGGAACTACCCGTGCCGGGCCGCGCTCAGCTCTTGGCCGCGGCGCCCGAGGCGGGGCGCGGCGCCTGAGCCGCCGGGTCGGCCGGCCGGGCACCCGGGGCGCGGCCCGCTTCCTTGGACGCGCGCTCGGCCAGCGGCGGCAGCGACGCCTCGCGCACGCGCCGGTCGATGCGCGCCAGCAGGTCGCGGTTGGTCTTGAGCAGCTCGACCGTGCGCTCGCGGCCCTGGCCGAGGCGCTCGCCCTCGCACGTGTACCAGGAGCCCGACTTGTCGACGACCTTCTTCGCCACCGCGCAGTCGAGCACGTCCCCGACGTAGCTGATGCCCTCGTCGTAGATGATGTCGAACTCGGCCTTGCGGAACGGGGGAGCGCACTTGTTCTTCACCACCGTGGCCTTGGTGCGGTTGCCGATGCTCTCCTCCCCGGACTTGATCTGGCCGATGCGGCGGATGTCGATGCGCACCGAGGCGTAGAACTTGAGCGCCCGCCCGCCCGTGGTGGTCTCGGGGCTGCCGAAGAACACGCCGATCTTCTCGCGGATCTGGTTGATGAAAACGACCGTGGTGCGCGCGCGCGCGATGGCGGCAGTGAGCTTGCGCAGCGCCTGCGACATGAGGCGCGCCTGCAGCCCCACGTGCGCGTCCCCCATCTCGCCTTCCAGCTCGGCGCGCGGCACCAGCGCGGCCACCGAGTCGATGACGATGACGTCGAAGGCGTTGGAACGCACCAGGATCTCGCAGATGTCCAGGGCCTCCTCGCCGCTCATGGGCTGGGACACCTTGAAGCGCTCGCCGCTGATGTCCACGCCGAGCTTGCGCGCGTAATTCGGATCGAAGGCGTGCTCGGCGTCGATGAAGGCGGCGTAGCCGCCGGCCTTCTGCGCCTCGGCGATGACGTGCAGGGTGAGCGTGGTCTTGCCCGACGACTCGGGGCCGTAGACCTCGACGATGCGGCCGCGCGGCAGGCCCTTGCCGCCGAGCGCGAGGTCGAGCGAGAGCGAGCCCGTGGAGATGCCCTCCTCCACCTGCGGCTCGCCGTCCAGGCTCATGATCGCCCCCTTGCCGTGGTTCTTCTCGATCTGTGCCAGCGCCGCCTCCACGGCGGCCTTCTTGGACTTCTCCTCGGAGTTCGGTTCAGTCTTGCTGACCATCGGCTTCGTCCCTGCGTTGTGCGTGAACAAGATCTCTTTCCGGCCGCGCCTGAGCCGCTGATGGTAGCACGGCGCGCGCCTGCTTCCAGCGGCGAGCAGCGCCGTGCACGCCTCAGGGGCCGGCGCGCCCGGGGCCGAGCGCGCAGCGCTCGACCTCCTCGTACACCGCGCCCGCGGTCCGCAGCGTGCTCCGCATGAGCGACAACGACCTCACCTGCACCTGCCCGAAGGCGCGGTCGCGCCGCTCCGGCGGCAGGAGCGGGCCCGGGGCGCGGCCCGTCACCCGCGCCAGCGTCACGTGCGCGGAGAAGGGCCGGCGCTCGCGCTCGAAGCCGATGCGCTCGAGGCCCTGCTCCACGGCCGCGGCCAGAGCGACGAGAGCCGTGCCGCCGTCACAGCCGGCCCAGAGGACGCGCGGCGCTCCGCGCTCCGGGAAGGCGCCGGTGCCCGCGACCTCCATGGTGAACGGCTTCGCCTGCACAGACGCCGCGCGCAGGGCGGCGGCAACGGCCGGAATGCGCTCTTCCTCGACCTCCCCGAGGAACTTGAGCGTGAGATGGAGGTTGCGCTCGGCGACCCAGCGCACCTGGACGCCGCGCGGCGGCGCGGGCCTGGGCAGCCGTGCCAGAGCCGCTCGCGTCGCGTCGTCGAGGAGGATGGCGACGAATGCCCTCATGGCGGCGCCCGAATCAGACCGTGATGAAGCGGATGTACTCGTGGTAGCGGTTCCAGATCTCGGCCTCGCCGATGCGCTGGAAGGGAGCGAGGGAGAAGCCCTCCACCACGAAGGAGGACATGAGCGTGCCGAAGATCATGGCGCGCCGCAGCGCCGCCGTGTCGTTCAGGTCGTTTCTCGCCAGGAAGCCCATCATGCCGCCGGCGAAGGAATCGCCGGCGCCGGTCGGATCGACCACGTGCGCCACGGGGAAGGCCGGGAGCGCGCAGCGGCCGCCCGCACGCGCCAGGAGCAGCGCGCCGTGCTCGCCTTTCTTGACGATGACCGCGCGCGGCCCGAGCGCCAGGATGCGCTCGCCCGCGGCGATCAGGTTCGGTTCGCCCGAGAGCAGGCGCGCCTCGCCCTCGTTCAACACCAGGACGTGGACCCGCGGCAGCAGCCTCTTCAGCTCGTCCGGCGTGCGCTCGATCCAGAGGTTCATCGTGTCGGCCACGACCAGCCTCGGCTGGCGCACCTGGTCGAGCACGCGCATCTGCGAGGCCGGCGAGCCGTTGGCGAGGAACAGATACTGGCTGTCCCGGTACGCCGCGGGCAGCTCCGGCGAGAAGTCGCCGTAGACGTTGAGCTGGACGTCGAGCGTGCGCGCCTCGTTCATCGCGCCCTCGTAGCTGCCGGACCAGGAGAAGGTCTTGCCCGGCACGCGCGCCAGGCCCGTCAGGTCCACGCGCCTCTGGCGCAGGACCGCCATGAACTCGTCCGGGAAGTCCTCGCCCACCACCGACACGAGGCGCACCGGCGTGAAGAACGAGGCGGCGAAGGAGAAGTAGGTGGCCGAGCCGCCGAGCACGCGCTCGACGCGGCCGTGGGGAGTGGCGACGCTGTCAAAGGCGACCGTACCGACGACGAGCAGGGACATGCTGGGCTCCCGGGCGCGAGGACGCGGCGCGCGCAGGCTGTGATTATGGCGCGCGCCGCCTGCCGGTCAAGGAGCGCTCTCGCCCTGCGCGGCGACCCGCTCGGCCTCGCCGGCCGAGACGCGCTCCCGCTGCAGGGCCAGGCTGATCCCGCCACCCAGGGAGACGGCGAGCTGCACCAGGCGGTAGACCAGCGCCAAAGCCAGCGCGCGTGAGCTGGAGACGCCCTGGGCGCTCCAGAAGTAGACGAAGGCCATCTCGCCCACGCCGAAGCCGGAGGGCGCGAGCGGCAGCGCCATGGCGATCAGGCAGATCGGCACCACCGCGAAGTAGGTCGCGCGCGGCACCTCGAGGGCGATGCCCGCGCCGATGGCGCAGAAGCCGCTGACCACGAGCAGGTGCACCCCCATGGAGAGGAGCAGGAGCAGCAGCATGAGCCGGGCGCGCGCGCGATAGAGCAGGATGGCCTGGTCCACGGCGCGCAGGGCGCGGCCGAGCGGCAGGCGCGCCAGCAGGGCGTCGACGCAGAGCAGGCGCCGCACGCCGCTGGAGAAGAACAGACCGATGCAGCCGGCCTCGAGCGCGAGGAAGCCGTAGATCCACGGCGCCACGCCGCCGTACTGCTCGAAGCTGATCGGGATCACCAGGGCGGCGACCAGCGCCAGTCCGGTGATGCCGAGAAACCGGTCGGCGAGCAGCGTGAGCAGCGCGTCCACTACCTTGCCGCGGTGGTCGCGCGCCACGTAGACCGCCTTGACCAGATCGCCGCCGGTGAGTCCCGGCATGACGAAGTTGAAGAACAGGCCGATGAGGGTGAGGTTGAAGGCGCGGCCGAAGGTCGTGGACAGGGCGGCGCCGAGAAGCAGTCGGTACCAGCGGTACGTGGCGACGAGCGTGGCGGCGAAGACGCACAGCAGCGCCACGGCGAACAGGCGCACGTCGGCGTTCCGGGCCACGGTGAGGATGCCCTCTTCCAGGCGCCCGGCGGGCGCCTCGGGCGGGAGGCGCGGCGGCAGCTTCAGGACCTCGCCCGAGGGGAAGGTGACCTCCAGGACGGAGTCGTCGGCGAGGCCCGAGACCCCGGCCAGCAGCACCTCGAGCACGCCCCCAGCGCAGTCGAAGCGCACCCTCTGGCCCTCGCGCGCGACGATGGTGCCCGAGAAGACGCGCTCCTCCCGCGTCTCGGTCGCGGCCAGGGTCAGGCGGTCGCGGAAGGGCACGATCCAGACGACGAAGGCGATCAGCCCGGCCGCGACCAGCACCTTGAGCGCCGGCACGAGGCGCCGCCAGAGCGGCTGGTCGGCGGCGGCGCCCGTCATCGCACCCAGCGCACCTTGGCCGCGGCGCGGCGCAGGTCCGCGTCCTCGGCGCGATAGCGCTCGAGCAGCTCGCGTGCGAAGGACTGCCACTCGACGCCGAGTTCGTCCAGGCCGATCGCCGGCACCGGCACGCCGGCGGTCTCGATGTTGACCGCGAAGTGGAAGAGGCCCGAGACGGGCGAGACGGTGGCGACCGAGACGGACGCCTTGCGCGCCTCCAGGAAGAGATCGTCGCCCGCGACGCGGAACGTGCGGCCGCTTCGCTCCGCCAGCAGGTCGGCGGCGAGGCGGGCGAACAGCCGCTGGCGCAGAACCATGGCCGGGAGCGGCTCGGCGAAGTGCTCGGCGATGAAGTGCACCATGCGCGGGGAGTAGATCTCGGCCCCGGCGCGCAGATCCTCGAGGTCCACCATGTGCTCGCGCGCCACGCGGCAGGCGCCGCGGAAGGCGACCAGGGAATCCCCCACGATCCCGGCCGTGCGCTGAGCAAAGAGGGACGAAAGCTGCGAGCCGTCGTAGTCGAGGTCCGCAGGGAGCACCTTGATCTCGAGCATCACGAGCCCTCCCGTGCGTTCACGTCGCTGGCGGGAGCCTGGCCGGCCTGGCGCGCACGCCACCATGCGATCCACTCGCCGGGCGTGCCTGGAGCACTCTCGTCCCGCCCCTCAGCACGCGCCAGCACGCAGCAAGCATGGAACGCCACGCCCGGGTCGCGGTCCGCGACGCAAGCGACGACCGCCGGCAGCAAGTCTCCGTCGAGGTGCAGGCCCACGGCGTAGTCGGAGAGAGCGCGCAGGGCGGCCAGCTTCTCGGCCGTCGAGCTGTCCGCCTCGAGCAGGGGCGCGTAGTGCTTGCGGGCGGCGAAGCCGAGCACGGGCAGGGCGGTCTCGGCCGCGGCCACCCGCACCGCCGGGCTGGCGTCGGCGAGTCCCGCGATGAGAGCGGCGCGCGCCTCGCCGTCAGGCGGCGCGTCGCGGCACAGGACGCCCAGGCCGCGCAAGGCGCCGGCGCGCACCGCGGCCACGGGATGCTGGTGCGCGGCCAGGCAGAGGATGGAGAGAAGCTCCTGCCGCTGCGCTGCAGCGGCGGGGGGCTCCCGCACCAGGACCGCCATGTTGTCGAGCCAGTCTTCTACCGGGTCCGAAGCCGGTCCGGCCGCTCCGGCCTGGCGGAGGTCCTCGGCCGCGGAACGTAGGCTGCCGAGCGCCTCGGCTGGAGGCGTGCCGCAAGCGCTCGCCGCGGCGAGGACGGGCAGCAAGAGCGCGGCCAGCCGGACGAGAAAAACTGGTGGAGGCGGCGGGAATCGAACCCGCGTCCCAAGGCGCCGTCGAACGGACATGCTACGCGCGTAGTCGATCAACTGGATCTCGCGTCCGGGCAGCCGCTCGACAGGCATCCCAGCCGCCATCCCGTGCTTCTCACCCGCCGGAGCCGGGAAAGCCGGCGGGCCAGCCCTCTTTTAGGCGCCGCGCGGACCCCGAGGGCGCGGATCCATGCGGCGTCGCCGCGACAGGTTACGCGGCGAGAGAGATTGCGGTGTTGTCCGCAGTTACAGTTGTTCTCCGGTTTTTTTCGAGGCCGCCGGAGACCCTCGGCACGCAGTCCATTCCACGGAACAACCCGGTCGAAACCAGATCGCCCCCGTGTGCGCTGCATGATAGCGCCCGCGCGGCGGGAAATCAGCGCCGCCGGCCGACCGCGCGCGCCATCTCGCGCTCCGCCTCGCGCTTGGCCTTGGCCTCGCGCCGGTCGTAGAGCTTGCGCCCGCGCGCCAGCGCGATCTCGACTTTGGCCTTGCCCTGGCTGAAGTAGACGCGGAGCGGCACCAGGGTGAAGCCCTTCTCGCGCGTGCGGGCCGCGATCCGGCGGATCTCGAGGCGGTGCAGCAGCAGCTTGCGCCTGCGCCGCGGATCGTGGTTCATGCGGCTGGCGCAGGCGTACTCCGCGATCTCCGCGCCCTTGAGGAAGACCTCGCCCCCTTCGACCGCGGCGTAGGCGCCGGTCAGGTCGCAGCGCTTATCGCGCAGGGACTTGACCTCGGTGCCCACGAGGGCCAGGCCCGCCTCGAAGGTCTCGAGGATCTCGTACTGGTGGCGCGCCTTGCGGTTGGTGCACACCACGTCGACGCCGGCGCCTTTCTTCTCGGCCATGGCGTCATCGTAAACCGCGCCGCCGCCGCGTGGGAGGTACCAGGGCGGCGGTGTTGCGCGCAGCGGGCCAGGACGTACGATTCCGCGCGTGGTGCGATCGTTTCTCAGTCCGCTTCTGGTCGTCGCGCTCGCGGCCTGCGCCCGCGACGTCCCGGGCAGCCCCCCGCCCTTCGATGTGCGTCCGGCAATGGCGGCCGTGCGCGAGGACGCGGCCCAGATCGCACGCCACCTCGATTCGGCCGCGCTCGCGGACGCGATCCTGCCGGCGCGGCGCCTGGCGGAGCTCCGCCTCGCGCCCGGCCTCGCCGCGCCGCCCGGGTTCCGCGAGCTGGAGCAGGACTTTCGCGCTGTCGCGGCGGATCTCGCGAATGCGCTGGAGGCGGAGGACGGCGCGGCCGCCGCGCGCTCCTTGGATGGGCTGCTGGCGCGCTGCGCGGCCTGTCACGCGCGCTTCCGTCCGGGCGGGGCCGCGGGCCGCTGAGCGCGCGCCGCGCCGATCTTCCTTGAACCCGCGGCGCTCCTCGACTAGATTTCCGTGTTCGCGCCGAAGTGGCGGAATTGGCAGACGCACTAGATTCAGGGTCTAGTGCCCGTTACGGGCGTGGGGGTTCAACTCCCCCCTTCGGCACCAGATTCGCGCGGCGGGCTCGGCGGGAACATCGGCCGGGTCCGCCGCGTCGCTTTCCTGGCGCGGGCTTCGTCCAGGACCCATCGGCGGAGACGGCGCCGCTCACGGCGCGTCCTCGTGCCGTGCATCCATTCCGGGGCGGGAGCGGGTTCTTGCCCGCGATCGCTCCGCTCACCGCCCTCCGTCTCCGGGTGGCGGTCGCGAAGCACCCAGCTCACTCCATGCGCGTGGCCGAGGCCACCACCAGGCCGCGCACGCGCAGGGCCGGCGGCACGGTCGCGAGCAGCGCCAGGAGCACGGCGCACAGGGGCACGAGCGCGATCTCGAGGGGTGTCGCCACGTAGCGCACGTCCAGGCGGCTGATGACCTGGATCGCTTCCACGAGGTGCCGGGACACCGGCAGTCCCGCGGCCAGGGCGAGGCCGCCGCCGACCAGGCCGAGCGCCGCGGATTCCGCCGCGAGCATGCCGCCGAGCTGCCCGGCGGTGAAGCCGAGCGTCCTGAGCAGCCCGATCTCGCGCCGCCGCTCCAGCAGCGCCACGGTCAGCGAGTTCCACAGGCCGACGAAGGCGAGCGCGCCCGTGAGCAGGAGGATGACGTGGAAGATCCAGAAATCGCGGTTCATGTCGGCCGCGTAGTAGCGTTGGATCTCCCGCGCCGTGCGCACGCGCGCCTGCAGGCGCGGCTCCAGCAGGCCGAGGATGGCCGCGCGCGTCTGGTCCGGGTCGCGGCCCTCCGCCACGTGGAAGACGTACTGGGTGCCGCGCTCGTCGCCCACGCAGAAGAGCGACATGAAGACGGGCAGCGCCAGCAAGGCGAAGCTGCGATCGTCGGGGAAGTAGCCGCAGGCGTCGCTGATGGCGGCGACGCGCACCGGGTAGGCGCTGGCGTAGGTCGAGAGGCGCACGAAGTCCCCCACCTGGTAGCCGTAGCCGCGCGCCAGGAACTCGGAGAGGATGATCGATCGGCCCTCCCGGAACTCGCGCGCCAGCTCCTCGTCGGCGGCGAGCTGCGGCGTCCAGCGGATGGCGTGTTCCGGCGGCACGCCGCGGATGGTGAAGGGCGCGTGCACCTCGGCGGACAGGCTGTAGAAGTCAGCCACTCCCGCGGCGCGCGCGGCCGGTGCGACCTCGTCCTTCAGGACGGCCGCGGCCTGGACGAAGATCCTGCCGCCGAGGGCGCACGCGCCGAAGCGGCGCGTCTCGTCCTTCAGGCTGGCGGTGATGCCGTGGATCGCCAACACCGCGGCGAGCACCAGGGCGATGCCGACCGCCGAGCCGAAGACGCGGTGGTGCGACCCGCGCGTCGAGGCCGCGGCGATGGGCCGCTGCAGCGGCCAGGGGAGGAGCAGCAGGTGCAAGAGCGCCTCCACCGCCGCCTGCACCAGGCGCGGCACGAGCAGCACGGCGCCGAAGGTGAGCGTGAGCCAGAGCGCCATCCAGGCGACGATGCGCAGCACTTGGTCCTGGCGCTCGCCGAGCGGCGGCGACGCGACGATGTAGAGCAGCAGCAGCCCGCCGGGGAGCAGGGCGAGCACCAGGGCGCGCACGAAGCGCGTCGGATCCGGCCGGTAGGCGATGCGCCCGGCGCGCACCGCCTCGATCACCGAGAGGCGGCGCACGCGCAGCAGCGGCGCGATCATCCCCAGCAGGGCCGCGGCCATGCCTGCGCTCACGATCACGAGCACCGCGTCCCAGGGGATCTCGTGGATGGAGAGCGGCTTGCCGAAACCGAGCGTGGTGATCCCCACGGCGCGCATGAAGTGCGCCAGCGCCAGCGAGAGGGAGAGGCCGAGGAGCGCCCCGGCCGCGGCCAGGAGCAGGCCCTCGAGCACCACGGCGGCGGCGATCTCGCGGCCGGTGAGGCCGAGGGCGCGCAGCAGGCCGATCTCGCGCACGCGCTCGACCAGGGACAGCGAGAAGGCGTTGTAGATGATGAACAGGCCGAGCAGCAGGGAGAGGCAGGCCGCGATGCGGATGGACTTGCGGAAGGCGCGCTGGTCGACGCGTTCGCCCACGAGCGCGCCCTGAGGGCGCTCCACCACGTAGGCCGACTTGAGCTGCTCGCGCACGTCCTGGTAGATGGCGTCGGGGGCCAGGCGCGCCCAGTAGAGCGGCTGCACGTGCGCGCCGCGGTACAGTTCGAGGCCGCGCTCGAAGGGCACGAGCACGGCGCCGCGCCGTCCCAGGTCGGCGTCCTCGATCAGGCCGGCCACGCAGAGCGTCGCGGGCTCGCCCTGGAGCTCCTCCGGGCGCGCCACCAGCACGCCTTCGCGGCACTCGCGCACCGCCGGCAGCACGCGCTGCAGCACGAGCGCATCCCCCACGCCGAGGCCGAGCTCGGCCGCCAGGCCGAGCGGCAGGAGCACCTCGCTGGCGCCGGGCGAGCTGAAGGACGCGCCCGCGGCCAGGCGCCAGGCGGCGAAGCACGCGCCGGCCAGCGGGTGCGCGGCGACCAGCTCCAGGTCGCGCGCGGCCTCGGGGCCGCCGCCGGGAGCGAGGGCGCGGATGCGCGAGAAGAAGACGGGCAGCACCTCCAGCAGGTCGGCCTCACGCAGCAGGGCTTCGGGCACCTCGGGGCGGGGCGTGCCCGCCTCGAGCGGGCGGATCTCGACGTCGGGGCGGCCCGAGTACGAGGGACGGCGCAGCACCTCGGTGAGGATGGTGTTGTGGTCGACGATCAGGACCGAGAGGACGGCGGCGATGCCGACCGCGATGCCGAGGATCGAGGTGAGCGTGCGCGCCGGCCTAGATGCCAAGGACCGCCATGCGATCCGCGATGCGAGCCTCATTACGCTCGGCTCCCTGGACGACGTCCGGCAGCAGCAATCCGTCCTTGAGGAAACGCACCAGGTCGGCGTAGGCCGCGTCCCTGGGGTTGTGGGTCACCAGGAGCACGGTGCGCTGGAGCTCGTCCACGGCCCGGCGCAGCAGCTCGAGCACGTCGCGGCCGGCGCGCGTCGACAGGTTGCCGGTCGGCTCGTCGGCGAGCACGATCGGCGGCTCGTGCACCACCGCGCGGGCGATGGAGGCGCGCTGCATCTCGCCGCCCGAGAGGGCGTGCGGGCGGCGGTCCAGCAGCCCGCCCAGACCAAACAGCTCCACGATCTTCTGGAAGCGGGGATCGGTGCGCGGCCGCTTCACCCCGGCGAGGGAGAGCGGGATGCCGATGTTCTCGGCCACCGTCAGCGTCGGCACGAGGTTGAAGAACTGGAAGACGAAGCCGATCTGCTCGCGCCGCAGCAGGGTACGTTCCTTCTCGCTCATCTCGGCCAGGTTCCTGCCCGCCACGCGCACCTCCCCGGACGAGGGCGCGTCCAGGCCGGCGAGCAGGTTGAGGAGCGTGGACTTGCCGCTGCCGGACGGCCCGGTGACGGCGACGAAGCTCTTCTCCTGCACGGAGAAGGTGACGTCCTTCAGAGCGGCGACGTGCTGCTTCCCCTGGTCGTAGAGGCGGAAAAGGCTGATCGTCTGCAGGACAGGCGTGGTCATGTGGCGGCGGCTCGCGCTTGCTGCGCGCTCCTCATACGCTTCCGGGCAGGTCGCGCGCGGCGGAAAAATCCCGCCGCCTTCACCGCTGCGGCTCCGGTCCCGCGGCCTCCCGCGGGCGCGCGCCGCGGTCCGCCTGCTCGGCGAAGAGCCGTTCCAGGCGGCGGAAGTAGATGGCCGCCTCGGCCGTGCGTCCGTCCTCCTGCAGCATGGTGAACATCTCCTGCAGCGCGATGAAGGCGTCGGGATCGAGGTCCAGGGCGCGCTGGAAGCACTGGTACGCCTCCGCCCGGCGCCCCTGCTGCTTGGCGATGTAGCCGAGACCCTCGTAGCAGCGGCTCAGGCGCGGTTCGAGGTCGAGGATCTCGAGGAAGGCGGTCCGGGCCTCGTCCAGCGAGACGCCCAGGCACAGGTTGTCCGCCCGTTCGCACATCATCTGCAGCACGATCGCCCGGATGGGCTCCGGGATCTCCAGCGGCGGCCAGGCGCCGCACAGGGCCGCGACGCCCTCGACCAGGCGCTCGTTCGCCTCGCGCACGTGCGTCACTCCCAGGTCCGCGAGCGTCTTGGCGGCTTCCCGGAGCTGCCAGGCCGTGCGCCGCCAGTTCTCGGCCAGCGCCGGGTGGTGCGAACCCCGCCGGTGGGCCTGCAGGTAGAACGCGGCCGCGTCCAGGGGGCGGTCATCCACCAGCGCGACGTCGCCCAGCCCGTGCAGCAGGAGCGGCTCATCTGGTGCGCGGGCCAGCTCCTCTTCCAGGGAGGCGCGCGCGCGGTCGAGCAGGGAGCGCGCCTCGCGCCGCAGCCGCTCCGCGTCGCGTTCGTTCTGCGCCTGCTGCAGGCCGTCCGCGGCCTGACGCAGGTGGAAGGCGGCGCCCACCCACACCGTGGCGCGGCCGCACAGGGCGGAGAGGGAGCGCGGGGCGCGCGCCAGCGCCGCCTCGTAGGCCGCCACCGCGGCGTCTCCCTGCCCGCGGCGCCAGAGCGCCTCGGCCAGGCGGATGAGCATGGGTGCCGGGTCGGTCGCGTGACGCGCGGCGGCGTGGAAGAGCGTGACCTCCGAGGCGTATTCGGCGGAGCGCTGCCCGAAGCGCACGCCGAGGGGCAGCGCCAGCAGGAGCGCCAGACCGCCGGCCAGCGCCTGCGCGCGCCGCGGAGCGATCCGGCCCGAGAGCCAGCCCAGGCACCAGGAGCAGGCCAGCGCGGCGCCGAGCGACGGCATGAACAGGTAGCGCTCGAAGAAGGGAAAGGGCATCTCGCTGAACGCGTAGGTGATGGGGATGACGTTGCAGGCCGGCAGGAGCGCCAGCAGGAACCACCCTACGCCGCAGCGCACCGCCCGCGGCCCGCAGCAGGCGAGGGCGAGCAGCAGGACGAGGAGCGCGAGGCCGAGCGCCAGGCGCGGGTCCGCGGGCGAGACCACCAGGACCGTGTCGCGCACGATGGTGAGCGTGGCCGGCCAGAACAGCAGCCCCAGGTAGGAGGGGAGGTACGCCAGGAAGGTCAAGAGACGCTGGGCGGCGCCACCCTCGCCCTGCCAGGCATCCGGCGGCGCCACGATCCCGAGCAGGCCGACCTTGACCAGGAAGAAGGCGACGGTGAGGGCGAGCGCGCCGGCGAGCAGCACCAGCGCGCCGCGGCGCGCTGGCGGACCGGGTCGATCGGTCGCGAGCAGCGGCAGGAGAGCGAGCGCGGGCGCCAGCACCGCGGCCGACTCCTTGGCGAGCAAGGCGGCGGCGAAGAGCGCGAGAGGCGCGCGCGCGCCTCCCTTCCGCGCGGCGAGCATGGCGGCCAGGACCAGGCCGGTCGCGAGAGGATCGGTCCGGCCGGTGACCAGGGCCAGGGACTCGGAGTGGACCGGGTGGGCGGCAAACAGCAGGGCCGCCGGCAGGGCCAGCGGTGCGCACACCGCTACCCGGCGCAGCAGGGCGTAGAAGAGCAGCGCGACCGCGGCGCCGAGCAGCAGGTTGTCCAGGTGGTAGCCCGGAGTCCAGGCTCCGTAGGCGTGGCGCTCCAGCCAGTAGGTCAGGCCGGTGAGCGGACGGTAGTAGCCGGTGGCCGGTTCGCCGCGTTCGTTCGCGCCAAAGAGGTCGCCGCCGAGGACCACGGCCAGGGAGGGCGCCTCGACCAGGAGGATCTGGTCGTCATAGACCAGCTCGTTGTCGAGCGTCGGCAGCAGCGGCAGGACGGCGGCGGCGAGGATCAGCAGAACGGCCCAGGACGGCCCGCGCAGGCGCATGTTCCTGAAGCCGGCGCCGCGCTCAGCGGTGGGAGTCGAAGAAGTCCTTGATCGAGGAAACGACGTACTCCTGCTGGTCGTAGTTGATCCCCGGGAAGAGCGGCAGCGAGAGCACCTCGTTCGCCGTCCTCTCGGCCTCCGGCAGGTCGCCCGGCGCGTAACCCAGGTGCTTCATGCTCGCCTGGAGATGCGCCGGGATCGGGTAGTACACCTGGACGCCGATTCCCTGCTCGACCAGGTAGGCGCGCAACTCGTCGCGCTGGTCCACGCGGATCACGTACTGATGCCAGTTATGCACGCGCTCCCTGGCCACGCGTGGCAGGATGACGTCGTCCAGGAGCTGATGCTCCTCGAACAGCGAGTTGTACGTGGCGGCGGCCTCGGCGCGCTGCAACGTCCAGTCCGTGAGGTGACGCAGCTTGACCCGCAGGGTGGCGCAGGTGAGGGCGTTCAAGCGGTAGTTGCCCCCCACGATCGGATGGACGTTCGCCTCCGACTGCCCGTGATTGCGGATCTGCCGGATCTGCTCGACCACACCCTCGTCCTTGGTCACGACCGCGCCGCCCTCGCCCAGGGCGCCGAGGTTCTTCGACGGGTAGAAGGAGAAGCAGCCGGCGTCGCCCAGGGCGCCGGCCGGTGTGTCCTTGTAGCGCGCCAGGATCGCCTGGGCCGCGTCCTCCACGACCATCAGGCTGAACTGGTCGGCCAGCTCCAGGATCGGGTCCATCTCGCAACACTGGCCGTAGAGGTGCACCGGGACGATGGCGCGGACCTTCGTGTGCTCGCTGTGGTGCTCGGAGACCTTCTTGCCGTTGATGACGCCGTCATCGACGTAGTCGTAGACACGTTCCGGCTTGATCCCGCACGTCTCGGAGTCGATGTCGACGAAAACCGGCTTGGCGCCGAGCCTTACGATCGAGGCGACGGTGGCGAAGAAGGTGAAGGGCGTGGTCAGGACCTCGTCGCCCGGGCCCACGCCGAGGGCCTGGAGCGCGGCGACCAGGGCGTCCGTGCCGTTCGAGACCGCGGCGGCGTACGGCACGCCGATCAGCTCCGCCAGCTCGGTCTCGAAGGCCTGCACCGCCTCGCCGCCGATGAACCTTCCGGAACGGACGATCTCGTCCATGGCGGCGCGCAATTCATCCATGATCGGCTCATGGAGCAGTTCGAGATCCAGTTGGGGGACCTTCATGGCGTCTCCGTTCCATACCGCTCGGCGCGCTGGCCGCAAACGCGTCCACGGTACACGGGCCTGCCCGTGCTTCAACGTTGAAATCCCGATCGAGACCGCTCCGCGCGGCCGGTTCCGGGCGACCCGCGTGCAGGGAGCCGAATCCGGGTGCGGAATCGCGCGGGGCTGCTAGGCTCTGCTCGTTCTCGCACTCAGGAGGTCACCGGCATGATTTGCGCGCTGCTGCTCCTCGCCGCCAGCCTGTCGGTGCCGCAGCCGGCAGAAGAGCCGGACGCCGCGGCCATCCTCAAGCGCGCGGCCGAAGCGCAGCGGGCCGGTGACTTCGCGGGCGAGGTTCTCGACTTCCACGTCAAGCTCTACCTGCAGGTCCGGGACCCGGAACGCGGCAAGATGGAGTTCGACGTCGAGCGCAAGTACAAGGCGCCGGACCGCATCTGGACGCTCGTCCGGGAGAAGGCCTTCTCCGACGCGGTCTATGAAGAGGGTTACGACGGCACGGGCGCCTGGCGCTACGACCGCAAGACCGAGAAGCTGGTGCGCTATGAGGGCCCGGACTTCAAGACCGACCGCCTCAAGGTCCTCCGGGAACTGGACGACATGCGGCAGCTCCTGCGGTTCTTCTTCCTCGAGCGGCAGATCGAGAACCTGAAGGAACTGAAGAGGCTCCCGGACGAGCCGGACGAGCAGGGCGGCGGACCGAGCCTGGTGATCGAGGGCCAGGGCGATCTCGAAGAGGGAGAGGGGGGACTGGTGCGCGTGCGGGCCTGGATGGAGCCGGAGACCTTCGTGCTGCGGGGTGTGCGGATCGAGGATCTGGAGCAGCCGGGGAAGTCCCTGGGCTTCCGCTTCTCCCACCACCGCCAGACCCCTCAGGGCCTCTACTTGCCGGGAGCGGTCCAGGTCTATCGGAACGGCGAGGAGGAGTGGTCGGAGAAGATCGCGCTCGTCACCGAGGAAGCAGAGGACGGCGCCGACCAGAACAGCATCCGCTTCAACGTCGGCCTCACGGACGAGGTCTTCTCGCCGCCGGAAAAATGACGCACGCGCGCGCCGCCCTCGCCCTGCTCGCCGCCTCGCTCGCGGGCGGAGCGAACGGCTGCGCGGGGGAGCGGAGCGCCGGGCGCGGCGAGGCCTACTTCATCGTGGACGCGGACGCGGCCGGCGGGGAGGCGGGCGCCCTCGGCGGCGCGCTGTTCCGCTTCGAGCGCGCCACGGGCGAAACACGCCTGTTCTGCGCCGACCCGCGCTTCGTCGACCCGCAGCTCGCGCTTACGGCCGAGGACGGCGACCTGTTGCTCGTCGACTTCGCCGCCGAACCGGACGGCCGCGGCCGCGCGGGCGCCGTGTTCCGCATCGACGGCCGCTCGGGACAGGTGAAGGCGTGCTTCACGCCCCAAGGCTTCGCTGCTCCGACCGGGCTCGCCCTGGGCGTGGGCGGTGAGGTCTACGTCACGGACCGCCGGGCGCGCCCGCCCGGGGCTCAGGGCCAGGGCGCCCTGTTCGCGCTTTGCCTGGCGGACGGTTCCTGCCGCGTGGTCGCGACCGACGCGCGTTTCGTTGCTCCGGCGTTCGTCCTGCGCCAGGAGGATGCGTCGCTCCTGCTGCTCGACGCGGACGTTCCGGGGAAGAAGCCCGGAGAGGAGGGGGCCGTCTTTCGCGTCGACCCGAGCCGCGGCGCGGTGAGTGAATGCGGCCGCCTGGCGGGAGCGGTCTCGCCGCTCGGCCTGCTGGCCGAGCCCGAGGGGACCTTCCTCGTCTTCGACGCCAATGCCGACCCGCGGGGCGCGGGTGCGCCTCACGGCGCGATCCTGCGCTTCGACCCGGACTCGGGCGCGACCGAGGTCGTGGCCTGCGACCCGCTGTTCCGCGACCCGGTGCGCGGTTGCGTCGCGGATGACGGCCTCGTGCTGTTCGTGGACGCCAACGCCGATCCGGAGGGGCGCGGGCCGGACCCGGCCGGCCGCGGCCAGAACGCCACGGGCGGGGGCGCGATCTTCAGCCTGGACCGCGTCTCGGGCGCGGTGCGGGTGGTGGCGGCGCCGGCCGCGTTCGTGAACCCGGTGTGCATCGTGAGGGCGCCGTGAGGCGCGTGCTGGCGAGGAGCGCGCTGGCGTTCGGCGTCGTGCTGCTGTGCCTGGGGCTGGCGGAGGTCGCCGTTCGGTGCTTCTTCAGCGCGGGCCTCGAGGAGCCCGCGCTGCACCCCGAGGCGAACCGCCTCTTCGCCGAGGCCGGCATGCTGCGGCCGGTGGAGCGAGGCGGGGTGCGCTATCTCGGCGCGCCCGGCGCCTCGGTGGTGGTGCGCGGCATCGAGTACCGGCACAACTCCCTGGGCCTGCGCGACGACGAGCTCGCCGCGGCCGAGCCGCCGGGCCAGGAGTTCCGTATCCTCGTGCTCGGGGACTCGACGACCTACGGCTGGGGCGTGCGCCAAGAGGAGACCTTCTGCGCCGTGCTCGAACACCTGCTGCGCGAGCGGCGCGCGGCCGGGGCCGTGCCCTGCACCGTGGTGAACGCCGGGCAGCCCGGCTACAACGCACGCGACGAGGAGGCGCTCTTTCGCCGCCTCTGGGAGCGCGTGCGGCCCGCCCTGGTGCTGCTCGTCTGGTACCCGAACGACCTCGAGCGGCTCGGCTTCCACGCGGGGCGGGACGGCTTCCTCTTCTGCGATCCCCTGCCCCTGCCCGAGCGCTGGAAGCCGGAGCTGTGGCGTTCCTTCCTCTACCGCAGGATCTCCACCGGGGTGCTGGAGCACATGCGCCAGAGCGGCAGCTACGTGTTCGGGCAGGGCGAGAACCGGAGCGACTGCGGCTCGAGGATCGCGGCGCTGCACCGGGCGGTCGCCGCGGCGGGCACGCGCCTCGCCCTCGTCGACATGCCCTGGCTGCTGAACGCCGCGGATGGCCCGGTGCTGGCGCAGGAAGGCTACCCCGGCGCCGAGCACAGCGCCTGGCTCGCCGGCATCGCCGCGGCCGAGCGACTGCCCCTCCTGCCGCTGCTCGACGCGCTCACCGGCGAACCGGCGGCGCGCTACTGGTGCCTGCTCGACCCCCCAGACATTCACCCGAACGCCCTGGCGCACCAGCGCTCTGCCCAGGCCCTGTTCGACTTCCTCGTCGAGCAGCGGCTCGTGCCCCTGGCGCACTGACCACAGCTCGGCGGCGCCGCAACCGAACTCGGCAGCTTGCGTCCAGCCGAGGCGCGTGGATCGCCCCCTGCCTTGGCAAGGCCAACGCCGCCGCCAGTCGGGAGTCCGAAGAGAATCGGAAGGTGGCTCAGAAGCCCGCGCGTTTGAACCAGCGCTCCAGGTCGGCCGCGGCGAAGCGAATGGAGGTCGGCCGGCCGTGCGGGCAGGCCTGGGTCTCGGGCAGCGCGGCCGCCTGGTCCAGGAGCGCCGCGATCTCCTCCTCGGCGAGGTCGGTGCCCGCCTTGACCGCCGCGCGGCAGGCCATGCTCATGAGCGCGCGCTCCAGGGGCTCGCGTGCCTCCGCGCCCGCGCTCGTCTCGCTCTCCAACGCGGCCAGAAGCAGCTCCCGGGCGGAGGCCCCCTGCAGCAGGGCGGGCACCGCGTGTACAGCGAGCGCGGTCTCGCCCAGGGCCGTGACCTCGAGTCCGAGCCGCGCGAACTCCTCCCCCATCTCCTCGGCGCGGAGCACCTCCGGCCGCCCCACCTCGACGATCTCCGGCACGAGCAGGCGCTGGCTCCGGATGCCGGCCGCCCGCTGCTCCTGGCGCAGGCGCTCGAAGAGCACGCGCTCGTGCAGCGCATGCTGGTCGACGACGACCAGCTCGTCTTCCGCCTGGAAGAGCAGGTAGGTGCGAAAGAGCGTGAGCCAGCGCCGGCCGGTGCGCGCCGGCAGGGCCGCGGCGCCGGCCGGGGGCGCGGTCGTTTCCACAGCCGGCGCCGCGGGCGCGGGCGCGAGCGGGCGCTCCCACACGCCGCGCGGGAAGCCGAGGAAGCGGCGCGCGGGCGCAGTGACGCCAGCAGCGGCCGCGCCTGGCTCCGCTCCCGGCCGCGGCGCCAGGTCCGCGCCGCGCAGGGCCTCGAGCACGACGTGGTGGACGGCGCGGAACACGCGCGCCGCGTCGCGGAAGCGCACCTCGGTTTTGGCCGGGTGCACGTTCACGTCCACCTCCGCCGGATCGAGCGAGAGGAACAGCAGGTAGGAGGGCTGCAGCGCCGGGGAGAGGAACTGGTGATACGCCTGGCGCAGCGCCGCGCGCAGCGTGCCGTCCTTGACCAGCCGGCCGTTGACGTAGGTGTGCTGGCGTGCCGCGCGGGCGCGCGCCGCGTCCGGCCGCCCGAGCAGCGCCTCGACGTGCATGCCGGCGCTCGGCCCGCTGGCGGCGATCGCTCCCGCGGCGAGGTCGCGGCCGTAGGCGCTCTCCAGGCGCTCGCGCCGGGTCGCCGCGGCGGCCGCCTGAAAGAGCACGCGGCCGTCGCTCTTCATGGAAAAGGCCACGCCATCGGCCGCGAGCGCCGCCTGGATCACCTGGTCGAGGCAGCGGCTCGCCTCGGCCGCGTCGCCTTTCAAGAAGCGCGCCCGGGCCGGGACGTTGAAGAAGAGGTGCTGCACCTCGACGAGCGTGCCTGGCGGCGCGCCGCAGGGCCGGGGCTCGCCGGTCGCGCCGCCGGTGCACGCGATCTCGAAGGCCTCCTCCGCGCCGGCCGGGCGCGACACCAGCCGCGCCCGCGCCACGGCGCCGATGCTCGCCAGGGCCTCGCCGCGAAAGCCGTAGGAGGCGATGGCGAGCAGATCGTCCAGGGCCGAGAGCTTGGACGTGGCGTGCGGCGCGAACGCCAGGCACAGGTCGGCGCGGTCCATGCCGCAGCCGTCGTCCTGCACGCGGATGAGCCGCTTGCCGCCGCGCTCGATCTCCACGTCGATGCGCCGCGCTCCCGCGTCGAGGGCGTTCTCGAGCAGCTCCTTGACCACGGAGACGGGTCGCTCGATCACTTCGCCCGCGGCGATGCGGTCCACGACCTCCTGGGCCAGACGGCGGATCATGAGCGCGCCTGGCGCCGCGCCGGAGCGCGCCCGGCCGCCGCCAGGGCACAGAGCCGCACGATCAGGCGCTCGAGCAGCGTCTCCGGCGGCTCGCTGCTCTTCAGGGCGCGATCCGCTTCGGCCAGGACGTGTACGGCCGCGCTCGCGCGCCGCACCAGCGGCAGGTCCACCTCCTTGCCGAGGTAGTAGAGCTGGCCCGGGTTCTTGATGGCCAGGACGCGCTGCATCTCCTCCTCGGGACAGTGCGCGGCCCTGAGGGAACGGAACCGCGCCAGCAGGCGCAGGCGCTGATGCAGGAGCGCCGCGAGCCCGCTGGCGATGCCGCGCGCGTCGTTCACGCGCCGGCCGCCGCGGTCGGTCGTGCCTTCGCGCAGCATGCCGCGCAGCCGCAGGAGCGCGGCGCGCACGTTCCCCACCGCGACCTCCTGGAAGAGCTGGAACTGGTCCCAGGCGGCGCTCCGCGGCACGAGCGCGCCCACGTCCGGCAGCGTCACCTCGTTCTTCCCGGCGAGGTAGAGCGAGAGCTTCTCCATCTCCCGGGCGACGAGCATGAGGTCGTTGCCGGTGCGGCCGGCGAGCTCCGCGGCGGCCCGCGGCGCGAGCTCCAGGCCGTGGGCGCGCGCCTCGGCCAGGATGGCCGCCAGCAGCTCGCTTCCAGCCGGCAGGACGCCCTGGCCGCCGGGCGCCGCGGCATCGGCCCGCGGCCGCGGGCACTTGATCAGCCCGCCCGTCTTCTTCAGCTCGTTGGCGAAGCGCAGGCGCAGGTCGAGCGAGCGCATGAGCAGCACCAGGAGGTTGCCCGCGGCGATCTTGAGGGTCGCCTCCAGCGCCTTCCCGTGCCGCTTCCACAGCGCGTCGCCGTCGCGCGCCACGATCACCTTGAGGCCGCCGAACAGGGGCCGCGAGGCCAGGTCCGCGAGCAGCCTCGACAGCTCGAGGTCGGTCCGCTCGCTGCCCTCCGCGGCGAGCGAGATCACGCTCGCCGCGTCGCCGGCGCGTTCGAGGATCTGGGCGAGCAGGCGCTCCTTGGCCCGCTCCTCGTCCCCCACCAGGGCAATGACCGGCGGCAGCACCTTGGGGAGGACCGGGACCGCCGGCTCGCGCGGGTTCATTGCAGCACCTCGATCAACGTGGCCGCGCAGAGCAGCAGGCTGACGCAGCCGTTGGCCGTGAAGAAGGCCAGGTTCACGCGCGACAGGTCGTACGGCTTGACCAACGAGTGCTCCCAGGCGAGCAGCGCGGCGCAGGCCGCCACGCCCGCGCCGTAGCTGCCGCCGAGCGCCGCGGCGCGTCCCAGGGCGAGGAGCAGCACCAGCATGGCGGCGTGCAGCAGGCGCGCCACCACGAGGGCGCGCGCCACGCCGCAGCGCGCGGGAATGGAGCGCAGGCGCGCGCCGCGGTCGAAGTCGACATCCTGGCAGGCGTAGAGGATGTCGAAGCCCGCGGCCCAGCAGAGCACGGCGAGGCCGAGCAGGGCGGGGATGAGGCACGAGGCGTCGAGCACGCCGCGCACCGCGATCCAGGCGCCGAGCGGGGCAAGGCCGAGCGCCAGGCCGAGGACGAAGTGGCTGGCCGCGGTGAAGCGCTTGGTGTGCGAGTAGCCCAGGAGGAGCGCCAGCACCGGGAACGACAGGACGAAGGCCAGCGTGTTCAGGAACCAGGCGGCCGCCACGAAGACGCCGCTCGCGCCGAGGACCAGGAGCGCGACCTCGCGCACGCTCACCAGTCCGGCGGGGAGATGGCGGGCGCGCGTGCGCGGATTCTGTGCGTCGCTCGCGCGATCCGCCAGGCGGTTGTAGGCCATGGCCGCGGTGCGCGCCGCGACCAGGCAGACGAGCACGAGCAGCACGGTGCGCCAGCCGGGCAGGCCGCCAGTACCCGCCAGGAACAGCGCCATGAGCGCGAAGGGCAGGGCGAAGACCGTGTGCGAGAAGCGCACCAGCTCCAGGTAGAGGCGCAAGCGCCCGGCCAGGGAGCGGGCGCGCCGCGGCGGAGCCGAGGTCATTCCGCCTCTCCTGACGCCGCGGGCCAGGTGGCGCGCAGCGCGGCGCCGCCATAGAAGACCGCGGCGGCGCGATCGACCACGGTGTCCACCAGCTCCTCGACCGTGCGCGGTCCGCCGTAGAAGGACGGCATGGCCGGCAGGACGATCGCGCCGGCCTCGGCCGCGGCCGCCAGGTTGCGCAGGTGGATGCGGCTGAGCGGCGTCTCGCGCGGCACGAGCACCAGCGGCCGCCGCTCCTTGAGCGTGACGTCGGCCGCGCGCTCGATGAGGTTCTGGGAGGTTCCCGCGACGATGCGCGCCAGCGTCCCCATACTGCACGGAATGACCACCATGCCGTTCACGGCCGCGCTGCCGCTCGCCACGTCCGCGGCGCAGTCGGTGGCCGGCAGGCGGCGCACGCGCCGCGCGCCCTGGTCCAGCCAGCCGGCGAGGGGCTGCTCCGCGGGATCCGGCGAGAAACCCAACTCCGCGCGCGCCACCAGCTCTCCCGCCGCGGAGATCACGAAGTCGACCTGCGCGCCGAGCTGCACGGCACGCAGGATAAAGCGCACGCCGTACAGGGCGCCGCTGGCTCCGGTCATGGCCACGACGAGCCGCATCAACAACCTGGTCGCGCGGTGCAGGCGCGGCTACCCGCCGCCGGCCGCAGCGCGCAGGTCGTAGAGCACGTCGTACAGGGCGTGCAGGTAGACCACCACCGCCAGGCCGCGGCCGGCGAACACCAGGCCCAGCAGTATACCGGCAATGGCGCGGAAGGCGAACGCGCGCGGTTCGTACGGCTCGCCGTAGGGCGCGGCGTGGTGGTAGTAGGCGAAGGCGAACGCCGAGACGAGCAGCGCCAGCAGGAAGGCCACGGGACGCGAGGTGCCGCACAGGCGCAGCGCCAGCACGTACAGTCCGCCCAGCACGATGAGCCGGAACAGCAGCTCCTCGTAGATGCCGGCGCTGATGGACGCCAGCACCGAGTACTCCAGGGAGGAGGGAACGCGCGGCGTCTGGACGCCGAGCTCGAGCGGGCCGGCCACGAAGGCCACCACCGGGCCGAGCAGCAAGGCGAGCAGCAGGCATTCGATGAGGAACGCCGGGAAGAGCCGGACGCAGGGCAGGCGCAGCGCGACCACGCGCCACACCGCCGCCACCACCACCAGGACGAGGAAGGCCTGCAGGTAGCCGGCGGCCGGGCCGAGGTACCAGAAGAGCTCCTTGAAGGCCTGCTCGACCGCGTTGCGCGTGTCGCTGCCGCCGGCGCGCAGCAGCACCTCATAGAGGACCAGCAGAGGAGTGACGTAGACCAGCGAGACCGAAACCCTGCGGCTTTCCCGCAGGTACGTCTCGATGCCGAGGGACGCCGCCGCCCGCGCCTCTGCGTTCTGTTGGGCCATGGGGGCCAATCCTACCGGCTCGCCGCTCCTGCCGCAGCGAGCGCAGAAAACGCCAGGCGCTCGCGCTCACGGCTTCAAGCGCTGTTCGCGTCCTTCAGCGCAGAGCACAGCGCCACCACGCCGAACGCCAGGCTCTGCGGCGCCTCGGGCCGGAGGCCGGCGCGCTCCAGCTCGGCCAGGAGCTCGGCAGGGGGCGGGAAGCGATCCACGCTGGCGGGCAGGTAGCGGTAGGCGGCGGGGCTCTGCGCGCAGAGGGCGGCGATGCGCGGCAGCAGGAAGCCGCAGTAGAGACGCCGGCAGGCGCCGAACAGGCCGCGCCGCGCCGGCGCGAACTCCAGGATGACGAGCCGGCCGCGCGGCTTGAGCACGCGGGCGATCTCGGCGAAGGCGCGGCCACGGTCGCTGAAGTTGCGCACGCCGAAGGCGACGGTGACCACGTCAAAGGCCGCGGCGGCAAAAGGCAGGGCGAGGGCGTCGGCGGCCACGAGCCGCAGTCCGCGTTCCTTGCGCGCGGCGCGGCGCAGCATCTCCATGCTGAAGTCCGCGCCGAACAAGACTGCTTCCGGGCGTGCCGCGCGCAGCGCCGCCGCCACGTCGCCCGTGCCGGTGCAGAGGTCGAGCACGCGCGGCCGCGCCAGGCCGGCGAGCGCGGCCGCGGCCGCGCGCCGCCGCCAGGAACGGTCGAGCGTGCCGGAGAGCAGGCGGTTGAGCAGGTCGTAGCGCCCGGCGATGCGGTCGAACATGGCGCGCACCTGGCGCGCCTCGGGCGCGCCCGGCGTCGGGGCGGCGTCCGCGCCGCGAAGCTTCGTCGTCTGCACGCGGGGCATGGTGCTGCGGCTCGCGGGCAGCATAGCGCGCCCCGGCGATTCCGCGATCGACTTGAATGGCGCGTCCGATACACTCGCCAGCCAGGAGTCGGACGACGTGACGCGAGACGATGATGCCCAGGCCGTGCGCTACGCCGACCTCAACCGCCGCACCGAGACGGACGGGGCGCTGCGGCCGCGCACGCTGGACGAGTTCATCGGCCAGGAGCGCGTGCGCCGCAACCTGAGGGTCGCCATCCAGGCCGCGACCAAGCGCGGCGAGCCGCTCGAACACCTGCTCCTCTCCGGCCTGCCGGGTCTGGGCAAGACCACGCTCTCGCACATCGTCGCCGCGGAATTGGGCGTGGATATTCGCGTCACCTCCGGCCCGGCGCTCGAGCGCACCGGCGACCTGGTCGGCCTGCTCACCAACTTGAAGCGCGGCGACATCCTCTTCATCGACGAGGTGCATCGCCTGCCGCGCATCCTCGAGGAGTATCTGTACTCGGCCATGGAGGACATGGCCATCGACATCGTCATCGACCAGGGCCCCGCGGCGCGCAGCGTGCGCCTCAGCCTGGAGCGCTTCACCCTCATCGGCGCGACCACGCGCGAGGGGCTCCTCACCGCTCCCTTCCGCGCGCGCTTCGGGCTGCTCGAGAAGCTCGAGCTCTATCCGGAGGAGGAGCTGCGCCAGGTCATCATGCGCTCGGCCGAACTGTTGCAGGTAGTGGTCGACGGGCCGGCCGTCGATCTCATCGCCAGCCGCGCGCGCGGCACGCCGCGCGTGGCCAACCGCCTGCTGCGGCGCGTGCGGGACCTGGCGGACGTGCGCTCGGCGACGCGCCTCACGGCTGATCTGGCGCGCGAGTGCCTCGGCCACCTCGGCATCGACGACGCCGGCCTGGAGCAGACCGACCGCAAGATCCTGGCCTGCCTGGCGCGCCACGGCGGCGGACCGGTGGGCATCAAGACCATCGCCGCCGCCGTGGGCGAGACCGAGGACACGCTCGAAACCGTCTACGAGCCGTATCTGCTGACCCTCGGCTTCCTCATCCGGACGCCGCGCGGCCGCGTGCTCGCCGAGGCAGGGCGCCAGCACATCGGAGGGAGCACCCCGGGTGGAACCTGCGGGCAGGCGCGGCTGTTTCCTTGAGGGTGCGCGGCCGGCGCGCGGCGCCTCGCGGGTGGACGTGGTGACGCGTTCGGTCGTGCCCGCGGCTTCCCTGGTCCTGACCGCGCTGCTCGGGTGCATCGACGCGGCCATGAGCGGCGGCGCGGCCGTGCGGCCGGCCGGACCCCGCACCGCTGCGCGTGCCTCCGCGCCCGCGCCGGCGCTCTTGCTCTGGTCCGAGGACACGCCGGCGGCGCCGGCAGCCAGAAGTGCGCCCGCACGCGCCGCGCTGCCCGTGTTCCTGGAACCGCCGACGGTCCAGGTGAGGCTCGCCTCGGCTCGTCCGGGCAAGGACCTGGCCTTCAGCGTGCACGGCGCCTACCGCGTGTTCGAGCTGAGAGGCAGCCTCGAGGACGGCGCGCGCGGACCGCTGCTCGCGGCCGGCGACGGGCTGAAGCGCGCGCGCGCCACGGCCGGGCGCGAGGGCGTGGTCATGAACGGCGAGCTCCTGGCCGGCAAGGCCGTCCTCGTCTGCCCCAGGAACGACGGCGGGCTCGAGCTGGATGGCCGGCGCTATCGCGGCGACCTGGCGCTGCTCGCCTCTCCGGGCCAGGAACTGGCCGCGGTCAACCGCGTGGACATCGAGGACTACGTCGCTGGCGTGCTCTTCGGCGAGATGCCCAAGCGCTTCGCGGACGAGGCGCTGCGTGCCCAGGCGGTGGCGGTGCGCACCTACGCCCTCTACCACGTGCTGAACGGCAGGGAGCTGAGCGACGATCAAGGTTCGCAGGTCTACCGCGGCACCGAGCTCGAGACGGCCGCGGCGCGCAGGATCGCGGACTCCACCGCGGGAGAGGTCCTGACGCACGCCGACCGTCTGGTCGAGGCGTACTTCCATTCCACCTGCGGGGGCGCCACCAGCTCCGCCGCGGAGGTCTTCAGCGTGCGGGCCGCCGGGGAAGTCCTGGCCGGCGCGAACTGCGCGAGCTGCCGCGTCTCCCCCCACTACCGCTGGACGCGCGGCGTGCCGCTCGCCGCAATCGCAGGCCTTTACAAGGGGGCGTTCGGCGCCGCGCTCACTTTCGAGGTGGCGAGCCGCGACAGCGCCGGCCGCGCCCTGGAGATCGCCGTGCTCGACGCAGCGGGCGCGCGCGTGGACCTGCTGCCCGCGGACCGCTTCCGCAACCGCTACAACGCCGGCCGGCCGCTCGCCCAGCAGATTCCCTCCGCCCTGATCGACGAGGTGCGCCGCGGCGGCGCGGAGCTGCGGATCAAGGGCCGCGGCTTCGGCCACGGCGTGGGCTTGTGCCAGTACGGCGCCAACGGCCAGGCGCACGCCGGCGCCTCCTATCGGGCGATCCTGGGCTGCTACTACCCGGGGGCCGAGATCCGCCGTCTCTACGACTGATCTACTACTCCCGAGAATCGTCGCGCCGCGCGACGATTCTCGGGAGTAGTAGATCCCGCGGCCACGGGCCGCGGCCG
>DYIW01000270.1 GCA_020723465.1 Phycisphaera mikurensis
CCTACTCGGGGAGCGACGCCATCTCCACTCTTGGGTTGCGGGCGAAGCCCGCGCTCAGAGCGTGAGCAGGAATCCCTGCTGGATTCGACCGGCTGCGGCTGCGCCTTGCCTCCTCCCCGTATCTCTCCGCTGATACGGGTCGTCGGCGCGGCTTTGCCGCCGCAGAAGGCAAGGCCCCGGCGGTCCGCCCGGAAGGGCCGTTCCGCCGTCGGGGGCGGTTCGGGCTGCGAGCGGGTCGCCAGGGCCTCGCTGAAACGCAGGGCTCAGGACGGCGCGACGAGCGTCGATCGGTGCGTCCCGCCGCGACGCTGCCTCGCCGCTACACGATGAACCGGCGCGGCAGCGGGACGTGTCGAGCGGGCAGGCCGTCGGCCGGACCGCGCTGCAAGGCGCGGCGCATGCCCTGTTGCCGGGCGCGCAGAACCTGGCCGCGTTCGCCGCCTCGGCTCATGACCGGAAGGTGCTTCTTGATTTGCGCCTTGATTCGGGCGCGCTTGCCCGCCTGCTTGCCCGAGCCCTGCGCCGCGGCCTCGGCCTTCCGCAAGGCGATCTTGGCCGTGCGCAGAGCCGTCTTGGCGATGCGCAGGGCCTTCTTGTCCACCTTGGCCGCACGCCGGTGCTGCTCTCCAACGGGCTTCCCGGCCTTCGGTCCGTGCTGGCGCGCCTTGGCCGGAGGAGGGGCCTTGCGCGGGCCCTTGCCCTCGGCCCGGGCCTTGCTCTTCTCGCCGCCCGCCTTCGCCCTGGGCGCGAGGCGCTCGCTCAGGGCCTTGCGCGCTGCCTTGGCCTCTTCCGGGCCGATTCTGCCGTCCTGGTCCTTGTCGAACTTCCCCTTGAGGCGCGCGAGCCGCCCGCGCGCCCTCTCGCCCGCGGGCAGCGCAGGCGCCGCATCCTGCCCCTCCGCGGCCGGTGCGCTGCCGCCGGCCTGGCTGCTGGCCTGCGGCTGCGGTTCGCCGCCCGTCTGCTCCTCGCCACCCCGAGCGCACAGGCTGAGGAGCGCGCCCAGGGCCGTGGTCACGAGGACCAATGAAGGTCGTTTCATAGCGTTTTGCCTCCCGGTCTTGTGTGGTCCAGCGGCAACTCGGCGCCGCGTCCGATCTCTTTCAACCGATCGCGCGGGCGCGAGTTGTGGCGCAGTCGGGATTTCACCGCGCGGTCAGCTTGCGCCGCGGGCTCGCGCCAGGGTCTGCTTGACCTTCTTCTCGACCTGCGGGTCGAGGAGCATCCCCTTTTCCAGCACCAGGAAGGGCGCCAGCGGCTTCAGGCACGCGGCGCAGGTGTAGCGCTTGTCCATGTCGGCGGGCGACACCTCGCAGTTGGCGTAGCGGCGGACCGTGGTGTAGTGCGGGCCGTTCCAGACCGCGCGGACGTCGAGCGCCGCGTCGAACTTCGCCAGGTCGAACGCGGGCGTGGTCGTGCCATCGCAGCAGGGGAGGATGCCCCCGTCCCAGTTGAAGTAGATCGACCGGTAGGGCCAGGAGCAGCGCTCCACCCGGATCACGGCGCGCTTCTGCGGCGGCGTGCTCGCCGCCGTGCCCGGCCGCTCCTCCTGGCCGGATTCGCCCTGCGCCTGGTAGCCCGAGGCCTCTCCCTCCGCGCGCGGCCGCCAGGTCTCCTTGTGCTCCGGCGGGATGTTGGGGTAGATGAGCCGCAGCAGGTCCACGCCGATCTCGCGCGCCAGCGTGCGCGCCTTCTCCAGCTCGTGCTGGTTGTGGCGGAAGATGAGGAACTGCCAGTCGAAGAAGGGGAGCCGGCGCTTCAGGCGGCGGCGCGTCTCCACCAGCTTTCGCATGTTGCGGAGCACGCGCTCGAAGTTGCCGCCCACCTGGTACTTCTCGTAGGTCTCCTGGCTGGCGCCGTGGCACGAGATGATCAGGTGCTCGATGCCGGCCTCGACGATGCGCGCGGCCTGCTCGTCGTCGAAGTCGCGCATGGACAGATTCGAGGAGATGCGCACGCCGATGTTCCGGTCCGCGGCGTAGCGCATCATCTCGTACGCCTCGGGGAAGAGCAGGGGCTCGCCCGAGCCGTACAGGTTCACGTTGAAGGCGTAGGGTGCGAGCTGGTCGATGATCTCCTTGAAGAAGTCGGCGCGCATGCGGCCGAAGCCGCGCATGCCCTCGGCCTTGAACTGGCTGCGGTCGCGGTCGAGGCAGAAGGGGCACTCGAGGTTGCAGATGTTGGTCGACTCGATCTTGAGCACGTAGGGCATGCCCCGCACGATCGCGTCGCCGCGCCAGCGCGCCCACTCGACCTTGATGAAGTTCCAGTACTTGCGCGGCGTGCCGTGCCGCAGGAAGGCGTAGAGGTAGCGCCGGGCGATCTTCGCCTGCGTGGCGAGCGAGCCGGTGGTGGCGAAGATGCGGTTGAGCGGGCCGCGCATGCCTGGATCCTGCTGGCCTCCTGGCCGGGGGGACGGGTCGCGCCGCCCGGACGCCTGGGGCTCTACTATAGCCCTGCAGGGCGCGCGGGAGCGAAAGTCAGAGGGCCCAGCCGGTCTCGTTCAAGGCCAGGAGCGCGTAGGCCGTGGTCAGCACCGGGTTTCCTTCCATCCAGCGGGTGGAGCGCAGGTTGATCCAGTGGCCGTCCTCGGCCTGCAGGGAGAAGAGCTGGTCGCGGAGCTCCGCCTTCCAGTCGTGCTCCACGCCCGCCGCGTCCTTCAAGCGCTCGGCGCCGTACGCCTGCAGCGCGCGCGCCAGCGTGAGATAGTAGTAGTAGAGCCCCTGGTAGGCGGCGTCCTGCTGCACGCTCTGGAAGCCCGGGTTGACCTCGACCGTGTAGTTCGCGCTGATCCACCGGACCGCGTCCTGCACCTGAGGCGACTCCGGATCGAGGCCGGCGAAGAGGTAGGACTTGAGCAGGGCGTAGGTCATCGAGCCATACGAGCGCGCGATCGTCCTGCCGCCGGCTGTGGTCTCGGTGCCCGCCTTGCTGTCCCCGGGGCGATAGATCGCTCCGCCGTCGTCGCCGGCCACGACCACGGTTCCGTCCCGCTTGGTGATGGCAGGCGCGCCGCTCTCCGGCCGGTTCTGGCAGCGGTTCAAGAAAGCGAGCGCCTTCTTGAACGCCTCGTCCTGCTGCGAGACTCCTGCCTCGTGCAGCGCCTGCAGGGCCATCTGCGTGTTCGACAGGTCCGGCTTCTCCGAGCTGCCGTAGCCGAATCCGCCGTAGAAGTGGTCCTCTTCCGCGGAATATCCCTCCCCTTCGTCGAGCTGCGTCGCCTTGAGGAACGCGACCGCCCGATCGATCGCCTCGCGGTAGCGCTGCTCGCCCGAGGCCACGAACGCCTCCACCGCCACGCTCGTCACGTAGTTCTTCAACCCGAGCTGGTAGATCGCGCCGTCCTCCTTCTGCAGGGAAGCCAGCCACTCGAGGCCGGCGGCGACGTACGCTGGCCGCGGCAGGGAACGGCGGTCGCAGGTGCGGATCACGGCGGACAGGGCGATGCCGGTGATCCCTGGATCGGCGAAGTCGCCGATGCCGAAGCGGCCATCCTGCTGCGCCAGCTCCAGGAAGCGCAGGGCGGCGTCCAGGCGCGCCTCGGCCTCTTCTTTGCTAGCAGGAGGCGGCCGCCTCGCGAGCGGAGGCAGCTCGACGGGAGTGGACGGCCGGGCCGACTCCACTGCCTGAACCTCGATGAGGGCGAGGAGCCGGTCGGCCGCATCCAGGATGGAATGCACGTCCAGGCTCAAGAGGGCGCTCTGCTGGGCCGCTGCCAGGCGCGGGCCGAGGCTCTGGATCCACTCTCCTTCCGCGTCGAGCCTCTCGCCCTCTTCGATGTAACTCGGGACGTGAACGAGCTTCTCGGCCTTCCCGGCGAGAGCCCAGCGCACCAGCGCGGCCGCGTCGCCGAGCTGCTCGGGCGTGCGCGCGCAGAGGAACGCGGCGGCCTGCTGCCGCGCCGGCTCGTAGTCGCTGACCCTGGCCACGGCCTCGAGCGCGAGCAACGCCTCGGCCGTCAGGGCCACGCGCCGCGCGTCTTCCTCGCCGGCAAACGACCCGTCGTCGCGCTGATGCGAGAGCAGCGCGTTCACGGCCGCGCGCACGAACGGACCGTCCTGGGTCGTGTAGTGCTCGTGGCATTCTCCAAACACCTGCAAGACCCGCGCGGTGGCGAGCGGCTGCTGCTCTGGCGCGCCGTACGAGCCGTCCTCGTTCTGCAGGGCACGCATCGCGCGGATGGACTCGTCGATGACGGCCTTCAGATCCACCTGGCCTTCGCACAGGGCCGTGCCGTTCCCGAACACCACGGCGAGCACGAACAGCAGCTTCTTCACGGAGCGCCTCCTGCTTGGTCTGGGGACAGGTTCGGACACGGCCTGGGTACTGCGCATGCCGAAAGCGTGATTCTAGCGTGGCATGGGCAGGAACGGCCGGCACCCAACCCGGTTCGTGGCGCGACGCGGGTCAGGTCGCTGGCCGGCCAGAAGTCCAGAATTTTGACACTCTGGTGGATTCTCTGGAAGAAACTTCCAAGGGCGAGTTCGTGACCACAACACATTATATGGCAATCACTAACAGACTGTCGCACACAAGTTGTCCACACTTGCCAACCATCTTTCCCCCAGAATCCACAGGGAAGGTGCTCCCACCTTGATATCCTTCCTGCAACCTCGCAGGACGGATTTCCCCGCCCCGCATGAACCGAGGGGCACGGGGAACCGCGACCGGGGAAACGCTGATGAATGAGCAGGTCCGCAAGATCTGTGAACTCCTGAAGAGCACGCGCGAGGAAGTGCGCTGTGCGGCTGCGCTCGTTCTTGGTGAGCTGTGCGACGGCGATGACGGCGTCGTGCGCACGCTCGGCGAGACCCTCGCCAACGGAGAGAGCGCGCACCTGAAGGGCTACGTGCTCGAGGCGCTGGAGAAGATCGGGTCTCCGAGCTCGCTTCCCTTTGTCTTGCCGCTGCTCCAGGCAGGAGGAGAGCATCGCGAGCAGGCCATCCGCGTGGTGGCCGGCATGGGCGCGGGTGTGGTGCGCACCCTCGCTACGGTGCGCAAGGGCGCCACGGGCGCGGAGCGGCGCGCGATCAACCAGGTGCTCGCCCGGGTGCGCGGCGTCCAGGCCACGAAGCTCCTGCTGGATTCGCTGAAGGAAGACGAGCCCGCCCTGGTCCAGGAGATGCTTCTCGACATCCGCCAGGAGCTGCGGAACGCTACGGAGGAGGAGCGGAAGATCTTTGCCGAGCACGTCATCCGCTTCGTCGGCACCAAGGACGCGCGCAAGGACATCGAAGCGAAGGCGGCCGCGATCCGCATCCTCGGCTACCTCGAAGATCCCCGTTTCGTGCCGCTGCTGCTGCGCTACACCGGCCCCAGCCGCGACGCGGCCCTGCGCCGGGCGGCTCTCGCCGCGCTCCGGCACGTGCCGCGGCCGGCGCGCGGCGCGGAAGCGATGGTGAAGAGCCTCCTGCGCTACCTCGGCGAGAAGGACTTCCTGGGGATCGTCAGGCCGGCCCTGGACGTGCTCTACCCCATGCCGTGCACGCCGGGAATGCTGCCGGTGCTCGAGGACCTGGCCAAGAGCCGCCAGACCCTGGTCAGGCGCTACGCCCTGGCCAAGCTTGGCGAGATCGACTCGCGGCGATCCGCGGAAGTCCTGCTCCGCCATATGGATGACAGCGAGCCGGCCGTGCGCGATCTCGCGGCCGAGTCCCTGGGGAAGCTGGCGGCCGCGGGCGGAGTGGTGCTGCAGCGGCTCATGCGGGAGACGAGCCCGGAGCGCGCCTGGGTGATGGCGCGCATCCTCAAGCCGTGCGCCGCGCGCCTCTCCCTCGGGCAGGTGGTGCAGCTTGGCGAACGGGTGGTCCGGCTCCTCGACGCGGAGAACCGCCTGTACGAACCGCTCCTCTTTCTCATGCGGCAGGCATCGGAGAAGGAGACGCGCGGGGCGCTCATGCGGCGCGGCCTCAGGAAGAAGCGCAGTCGCCGCTTCGAGGACGCCGCGCGCACCTTCCGCCTGCTGGAGCGCCAGGGGCTCTTCGACGCGGAGGTTCGCTACGAGCTGGCGCTGGCGTTGCTGAAGCTCTCGCCGCGCAACCTCGGCAGCGCGTCGCGCGCTCAGGATCCTGCCCTGGAGCTGCTGCTCGGCCTTGTTCCGCAGGGCTTTGCGCTCTTCGACCACCTGCGCAAGGAGACGTTGCTCAGGCCCGACGAGCTCTATTACGTCGGCGCGCACTTCCTGGAGCAGGGGAACGCCGCGCGGCCCATCGGCGCCCAGATCCTCCACCTCGTGATGCGCAAGACCCCGCGTTCGGCCATCTCGCGCGAGGCCAAGGCGAAGCTCGGGGGGCAGGGGCTGAGGTAGCCGCGCGCCGCCGGGAGCGAGGGGTGGCGCTCAGATCTTGTCCGGGTCCTGGCCGCGCAGCATGGAGTTGCCGTCGTACGTCTCGCGCCGGTCGATGGCCGCGGGCTGTTCGAGGTCGGCCGGATCGAAGCGCCCGCTCCGCGCGAAGAAGCCCACGGGGTTTTTCCAGACGAGGGTGTCGACGTCCTCCTCCGTGACTCCGGCCTGGCGCATGCGCACGACCGTCTTGGGCACGAGCAGCGGATCGCTCACTCCCCAGTCGGCGGCACTGTTCACGATCAGACGTTCCACCCCGTACTCCAGCACGATGGCGGTCATGCGGTTCTCGTCCATCTTGGTGAAGGGGTAGATGGAGAAGCCGGACATGCACCCGAGGTCGCGGGTCAGCTTGATGGTCTCCTCGTTGCCGTGATCGAGCAGGACCATCCCCATGTCGTAGTCGAGGTCGGAGAGGATGGCGATGATGCGCTCGAAGCCCTTCTTCTTGTCGCGGTGGGGCGTGTGGATCAGGACCGGCAGGCCGTGCTGCGCCGCCAGCTCGAGCTGGGCGATGAGGAACTGCTCCTCAGTCCGGGTCTGGTCATCGAGGCCGATCTCGCCCACGCACACCACGCCGCTCTTTTCCAGGTAGCGCGGCAGGATCTCCAGCACGCCGGCGTTCACGCGCTCGTTGTTCGCCTCGCGCGGGTTGAGGGAGATGCCGCAGAAGTGGTGCAGGCCGAACTGCCGGGCGCGGAACCTCTCCCAGCCGATGAGCGTGTCGAAGTAGTCGATGAAGGACCCGACCGAGGTGCGGTTCTGGCCCAGCCAGAAGGCAGGCTCGAGCAGGCCGCGGATGCCGGCCGTGGCCATGCGCTGGTAGTCGTCGGTCACGCGGCTGAACATGTGGATGTGCGGCTCGAAGATGCGCATGTGTGGTCCTCAGCTTCTGAGCGCGCGCTCGAGCGCGGCGCGGATCTCGGCGCGCGGCTCGCGGCGCAGGCGCTCCCTGATGAACGGCTGCAGATCCTTGTGGTTCAGCACGGCCAGGCCTTCGGCGGCGCTGCGGCGCCGCAGGTCGTCGCCGTGCTCCAGGCCGCCGATGAGGCGCGCCGCCGTGCCTTCGATCGGGGCGAAGGCGATCAGCAGGTTCGTGCCGGGCCAGACCGCGCGGCCGGCCGCCTCGCGCTCGCTGGCGAGGTCCTGCAGCATGCGCGTCAGCTCCGGGTTGGCCCGCGTCTCCACTTCCAGCAGCCGCGACACGGGTTCCTGCAGGAAGGCGGCCTTGAGCACCAGCCGGTTGAACCCTTCCTGACCGAACGCGGCGCGCTCGGCCGCGCGCGCCGGCAGGTTCGCGTCGCAGACCGCGGCCGCGAAGTGGTTCTCGACGTTCGTGCGCTGCGCCTCGCCGAGCAGGCAGAGCGTCGCCTGGGTCACGGGCAGGAGACAGAGCGCGCGCAGCACGATCGTGCGCTCCTCGAAATCGCCGTGCCGGAACAGGTCGATGAGCGTCGCGTCGCTTGCGCCCGCCAGGCGGATGAGGAGCAGGCCCGCCGCATCGCACAGGCGCCAGGCGTCGAGATCGACGCGCGCCGCGCGGCCGGAGTCCACCTTCTCGGAGAGCAGTCCGCCGCCGAACCGGGTCGTGCCGGCGCGGCGCGCCAGCGCCGGGAGGATCTCGGCCAGCGCGCGCTCGCCGCCTGCCGTCGCACGCGCGCGTGCGACGCGCCACCACTCGAGCGCGCTCGGAGCAAGCGCCTTCTCCAGCATCGACTGCATGACCTGCGGCCCCCTGGAAGACGTCGCCGGACGCGCACGCGCCCGCCGAGGGCACGCCCGTCCGAACAAGGCGATGCTACGCTTGGCCGGCCCGCGGCACAACGCGGCGGCGGCGCCGAGTCGTGGCCGCGTTCCTCAGAGCCTGAGCAGGAATCCCCCGCGGCCGCGTT
>DYIW01000002.1:0-7037 GCA_020723465.1 Phycisphaera mikurensis
CCGCAGACGCCGGCGAACGCGGCGGCCGTGGTCGCCGAGGCCGCGGCCCGTCTGGGCGGCGCAGCGGCCCCGAGCGCCGGCGCGCTCTGGGAGCTGGCGGCCGCGCTCGAGGCGCTGCGCGACCTGTCGGCCGCGCGCCTGGCCGAGCCGGTCACGCTCGAGCGGCTGGGCGCTCTCTCGGAGCGGCTGCTCGCGCTGCTCGCGGGCGACGAGGGCCAGCTCCGGGAACAGGCGCGCCTCGCCGCCTTCGCGCTGCTCGACCTGCTGCGCCTGCCGGCGGCACTTCGCGCCATCGCCGAGGTACGGGCCGTCGGGCTCTGGATGGAGCGCATCGTCGCGCTCTGCGACGCCTCGGACTTCACCGTCGGCCGCCTCTTGCGCCAGCGCGTGGTCCAGTACGGGGCGCGCACCCTGTTCAAGACCCTGGGACCGGGCCGCGGCCGGCGCTGGTCGTGGCTGGACGTCGCCGCCGAGGTCGACCGCGCGGCGCGCGGCCTGCTCGCGGTCCTGGGCGAGAGCGCGGGCAAGCGCGTGGCCATCCTCTCGGAGAACCGCCCGGAAATGGTCTTCACCGACCTCGCCTGCCTGGCCACGGGCGTGGTGGACGTGATGGTGCCGGCCGGCTCCACGGATCGGGACGTGGGCTACATCCTGCGGCACGCGCGCGCCAGCGCCGTCGTGGTCTCGAACGAAGCGCAGCTCCAGAAGGTGCTGCAGCAGCGCGCACAGCTCGAGGGGCTCGAACAGGTGATCGTCATGGACGAGCTCCTGCCCGTGCCGCGCGGCGTGCTCACGCTCTCGCAGGTGAAGGAGCGCGCCTCCCAGGTGGAGAAGAGCCGCGTGCGCCGCCTGGAAGAGACGGTGCGCTCCACGGACCTGGCGAGCGTGATGTACACCTCGGGCACCACGGGCGTGCCCAAGGGGATCATGTTCACGCAGCGCAACATGGTCAGCAAGCGCTTCGCGCGCGCCCTCGCCCTGCCCGAGATCGGCGACCGCGACGTCTTCCTGTGCTACCTGCCGCTCTGCCACACTTTCGGCCGCTACCTCGAGATGCTCGGCTCGATCTTCTGGGGCGCCACCTACGTGTTCGCCTCGGGCGTGGCGCCGCGCGTGCTCATCGAGGACATGCAGCGCGTCAAGCCGACGGTGTTCATCAGCATCCCGCAGAAGTGGATGCAGTTCCACGAGCGCATCGCCTCGCTGGTCGACGTCGAGGAAGGGAGCGACGCGGAGATCCTGGCGGCCACGCGCGAGGTGACCGGCGGGCGGCTGCGCTTCGGCCTGTCGGCGGCCGGCTACCTCGATCCGGACGTGTTCCGCTTCTTCCAGCGCCAGGGCATCGAGCTGATGAGCGGCTTCGGCATGACCGAGGCCACGGGCGGCATCACCATGACGCCGCCCGGCCAGTACCGCGACAACTCCATCGGCCAGGCGCTGCCGGGCATCGAGCTGAAGCTGGAGGAGGACGGCGAGCTGAAAGTGCGCGGGCCGTACGTGACGATCGGCTACCTCGACCCGGAGGAGGGCGGCAGCGGGCTCGAGGACGGCTGGCTCAGGACGGGCGACCTCATGGAGGCGGACGCGGACGGCTTCCTCTGCATCGTGGACCGCAAGAAGGAGATCTACAAGAACACGCGCGGCCAGACCATCGCGCCGCAGCGCGTCGAGAACCTGTTTCGCGACTTCGAGGAGGTGAAGCGCGTTTTCCTGGTGGGGGACCACCGCGACTTCAACACGGCGCTGATCTGCCCCAATCTCGCCTTCACCGGGGCCGACCTCGCCGGCATGAGCACGGGGGAGCGGCACACGTACTTCCGCTCGCACGTGGCCTCGGTGAACCGCTTCCTGGCGCCCTTCGAGCGCATCACCGACTTCGCCTTGGTCGAGCGCGACTTCGAGGAGGCGCGCGGGGAGCTGACCAAGAAGGGCACGCCGCGCCGCAAGCAGATCGAGGAGAGCTTCGCCGCGGTCATCGACGAGATGTACCAGCGCAGCGACGTGCGCCTCGACGTCCTGAGCCTCGAGGTGCGCGTGTCGCGGCGCCTGCTGCAGGCCCTCGGTTTGACGGCGCAGGACTTCGCCGTGGAGCAGGGGGAGATCCTGCTGCGCGCCAGCGGGGCGCGCCTGGCGGTGGCGCACCTCAGCGCGCGCGGCGCCGAGCACGAGGTCCTGGCCGGCTCCTGCCGCTACCTGCTCGACCGTCCGGTCGTGGACCTGGAGCGGCTGCTCACCACGCCCACGTTCTGGCTCGGCAACGAGGCGCTGGTCGGCTTCGCCAGCCTGGACGTGTCGTGGCGCCGGCGCCGCCCGGGGCTCAGACGCGACATCCGCTGGCTCGGGCGCGAGCGGCCCGTGCCGGACGTCGCGCGCCTGCGCCAGCAGGTGGACGAGCGCGCCGCGGCCGGGCAGCTCGACGTCATGGACGTGCACCTCGCGGCCATGGCCATCGAGGGCGGCAAGGACAAGGACGCGCTCGCCGGGCTGCGCCTCTTGGCGCGCGCGCTCGACGACTCCGGCGAGAACCTGGCCGAGCCGGCGCGCATCGTGCTGCGCCGCGCGGCCGGGGCCAAGTCGTCCGCGCTGAGGCGGCGCGCCTTCCAGCTCCTCGCGCCGTGCGAGCGCCCGGCCGTCTTCCCCGAGACCCTGCGGAGCTTTCAGCCCGGTCTCGACCAGCTCCTCGACCGCGAGACCATCTCCCTGCTGTGCGAGCGCGGCCTGGAGGACGAGAAGCTCGCGTCCTTCCTCGACCTGGTGGAGCGCGTGCTGCGGCCGGGGGCGGGCGGCGAGCCGGCGCTCGACGTGGCCTCGGCCGTGGCGCTCCTCAAGTTCCTGGCCGCCTACGGCGCGCGCCACCCCACCAGGTTCGAGGTTGCACGCCTGCGCATCATCCAGTGCGAGGTGCTGGCGCCCTCGCCGCGCGTGCGCAAGGAGGCGGGCCGGCTGCTCTACCGGCTGATCGACGGCTTCCGCGCCTGGCTGGGCGAGGCGCAGCTCATCGCCGTGGACCCGGAGACCGGCCGCGAGTACCGCTGGGAGGACGTGGTCACCATCGAGGAGGAGGCCGACCCGGAGGAGGCGGAGCGCATCCTCAGCGCCATCAAGAACACCACGCTCATCGGCGAGTCGGTCTTCCTCTTCTCGGGCGGCGACGTGCCGCGCCTCAAGGACATCCCGCCGGGCGGCATCTGGGTGAGCCACCTGGGCCGCGAGCACGGCATGTCGGTGTACCGCGTGACGGTGCACACGCGCCACCGCGATTCGTGCGAGTTCGCCGTCAACCTCAACCGCGACCTCGGCCCCAAGGCGGTCTCGGCGGAGCTGAACTGGCACGTGCTCACCTCGGAGCCGCGCGGCCGCCACTCGCTGGTCGAGCGCCTGGGCGGCTTCTGGCCGGAGTACAGCCTGTGGAGCGAGGAGTACGCCTCGCTGCGCACGGTGGAGCGCATGGTGCGCCATCTCGCGCGCCAGAAGAGCGACGAAGGGCGGCGCCGTCTGACGCAGACCTGGAAGCACTTCGTCTGGAACGGCCTGGCGGCCTACTTCGAGTTCTGGGAAAGGACCGGCCGCACGCTCGTGCTCGGCAATCCCACGCCGGACAACGTCATCGTGCCGGAGTACGACTACTACACCAACACGCGCATCATCTCGATCTCCGACCGCCGCCCCTTCGCCGGCCTCTTGCCGCTCATGGCCGCGCACTGGGCGCAGTTCATCGTGCCCATCGAGGAGAAGCACGAGCTGCTGCGCGGCGTGGCCGGCCGCGAGCTGATCTTCTCGGCGCTGCTCGAGATCGCGGGCGAGGCCGAGGGTATCGCGCTGCTCGAGGGCGCGCTCGCCGAGCCGCCCGCCCCGGCGGAGCCGGAGGGCTTCCGCGGCGCGCTCGGCGCCTTCCTGGAGCGGGTCCGGGCCGAGGGCTTCTGCCCGGCGCGCCTGCAGTTTGCCATCGACCGCTACCACCGCTGGGCCGCGCTCAATCCCGAGGCCGAGGCGCAGGCCAAGGCCAGCACGCTGCAGACGCTCATCGAGTCGTACCGGCTCGACGAGCTGGCCGCGCGCTGTCCCGAGGCGCGGGCGCGGTTCTTTCGGAAGACGGTGTTCGCCACGGCGCGCGAGCCGCTGGCGAACGGCATCGACGGCCTCATCGCGTGCCTGCGCGAGCGCCGCTTGGAGAGCGACGAGCTGGTTGAGACGGTCTCGGCGCTGCGCGCTCCCGACCTCTTGCCGGACGAGGACTACTTCCTCACGCGCCTCGGCTTCCCGCACCTGCGGCCTGAGGACGCCGCCGACTTCATCTCCTCCGGGGGCGCGGGCCGCGCCGAGACGGACATCGTGGTCACGCTCGAGGACGACTTCGGCGACGTCTTCCGCGTGCGCCGGCCCATGAATCCCAAGGAAGTGGGGCGCCTCTACCGTCTGTTCATTACCTACAACATGGATCCCGCCTTCGGCCCGCTCGACCAGTTCCTCATCGCCGCCGGCGAGCGCGGCAACCTGCTCGGCGGCCTGTACTACGAGATCGACGAGGGCGGCGAGACGGCGCAGCTCAAGAAGATCGTGGTCGCCGAGCGGCACAGGAAGGCCGGCGTCAGCACCGGCCTGATGAACGAGTTCTTCCACCGCATGCGCGGCACCGGGGTGAAGACCATCACCACGGGCTTCTTCCGTCCGGAGTACTACTATGGCTTCGGCTTCCGCATCGAGCGCAGGTACGCTGGGCTGGTGAAGGTGCTGTAGGCGATGGACGCGGGCGAACTGGCGATCCTCGAGACCCTCGAGCGCGCGCTCGCGCGCGCGGGCGTGCGGCCGGAGCTGGAGCGCGTGGCGAAGCGCGTCGCGGCGGCGCTGGCGGAACGGCCCGCCAGGGACCTGCTCGCCTGGGAGGCGGTGCCGCTCGCGCTCTTCGGCCCGGGCCTGCCCGAGGCCGTGCGCTCGAGCTGGGTGTTCGTCATCCGGGCGAGATCGGAGACCGGGCCGGAGCGGCATCCGAACAGCCATCAGCGCATGAGGTCCTTCCGCGGGGCGGGCGATCTGCAGACGCTCGAGGGCGGGGCCTGGCGGCGGCATCCCCTGCGGAGCCGCCCCGGCGGGCCCATCCTGGAGAGCTGGGTCTCGGTGCCGCCGAACACCTGGCATCAGGCCGTGGCGCCGGCGAAGGACTGGGTCGTTGTGTCCTTCCAGACCGCGGAGGCGGCGGATCTCATCGAGGAGCGCCCCGGCGGCGGCGACTCCCAGGCCGTACGCCGGCGCACGTACCTCGACGGGGGTGAGTGAACGCGCGCCGCGCGGCCGTCCTCTACCTCGGTTCGAGCAGGAGGTCGGGGAAGACCACCGTGCCAGGGCCGGCGACGACGATGCGCGGGCTGGTCGCGAAGCCCATGCCCGGCGCACTGCAGCGCGCGCTGGCCGTGCCCTCCGGCAGGCGCTCGAAGCGGAAGCGGCCGTTCGCGTCCGTGGTCGTGCGCCAGACGATCTCGCCCTGCTCGGCCACGGCGTAGGTTCTGGCGTAGAGCTCGACGCTCACGTTCGACAGTCCAGCACCGGTCCGGGCGTGCCGCACCATGCCGCTCGCCTGGGCCGCGACGTGCAGATCCACGGCCACGTGCTCCCACGCGCCGCCGCTCACCAGTACGGTCTGCGAGTGCACGCGGCCCGTACCAAGGCGCAGCACGAAGAGCTCGTAGCGGCCCTCGGGCACGGCGGAGAACACGGCGCATCCTTCCTCGCAGAAGTCGCTCTGGCCGCGGAACGGCGCGACGTCACCAAACTCGGCGCCGTGCGGTTCGAGCAACGCGGTGTAGTCCGCGGCGCGAGCGCCGTTTTCCCGGACCTCGACGCTCACCACGCCGCGCGGCCGCTCCGTGGAGACGAGGCGCACGTCCGTGGTCCGCCCGGCCTCCACCTCGACCTCGCGTCCCCGGCCGCCGCGTGATGCCGGTCCGGTCTCGGGCGTGCCGGAGCAGACGCCGGCGCAGTACCGGCCCGGCCGCAGCCCTTCCAGACGGAAGGTGCCGTCCGCCGCGGTCGTGGCCGCGGCGTACGACTCGTCCCGGGTGTGGCTCGCGACCACGCGCACGCCGGCGACGCCCGCGCCGGCCTGCTGGTCGATCACGCGGCCTTTGAGGGCGCCTCCTTGCCCGAGGGCGACGCGGATCTCCGCGGTCCGGTAGGCCGCGAGCGACACGATCTCCGGTGCGTGGCCCGCGGCTTCGAGCGCGAGGCAGTCGTCCGACTGCCGCTCCCACGGTGGGCCGCCGATCACCAGGCAGCCGTCCGCGTCCGTCACTCCCAGGAAGGAGCGCGCGTGACGTTCCACCCAGCGCGCGCTGCCCTGGGCTCGCGTGAACGGCCGGTCGAACGGCCGAGCAATGCTGGCGCGCGCGCCGGCGATGGGCCGGCCGCTGCCCGCGTCTACGACCGTCACGCGCGGCACGACCACCGGGCGGACCGTCACGGTGACCTCGGTCCCGTCGCTGACCTGAGCGGCCGCCAGCTCCGCCGAGACACCCTCGCCGTCCTCGGTCCAGACGCGCACGCGGAACGTGCCGTCGCGCGGCAACGCCGTCCGCGCCTCCTGCTCCGCGGCCCGAAGCACGCCGGGAGCAGTGCTCGTGAAGTCCGCGGCGCCTTCCGCCAGCGTCTCGAGCGCCAGGGCGCGGAGCGGGAGCCGCCTGCCGCTCGCGTCCCGGGCAACGACGCGCACGTGAGGTTCCGCCGCCAGGACCACGCCGCGCGGGCTCGAGAAGCGCAGCGGTCGCGTGGCCGCGTGGCCGCGGGCGCCCACGACGCCGGTGAAGGAGCCTCCCTCGGCGACCCGGCAGACCGCCCGGCCCGCGGCGTCGCTGATCGCCTTCACACCCGGGTCGGCGCCGCTCCAGTCGCCCGTGCCCACGACCCAGGCGCCCGCGACCGGCTCGCCGCGCTCGTCCGTGACGAGCACCTCGAGCGGCTGCCAGCGCTTCAAGACCACATCCTGAACCGTGGAGCCGTAGCCGGGCACGACCACGGCGATGACCCCGTGCGAGTCGAGGAAGCCC
>DYIW01000002.1:7047-52180 GCA_020723465.1 Phycisphaera mikurensis
GATGATGACCATGCCCACCTGGCTCATGTTGAGGAGGAAGCCCTCGGCCTTGACGATGAGGCGGTGGTTGCCGGCCGGCAGCAGGGGCAGCGAGAAGGTGCCGCGCTCGCTCGTGGTCTCCGTGCGCCTCTCGTCGATCACGACCAGAGCGTGCGCGACGGGCCGGCCCTCCAGATCAAGCACGCGACCGGAACCGACGTCGCCCCGGGCCAGGAGCACGGTGCCCACGTCGATGGTCCGTCCCGGCCAGAGCATGGGCACGTCGACCCGGCCCAGCCAGCCGTCCGCCATCACCAGAGCGACGTGCGCCGCGGCCGCCTCCTCGGGGGCCGCCACGCTCCAGGCGCCGTCCGGCGCGAGGCTCGCGCGGCCGGCGATGCTCCAGCCTGCCGCGCCCCCCTCCGTGCACCAGAGGGTCGCGCTGCCGCGTATGCGGCCGGCCGCGGCCGGGTGGTGCACGCTGCCGCGCACGAGCGTCGCCCGCGCGCCGGCTTCCTCCCGCGTCGGTTCGGCGGCGGCTTCCGAGCCGGGGCCCGCCGCGCGTCCATCCGTGAACTCCGTCATGCGAACTTCCTCCGTTTGCGGTCGGTGCGCCGGCTGCGCCAGCCCGCTCCCCGGCGCGACGAGCGTCCAGGCGGCGGCGGAGCAGGCCGCGAGCGCCGTCAACGCCGCCGCGATGTCGAAAGCGCGCCGCAACGCCGGATCACTCGCCGCCGCCGGTGATCGTGGTGGTGAAGGCGCTTGCTTCGCGTCCGTCGCTGAAGCGCACCTGCAGGTGCAGCACCGTGTCGACCAGGGACGCGTCATCGGGAACGGACAGGGTGAACACGTTCCTCTGGTTCGTCATGTACGTGGCGCGTACCTCGCCCTCGCCGAGCACGGTCGTGCCCGCGATCGAGTTGGTCGAGCAGCCGAGGTTCCAGGACTGCTCGATGAAGTCGTTGTCGTTCACGCGGTTCCCAAGCGCCGCCCCGCCAATGAGCCGGGACTTCTTCACCAGGACCGTGTACGTCAGTCCCGCGGGCGACGCGCCGCCGTAGTTGACGGTGAAGCAGTTCACCGAGTCGATCTCGACCTCGACCGGGCCGGTGAACGCCCTGACGGCGGGCAGGCGATTCGTGCTCGCCGGCGGGTCGTTGCTCGCCCCGCCCGCGTGGACGTTCCCGCCGGCGCCGGTCACCACGCAGTCGCCGCCATCGTTGGTGCAGCGCCACTCGAAGTCGAGCAGACTGCTCGACAGGGACTGCGCTGTACCGTTGCACGTGAGCGTGAACTCGACGGACACCTCGCCCTGGCTGCTGTCCACTCCCTCGGAAGCGTCTTCGGGGAGCGCGCCGGTGGTGCAGAACAGGCTGTTCTGGGAGGAGCTGCCCGAAGTCTCACCCGAGGTCCAGTCCTGGACGGGGGAGTCGGCGAATCCTCCGCCCGGGATTCGGACCTCCGGCACGGGCGCAAGGGTGCTGCCGGGCGGCCACATGGTGCCCTCGCCCAGGGGCATGATGTGAACGTCGCGGAACAGCTCGATCCAGTCGTCCACCGTCACGGTCAGGGTGACGGACGCGGTCCCATCGGGGTTGCCGCTTCCGTCCACGTTGTCGGTGACGGAGCCCGCCGTGACCGAGGTGGAGTCCGCGAGACAGGTCGCCGCGGAAGCAAGGAGGAACAGCAGGAGGGGAGGAGCGCTCTTGAACATTCTTGGCCTCACACCGGTGCGGTCGAGTGACGTCGCGTTGGCGAAACCGAGCGGACGGAGGATCCCAGCGCCGCCGCCGAGCTCCCTCCGTCCACTCGCCCAGCACACCAGGCGCTCACCCGCCGCGGTCCGGCACACGCCAGCCGCCGCTCCCTCCCTGCGCAGTGCCCCAACCCCTGAGTCGAAGCCCAGCCTGCTAGTGGGTTGTTGCCTCTTGTCTCTGGCGGGGCGGATCATTTCGCGGATTCTCGGAAAAAGTCGTGCCGGCCCTGGCGCGGCGCTCTTGTTGGACACCGCGCCCGGGTGGACGATGGGGGGAGTGGCGCGGCGACGAGAAAGTGTCCCGCGCGGGCCCGCTGGACGAAGAGAATCGGAAATCGTGAACGGTTTCGCGGCTCCTGTGTCAAGGAAAGGGTGATGGATCGCCAGGAGCTGAACGCACTGTACTTGCGCTTCCGCGAGCACGGCGAGCCCGGGGCACTGGCCAGGCTGTTCGACGCCACGGCGCCGGAGCTGTTGCGCGTGGCGCGCCATCTTGCGCGCGATGAGGCCGAGGCCGAGGACGTCCTCCAGGCGACGTTCCTGGCCGCCATCGAGGGGGCCGCGCGCTTCGACGCGGAGCAGAACGTGCTTCCCTGGCTGGTCGGCATCCTCGCCATCCAGGTCAAGGTCGCGCGGCGGCGGGCGCGCCGCTGTCCCGACCCGGCCCGGCTGCGCCAGGAGACGCCCCGGGATCCCGCGGAGCAGGCTGAGGAGCGCGAGCTACGCCGCGAGCTGGATGGCGCGCTGGCGCGGATGCCGCCTCATTACCGGGAGGTCCTCGTCCCTCACCTGAATGGCCGGCGCGGGACGGAGATCGCCAGCGACCTGAACCGCTCGGTGGACACGGTCCGCACCCAGATCGACCGCGGCCTGCGGCTCCTGCGCCGCTCCCTGCCGCCCGGCTTCCTCGCCGGCAGCCTGCTCGTGGCCATCGAGCCGAGAGGCCTGGGAGCCGTGCGCGGGGCGGTGCTGCGGCGCGCCGCGGAGCTCGCGGCTCCCGCGGCGGCGGGAGGGGCGTCGCTGGCCGGCGGGCTCTTGCTCCTCAAGAAGTTCGTCTGGGTGGCCGCGCTCGTGGCGCTCGTGCCGCTGCTCTGGCTGCTGCCGCCCGGGGCCGATCCGGACACGGCACGAGACGTGGCCGGGGCGGGCGCGGCCGCGCCAGCGGGCGCCGATCCTGTCGGGTTCGAGGAACGCGCCGAGGTGGAGCTGGGTGCGACGGACGGTGCGGCGGAAGGGCGCGGCGCCGGCCAGGGCGGCGTGGTTCGCGACCACAAGGGAATGCCCGTTTCGGGTGCGCGAGTCGCCGTGGTCGCGACCGACGCCCAGGTGGGCGACCCGTTGCTCTTCGAGACCCTCTCCGGCGCGGGCGGGGGCTTCACCGTGCCGAATGATCTGGCGGGCGTCGTCTTCGCCGATAAGGAGGGCCTGGGACGCAAGGACGGCCACCGCCTGGAGATCCGCTTCGACCCGCCGGCCCTGCTCGAGGGCGTGGTGCGCTGGCGGGACGGCGGCGCCGTGCCCGGCGCGCGCGTGGAGTGCCTCGACCTGCTGTCCCACTACCTCGAGCCCCCGGCAGCCGTGACCGGGGTGGACGGCCGCTTCTCCTTCACGGAGACGCTGCCCGCGGAGTGCCTGCTGCGCGTGAAGCGGCCCGACTCGAGCGTCGCCGGCCTGTGGCCCTTGCGCCTGGCCGAGGGCACGCCGAACCACCGTGAATTCGAGATCGGCGGGGGCGTGGACCTGGAAGTGACGGTCCGCGACGCGTTCTCACGCGCGCCGCTGGCCGGCGCCCTGGTGCTGTGCGTTGCTCCGGCGGGGACGCGCAACGGCCGGCCGGCGCTGGACCGCTTTCCGCTGTACGCGCTGGCGCGTGGCGACGAGCGCGGCGTGGCCCTGGTCCGGGGGCTGCCGGTCTCGCGCTACCGCCTGTTCGTCGCGAAGGAGGGCATGGCGCCGCACGCCGGGGAGTTCCACGTCACGCAGCGCGCCGGCCCGCTGGCACGTTCGGTCGCGTTGACGAGGGGTTGCCGCCTCGAGGGAGCGGTATTCGATGCGGGGGGACTCCCCGCGCCAGGGGCGGAGGTCTGGCTGGAGACGCCGCTCTCCCGGCACGAGGCCAAGGACCGCGAGCACGTCTTCGCCTCCGCCGCTCGCATCCGCGATCTACCCGGAGGTGTCAACCCGTTCTCTCTTGGGACGAAGAGCGACGGCCTGGGGCGCTACTCGTTCACGGACGCGGCGCCTGCCGGCGGTCTCGTGGTCCGGGCGCGGGACGCGGCGGGGCGGAGCGGCCTCTCCGCCGCCCTGGTTCTCGCCCCCGGCGCCGAAGTGCGCGGCGTCGATCTCCGCCTGCGGCGCAGGGTGCACGTGGAGGGCACCATCCGGACCGAGGATGGCGATCCTCTGCCGGCGGCGCTCCTCCTGGCGGTCGCGGGCGGCGCGCGGCCCAGGTGGCTTCCGGTGGCCGGCGGCGCCACGGCCGTTGAGTTCGGCCTCGAGGCGGACGAGGCGGACCCGCTGCGCATCGGCGTGAAGGCCGAGGGCTACGCCCTGGCGACGCTCGACCTCGCACCCCTGCCCGCCGGCTCCACCGGGGTGGAAGTCCTGCTCGGGCGCGGCGAAACGCTCGCGTTGCGCGTCCTCGACGAGCACTCGCTGCCCGCTGCCGGGGCGGAGGTGAAGGCCTACCTCCTGGACGAGCGCGAGCACGAGCGCCTTTCCGTGTTCTTTGGATCAGCGGGCACGCGGCGGGGCGACGACGAGCTGTGGTTCGAGCGGGGCCGGACCGGCGAGGACGGGCGGCTCAGCTTGCGCGGCCTGCCCGCTGCTCCCTTCCTGGTGACCGTGGCGGCGCGCCGCGGCGGTGCCAGGGCGTGCGAGCGGCTGCGGCCTGGCGCCCCCGAGAGCACCGTGGTCCTTGCCTCCTCGCCGGCGGAAGCGGCCGGGATCGTGCCGGGCGGCAGCGTGCGCGGCCGGGTGGTGTCGGTCTTGACTGGGGATCCAGTCACCGACTTCCGGGCCGTCCTCCTCGTCCTGAACGGCGACGGATCGCTCGCCGGCGAGATCGCGGGCAACGTCCTCGCGGACGCATTCGAGTTTGGCCTGGCGCCAGCGGGTCGCGTGCTGCGCGTGCTGGTCGCGGCGCAAGGCCGCGCTCCCGGCGCGAGCGGCGCCTTCGTTCGTAGTGGGCGAACGACCTCGATCGACGCGGTCAGCCTGGGTGAGGGGGTGAGCGCTGAGCTCACCTTCGCTTCCACCCTGAGCCAGCCCCTGGCTGGGCTGCCCGCGCGACTGATCCCGCTGGCGCCTCTTTCCTGGCGCGACGGCCCGATCGCGGCGGCGGCGAACGGCCTCACGGATGGCGCGGGCGCGGTTCGCTTCGAGCACCTGGCGCCCGGTCGCTACCGGGCCGAGGTGGAGTTCCCCGGCCTGGCGCCCGCGAACGGCGAGTTCGTCGAGGTCGGCCAGCAGGACCTCTCGGGGTCCGTCCAGCTCCTCCCGGGCGGCGCGGTCGCGTTCGTCTTCCTGGGCGCCGGCGTGTCGTTCGTGCCGTACGAGGTGAGCAGCGCGGACGGGCGCCTGGTATTCCGCCACGTGTTCCGCTCCACCAATGACGTGCTGCGCCTCGCCCTGCCCGCGGGGAACTACCTGGGCCAGGCGCTCGGCCGGGGATCGGCCGAGGCGCCGCTGCGCTTCGCCGCGACGGCGGGGAGCGCGCAGCGCATCATCGTGCTCTCGTCGCCCTGAGGCGCGAGGCAGCGCGGTTTCCGGGACGCGCTCGCCGGTTCTCTCCATTTCCCGCGAGACGCCGGCGAGGCGATGCGGATTGAGGGCTCGTACCTCGACACTCCACCTCAGAGAAGGAGCCTTCCGATGCACGACGCGTCGCATGCCACCAGTTCATCGCCTTCGAGCGCTCGTTTCCGCTGCCTGGGGAGAGCCGCCGCCGGCGTGTCGCGGCTGCCGGCGGCCTTGCTGCTGGCCGTGGGCCTTCTGGCCGCGGCGGCGGCGCCGCTCTTCGCCGCCAACCCGGAGCGTCTGTCCGCAAAGGACCTGGTCCAGCAGGCGGACCTCATCATCGAAGGGGTCGTCACCGACGTCGCCTACCGCAACTCGGACGTGGCGGGACCGGACGACGTCAGCCTGCCGCACACCTTCGTCACCCTGGCAATCGAGCACACGTACAAGGGCACCTCGGCCGCCGGCCAGCAGATCACGCTGCGCATGGAAGGCGGGCCGAACGGCGCCGGGCGCGTGCTCGTGGTCTCGGACGTGCCCCGGTTCCGCGTGGGCGATCGGGACGTCCTCTTCATCCGCGAGAACGGCAGCTCCATCTGCCCGCTGGTGGGCTGGGAGCGGGGCCGCTTCCGCGTGGTGCGCGGCCAGGTGTACAACGACCTGGGCCAGGAGGTGTGGATCACGCCCGAGGGCGGGTTCGCCTGCGGCGCGCGCCGCATCGATGTGAGCGCCTTCCCCTATCCCGAGGTTCCCGAGCAGCAGGACGGGGCAGAGCCGGCCGCAGCGCTTGCGCCGCCGCCCGGGTCGGTGCTGCCGGACGCGGCTGGCCTGGGAGTGGTCATCAACCGGATCGCCCTCGACCTGGCGGCGCGCGGCGAGCTGGCGCAGGCGGCGCCGGTGCCGAGCCTGAGCCCGGCCATGACGTTCTTCCGCAAGAAGCTCGAGCCCGGTGCGCCTCCCGCGGATCTCGCGGCCGGCAAGGCGGCGTTCTTCACGGGCGCGTTCGACCCGCGCGAGGCCGAGCTGATCCAGAGAGAGCGGACCGAGCACGAGGCAGCAGGGAAGTGAGCAGGAAAGAACAAGGAGAGACAACCATGAAAGCGCATATGACAGCCAGCATTCTCAGCGTCTTGTTCGCCGGCGCGCTCGCTCACGAGGCGACCGCCTGGACGTGGCTGACCTGCACCGGCGGCGAGAAGGGCCACTGGGACTCGCACAATGTGCCCTTCCGCGCCTCGCAGATCGGCTTTCCCGAAGGATCAGCGTGGAGGACCGCGCTGCAGTCGGTCGTCCACGCCTGGAACAACACACCCGCCGGCGTGTCCTACTCGATGAGCTGGAACGAGCCGGGTATCGGCGAGGACAACGGCGAGAGCGAGGTGTGGTGGAGCGGCGCCATCAGTCCTCCGGCGGTCACCTACACCTGGTACTACGATTCGTCCTGCGAGATCGTCGAGACCGACGTGGTCTTCAAGAACACGGTCAGCTACACGACCTCTACGGACAAGGCCGACTTGACGCCGTACGGCGGCGCGTATCGTCCGTTCCGCACCACGGCCATCCACGAGTTCGGCCATGCCCAGGGACTCGGACACACGACGGATACGTACAGCGTCATGGGACAGGACTGGGACCACGTCCACGCCAATGGGTCGTCGGCCAGCGCGTATCCGGGCGAGGACGCCTTCGCCGGTTCCGTCGACGTGTACGGCTTCAAGGCGGGCGTGCACGAGGACCTGGCCGTGGCGCATTGGCGCCACACGGGCGCGAGCGGCGGGTACAGCACGCACGACCGCACCCGCGTCCTGGACTCAGGCGGCGGGCTGCTCTCGGACGTTGGCGGCGATGAGCCGGTCTACCTGGTGAAGAAGGGACAGCAGGTCAAGCTGCAGATGTCCTACGAGAACATGGGCAAGTCGATCCATGACGCCAAGGTCGGCTTCTACCTGTCCGAGAACGACTACATCTCGGGGCTCGACACGTTCCTCGGCTGGATGCAGGTCAACGACCTGGGTCTGAATACGGTCTACACGCACGACGGCTCGCTCATCACCATTCCGGAGTCGGTGGCCGAGGAAACGATCTACTGGCTGGGCGCCATCATCGACTACGACGGCACCGTGGCCGAGGTGGACGAGCAGAACAACGCGACCTACACGGCCATCAAGATCGAGAGGTTCCCCGACCTGGAGGCGGCGGCGATCAGCGGGCCCGGCGCGCCGGGAGGCTCGCTGCCCGGCGAGGTCGTGGCGGTATCGCGCAACGTCCAATCCGTGGGCGGGCCCTTCTCCGGGTCGTTCAGCTACGAGGTGCGTCTCAGCCTGAACACCATGATCACGACCTTCGATCCGCTCGTAGCCAGCTTGTCGTCGAGCACGCTGGGAGCAGTCGGCCTTTCCCTGACGCTCCCGTCCGATCTGGCGCCGGGCACCTACCACTGGGGCCTGATGGTGGACGCGGTCGCGGGCGAGACGGCGACCGGCAACAACACGGTTGCGGGCGGCACCATCGTGGTGAAGGACAAGCCCGACGTGGAAGTGGTCTCCGTCAAGGGGCCGAAGAAGGCGCTGGCGGGCAAGAAGGCCAAGGTCATCTTCAACGTGCTCTCGAGCCACTACAGCGGCGCGTTCACGTACGAGATCCGCCTGAGCGAGAATGCGGTCATCTCCTCGTTCGACACGCTCGTGGACAGCGGCACGGCGTCGGGTTCGGGCAAGCACAAGGCCAAGTTCACCATGCCCTCGCTGCCGCACGGCAAGTACTACTGGGGCGTGATCATCCAGCCGGTTCCCTATGAAACGGAGACCGGCAACAACTCCCTGGCGGGCAACCGCGCCAAGGTGAAGTGACTCCCCGCGGCGGACGCCCCGGCCGCGAACAGACCACGGGCTCCTCCGGGACTCGATCCCGGGGGAGCCCGGTCTTTCTGACGTGCGTCAGTAGCGGAAGGTGCGCTTCTCGATCTTCGTCTCGAACGGTCCCACCTGGTACTGGCACGCGATGACGTACTCGACGCCCTTCTTGGGGCCGCTCCATGCGGCCGAGCAGCTAAAGCCTCACCCGTACTTGAAGGTGCCCTGGGCGACATTCTCACCCGCGGCCGTGACGATGGTGTAGCTCGGTTCCGCCGGGCGGGCCCTGCTGCTCTGCGAGAGGACGACCGAGCTCTTCTTGCCCGAGACGAGCTGGAGGTCGGTCAGGAGCTCCTGAGCCCGTCCCTGGACGTTGAACCCGAGGTCGGCCTCAGTCGCGCCGGTCTCCTGCATGTTGCGCAGGGACCATTCAGACACCTGCGCCACGGGCAGGTAGGGCTCGCCGAACTCGAGCAGGGCCTCGGCGCCGGGCGCGACGCTCAGGAAGGGCGTGGCGCCGCTGCCTGCGGCCTCGAGCCGCCAGAGGTCGCCCTCCTTGCCGCTCTGCAGCAGCGCGTAGCGGAGCAGCCGCCAGTCGCCGGCCGGGATCCTGGGATTGACCGGCCGGTGCATCATGACGCAATGCGCGAAGTTCCGCTCGAGCAGGGTCAGGCGCTCCGGCGCCTGGGAGAGCTTGAGCGGCACGATCTCGTCCTCTACCGGCGCGAGCGCCAGCTTCCTGGCGGCCGTGTCGACCTTCACCGTGAACGCCTTCTCGCCGAGGATCAGGAGATCGCCCAGCAGAAACTCGTCCGCTCGCGACATCTTCTGCTCGGCCGTGAGGTACAGGCTGTCCCCCTGCGCGTAGATCGGCTGATCCGCGGACACGTACAAGTTCTCGGGGATGCGCGCCGTGTCGGAGAAGACTCCGTTGCAGTCGCCGTCCCCGAGCATGACCTGGTAGGTGGCGCCGTCCAGCGTGAACGAGCCGGCGTAGTGGCAGGCGGTGTCGACGCCGAAGTAGATGAAGCGCGCGGCGTCGCCGCCGTCCTCCTGGTTCTGCCCCTGCAGGCGGAAGCCCAGCCGGTAGGGCAGGACTGCGCCGCCGAGGCGGTATTCGACCGAGACCTCGTCGTCGAAGGAGACGTAGTACTGCTCGATGTCGCCGAAGCGGGCCAGATCTCCCACGAGGACCGGGTCGTCCGTGAGGTCGCCGTTGTCGTTCCGGTCGAAGCGGATGCGGTTGTAGAAGCCGTCGTCCGCCGCGACGCGATCAAGCACGGCCAGGAAGTCGGTCTCGCCGAGGGTCACGGTTGCGAAGAGCGGCCGCGCGCCGGTCAAGTCCGGCAGGTTCCAGTCGCCGCCGGGACAGTCGGGTGAAGGCTGCGCGTGGGCGCTCCCCCAGGGATGGACAGCGTCCTTGTCGTCGAGGTTCTGCCGGTACTCGAGCGCCACCTCCAGCGTCTGCGCGGGCGCGAGGCCGCACAGCAGCAAAAGCAGCGCGAGGGACCGGACCGGGAATCCACAGATCATCTTCCAGCCTCCTTTCTGGGTGAACGATCCAGCATATCAGGTTGTGCACGGGCTGCCAGCCGCCAGGGGGCGGGCGGCGCGTCCCCTGGCCCGGTGGTCGCTACCCGGCGAGGCTCTCGACGCCTACGATCGACGGGGCAGCGTGGCCGTGTACGGAGGGTGGCAAGCATGGACCGAATCGCCGTGACCGTTGCCGCTGGCGTCGTGTTGCTGTTCGTGACCGGAGGCTGCGCGCGGAAGGAAGAACGTCCACCGGCCGCCGAGGGAACCTTCGCGATTTCCGGCTTGCCGGCCGAGATGACGGTGACGCAGCGATCCACGACGGCGGTCCCGGGATCGGACGGGCGCGTGCGCGTGACCGTCGATGACGTCACGCGCGGCCAGGTGACGGTCACGGTGCTCGCCGAGGATGGGAGCGCGCTTGCCGGTCCGACGTCTCTTTGCCCGGCAGACCGCGTGCGATTCGCGGCGGGCGGGGGCGCCTACGTGCTGCAGCTCGAGGCGCTGGACAACGCGCTGGTGGGCGAGGACCACGCCACCCTTGTGATCGCCGCCGCGGAGGCCGGCCCGCCGGAGCGCGAGAAGATCGAGCGGCTGCTCGCGTTCGTGGCGTCGATGCAGGACGCGGTCTTCATCCGCAACGGCGCCGAGTATCCGGCCGCGGAGGCCGCCGACCATCTGCGCTGGAAATGGGAGGCGGCCGGCGCCCGCATCCGCACGGCCGAGCAGTTTATCGAGGAGATCGCGACGCGGTCCTCGGCCAGCGGAGAGGCCTACCAGATCCGGCTCAAGGACGGCGTGCTCGTGCCCGCGGGCGAGTACCTGAAAGAGCGGCTGGCCGAGATCAATGAGAACGGCTAGCGGGCGGCGCCTGCGGCCGCGAGCGCGGCGTGCGCGGCTTGGGCCCGCGCTGCACGCACACGGTCTGGCACTCGTGGCAGACCACGCAGTCGAGGGCGCGGCTGGCGGGAACGCCCGCGCGGAAGCGCTCGGAGGGCTTGCCTTCCATGGGACAGACCTTGTTGCACTTCTCGCACTTGAGGCATTCGAACTTGGCCGGGCTGACGCTCCACAGGCTGACGTGATTGAAGGGCGCGAGCATGGCGCCGAGCGGGCACAGGACGCGGCAGAAGCCGCGCTCGAAGAAGAGCACGAGCAGCAGCACGAGGACGAGCACGCCTAGCTTGATCGCCGTGGCCAGGCTGATCGCGGCGCCGCCGATCAGGTTGGGGATCGTGACCTGGAGCGCGGAGGCGGGGCAGACGCGGCAGAAGGACCAGAGGGTCTCGGCGCCGAAGAACCAGGGCAGAGTGAAGATGGTGAGCAGGAGCACCAGGTACTTGATGTACGTGGTCCAGGCCGGCAAGGAGAGCTTGGGCGTGGGGATCTTGTGCAGCAGGTCCTGCAGGAAGCCGAAGGGGCACACCCAGCCGCACAGCAGGCGGCCGAGCAGCGCGGCCAGCAGCAGGAAGAGGCCGAGCGTCAGATAGGGGAGGACGTGCCAGCCCGAGTAATGCACGAAGATGCCCATCGGGCAGGCGAACCAGGCGAGCGCGCATGAGTGACAGCTCAATACCGGCGCGCAGAACCACTTGAGCTGGAGGGCGGGGCTCCAGGAGCTATGCAGCAGCAGGAGGGAGAAGGTCTGCACCCACCTCCTGGTCTTCTGGATCATCATGGGAATGGAGTCGTGACAGCGGCGGCCGGGTTGTGAGCTGGTCTCAAGTCAAGTTCCTGCGATAGTCGGCGGCCAGGTGTCGGTCGTTGCCTCTGCGCACCGTCACGTTGCGCGAATCCAGGTAGTCCAGGATGGCGAGCGCGTACTTGCGCGTGGAGTCGATATGGTACTTGAACTCGGCGGAGTCGAGCACGCCCTTCTTCTCGATCTCCTGGATGACGAGCTCTTCCGCCTGCCGCAGCCAGCGGCGGCTCAGAACCACGTTCTTCGCCAGACGGAACAGCTCCTTCCTGGCGCAGAGGTAGTCGAGCAGACGCTCGATGCGCGCCGGCGGGGCGCGCAGGAGATCGGGCAGCTCGTCCGGGCGCGGCGACTTGAAGCCGTGCTCGTCGAAGGTCGCGACGATCCGGCGCACCAGCTCCTGGTCCTGGTCGTCCAGCCCACCGGCCGCGCTCTCGAGCACCACGCGGTCGCCCTGCCGCGAGACCAGCCCCTGCTTCGCCAGGTCCTCCTCGACGCGGGCCCAGAGCGCGGCCGGCCAGCGCAGGCCGCGCCGCAGGTCGGCGAGCGCCAGGCTCAGCACCTTGCCTTCGGCCACGTGCCGCTGCACGCGCGAGGCCGCCTCGGCCAGGCTCGCCGCGTAGCTGGTGCGGTGGATGTGGCTGTCCACCGCGAGCTTCAATACCCGCCCCGCCTCCACCAGGCGCGTCACGGTCTCGCGCACCGTCTCGTCCGTGAGCAGCGTGCCGCGCGCGATCTCGCGCAGGCTGGCGCCGGTCGCTCCGTCGCTGCACAGGAAGTACTCGATCTCGCGTTCCACGCGCTCGGCTCCGGCCAGGCTCGCGTCCTGGAAGAACTCCAGGTAGGTGCGCAGGCGCGTCACCGCCTGCCGCCGAGACGCCTTGACCGCGGAGGGCGACATGCCGATGACCTCGCCGCCCGCCACCGTGACCGCGGGCGCCGGCCGCCGGATGATGAACTTGTCGTGCACGGCGACCGCGAGCGGCGCGGCCAGCACGATGTTCGCGAGGCCGGTCTGGCCCGCGCCCAGGGCCTTCTCCTCGAGGAGATAGAGCCGGCCGTACTCCTCGCTCGTGCCGGTGTGGAACTTGACGTTCTCGGCGTTCTTCAGCGGCTTGTCGATGCCCGTGACCACCTTGAGCCGCAGGTGCAGGGACTGCCAGGCCCTGAGGCAGCCGGGCACGCAGATGACCTGGCCGCGCTCCGGCGGAGTCTTGCCGAACTCCGGGATGTTGAGGGCCAGGCACTGGCCGAAGCCGCCAACCGGCGCGTCCCTGAGGAAGCGCTGCAGGCTGCGCAGCTTGCCCTTCTGCCCGCCCGGGACCAGCTCCAGCGCCTGGCCGACCTCGATCGTCCCCTCCACTGGAATGCCGGTGACCACGGAGCCGAAGCCCTGGCGCGTGAACGAGTTCAGGACCGGCATGCGGAACACGCCGAGCGAACGCCTCCGCGACAGTCCTTTGACCTCCTGCACCAGGGCGTCGTAGAACTCCGGGAAGCCCTCCCAGGTCTCGGAGGAGACCGGGCAGATCGTGGCCTTCTCCATGAAGGAGCCGGCCAGGAACCCGCGGATCTCCGCGCTGACCTCCGCCACGCGCTCGCGCGCGACGCGGTCGATCTTGGTCAGGGCCACCATGCCGTGGCGCACGCCCAAGAGCTCCAGGATCTGGAAGTGCTCCACCGTCTGCGGCATGACGCCGTCGTCGGCCGCGACCACGAGGATGGTCATGTCGATGCCGGACACGCCCGCGACCATGTTCTTGACGAACTTCTCGTGGCCCGGGACATCGACGATGCCCACGCACACGTCGCCGCTCCCCAGCACGCAAGGGGCGAAGCCCAGCTCGATGGTGAGCTTGCGCTCCTGCTCCTCCTTGAGGCGGTCCATGCTGCAGCCGGTCAGGGTCTTGACCAGGCTGGTCTTGCCGTGGTCCACGTGGCCCGCGGTGCAGACCATCAGCAGGACCTCGGGATCCATCTTCTGGCGCAGGAACCCAGGAGGCGGGTGCTTCATGCGCTGTCCCTCATCGCCGCCGGAGCTGCGCTAGCTCCTGCCTCATGCGTCTGCGCGCGCCGCGCGCCGCAGGGCTGCATGCACCAGCGCGTCCTCGCCGGCGAGGAGCGTGCGCATGTCGAGGATCACCTCCTCCTCGCTGATGCGCGCGATGACGGGCGGCTCGTTCTGGCGCAGGAGCTGGCTCAGCCGGTCGGGGGAATGCCGCGCGCTCCGCACGGCCAGCACGTAGGTCTTGAGCGGCGTCGCCGGCATGGAGCCGCCGCCCGCGGCGCTCTCGTCCTCCTTGACGCGCGCCTCCAGGGGCAGGCGGTCGGCGTCGATGCGCTTCTTCAGGCGCTGCGCCCTCCGGCGCAAGTCGGCCGGGTCGGCCGCCAGCATGCGCAGGGTCGGGTGGTTCTCCAGCAGCGTCTCCTCGTCCAGGAACAGGCGCAGCGTCTGCTCGAGGGCGAGGTCGGTGAGCTTGCACACGCGCATCATGCGGGCGAAGGGGTGCTTCTTGATGCGCGCGACCAGCTCGGCGCGGCCGACCACGATGCCGGCCTGCGGCCCGCCGATGAGCTTGTCGCCGCTGAAGCAGACGACGTCCGCGCCGGCGGCGATGCTCTCCTGCACGGTCAGCTCTTTCGGCAGGCCGAAGCGCGTGGTGTCCACCAGGGCGCCGCAGCCGACGTCGTCGATGACGATCACCGGCCGCTTCTGCTTCAGCGCGACCAGCTCGGCGATGGACACTTCCTTGGCGAAGCCGACCACGCGGTAGTTGCTCGGGTTGGCGCGCAGGATGGCGCCGGTGCGCTCGTTGAGCGCCTCCTCGTAGTCGCGCAGGTGCGTGCGGTTGGTGGTGCCGACCGGCACGGCGATGGCGCCGCTCTGGCGGATGCAGTCCGGCAGGCGGAAGGAGCCGCCGATCTCGATGAGCTGGCCGTGCGAGACGATGACTTCCTTGCCGGCGCAGAGGGCGGAGAGGATGAGCAGCGTGGCGGCGGCGTTGTTGTTGGTGATCATCGCCGCCTCGGCGCCGGTCAGGCGCGTGAGCAGGCGCTCGCTCATGTAGCAGCGCTTGCCGCGCTTCCCGGTGTCGAGGTCGATTTGCATGCTGCAGCAACGGTCGAGCGAGGCGAGCGCGGCAGCGGCGCGCGGCGGCAGCACGGCGCGGCCGAGGCCGGTGTGCAGGATCACGCCCGTGGCGTTCACCACCGGCCGCAGGCGGTCCTTCTCCTCCTCGAGGACGATGTGGCGCACGCGCTCCACGACCTCGCCCATGGCCGGCAGCTCATCCCCGGGGCGGAAGGCGCGGCGGAACTCGCCGAGCGCGGCCTTGATGGCGTCCAGGACCAGGGGGCGCGAGAACTCGGCGATCAGCTCGTGGATGCGCGGTTCCTCGAGCACGGCGTAGACCGGGATGAGCCCGCGTCGCGTGTCGTCGCCGCCGTCTGGGGGGGAGGAGTCTCGTGTCATGGGCCTATGCAAAAGTGGCGGAGGTGAATGGGAGTCGAACCCACCTAGCGTCTAAGCGACGATACGACGGCTTTGAAGGCCGCGGGAGCCACCGGGCCCCGCTCACCTCCGCATGTTGTCTGCGCGGCGGCCGCCGATCCCTTCTACTTGCGCCCGCTCCTGCCGTCAAGGCAGCCCGGCCGCCCGGCCGGAGCGGGAGGTTGCCGCGTCGTCGCTCGTGCGGTAGCATCCTGGACGCAGGCAGCCGCCGTTCCGGCCGCGCGGGTCGTTCCTCCGCGCCGGGGGGCGCTTGCCAGGACCGTCCGGAGGTGCGGCGTTTCATGGCGGCAGGACCCTGGGTCAGGAAGTCGGCGGCTGCCGTCATTCTCGCCGGGAGCGTGGTGCTGATCGCGGCCGCGCGCGAGCGCTCGTACGACGTGCGCGTGCTGGACGCCGACGAGCTGGCCGAGGTGCTGGGCGTCGCGCCCTTCGATCAGATCAGCGAGACGCAGCTCGCCATCGACGCCACCTTCACCGGCGTCATCCGCAAGGAGGGTGGGCTCTACTCCACCTACGACCGGTCGCAGCCGCGCAGCAAGCGAGCCTGCCCGACGTGACAGTAGTCCTTCCTTGCCGGTCACGGCGACCGGCTGACCAACTATTGATGCAGCAGAAGCGGCGCGGAGGCGGTGCGCTCGCACCCCGCGCCGAGGAGCCGAGATGACAGGAGCGTGGAAACGACTCGCGCGGGCGGGCCTGTTCGCGGGCGCGCTCGCCGCGCCGGCCCTGGCCGAGGAGGTGGCGCTGGAGTACGTGCGCTACCCGGAAGGCGAGCAGGAGGACGAGGCGTTCCTGCCGCGCTTCACCCGCGCCATCGAGGAGATCGCGACCAGCGCGCCGCGCGGGGACTTCAAGCTGCCGCCGCTCCAGAGCAAGGAGCCCCTGTTCGCGCTCCTCGAGCTGGGCGGGGAGCCGCGGCTGCTCGTCTTCGACCGCGCGGACGCCGGCGATCCTTTCTTCAACGTCCTTTACTGCGACGCCGATGGGGACGGCGACCTGACGAACGACCCGGCCCTGAAGAGCGTCGATGCCGAGGCCTTGCCGGGCTACCTCGAGCTGCCGCCGCTCGATCTGAAGGTGCGCGCGGGCTCCGGCCGCGCGGACTACAGCCTGCGCGTCACACTCACCTCGAGCGCGCTGCTCGAGGGCGGGGAGCTGAGCGACCCGCTCGACCTCGAGGACCTTTCCCTGCAGATCACCCCCAACTGCTGCTACGCGGGCGAAGCGGCCTGCGCCGGCGGCGCCTGCCGCCTGCTGCTCGCCGACGCGAACGTCAACGGGCGCTTCGACGACGTGGTTCGGCTCGACTCTGACGGCTACGAACCGTTCCAGGCCATCGAGCCCGCGGGCGACCTGCTCTACCTGACCACCGCGGGCACAGTCGAGGCAAGCGACTTCTGCGCGCTCGGGAACGTGCTCGCGCTCGGCCAAGACGTGTTCCAGGTGAAGGTCGACGCGGCCGCGCGGAAGCTCGTGCTCGAGCTTTGCGCCGACGCCAGCGCGACCCTCGACCTGCCGCAGGACTGCGAGCGCCTCTGCCTCGCCTCCGAGGACGGCGGAACGTACGTGGTTCTGTTCCAGCCGGGCCGGAGCGCCTCCGTCCCTGCCGGGAAGTACCGGGTCGCCGCCTACCGGCTGCGGCGCGCCGACGCCGAGGGCGACGTGAGGAGCCTGGCCGCGGCCGCCACGCCGCGCACGCCTTTCTTCATGGCGGCAGCGGGCGCGTCCACGGCCGTGGCCTTCGGCGAGCCCTTCGCGCCGGCGGCGCGCGTGCCGCCGAGCGCCTACGAGGAGGCCGCGGGCGCGACACCGGAATCCGTGCCGGTCGAGTTCCGCATCGACGGCAGCGCCCAGGAGGTCGTCACCGACCTCAGGCGCGTCTCGGGCAGCGCGACCAAGATCGAGATGGACGGGGTGAAGACGCACCTGCCGAAGGCGCCGGCCTACGTGATCCTGTCCGCGGCCGGGAAGATCGCTGCGCGCGGCGCCTTCGAGTATGGCTGAGGCTTCACCTGCTCGGCCACATGGGCTGGCCCAGAAGCGCAGACCAAGTACGTCGTCGTGTGCACCTACCAGGTGGGGCCCTTCGCCAGCGCGAAGGTGAAGGAGGAGATCGCGCCCTTCCCGTAGTCCTGCAGGCGCGTCCGAGCGCAACCTGATCGACGGGGTGTGCTCCTAACATTGAGCGGCTACCGGGGTCTCGTGCCCGTGCCCGTGCCCGACGGTAGCGAACGCCATGACCCGCTTCGATCGGGCACGGGCACGGGCACGAAACAGCCAGCCCGCCTGCTCAGGGTCGCACGCAGACCCGCGCAATCGACTTCCTCTATCAGCGCGATTCGCCGTTTCTCTTTCGCGGCGCCGAGATGGGGGAGGCGGTGCCGCCGCGCACCGGGAACGGCCCGAAAGCGGCGCTCGGCCCGCAAATTGCATATGGGTTTTGGAGTCGGTACGCTCGCTCGTTCGCTTCCGGCGCCAGCCAGGTGGAGTTGGACCAATGACCAGGAACCTGTACGTCACGATCAACGAGACCCGCAGCGGCAAGAGCGCCATCTCCCTGGGGCTGATGGAGTTCATGGAAGGGACGATCCAGCGCGTCGGCTTCTTCCGGCCGATCGCGCGCATGCATGAGCGCGGCGCGGCCCTCGACGCGAACATCGACCTGATCCGCAGCCACTTCCGGCTCGAGGATCCGCCCGAGCTGATGTACGGCGTGTCGGCCAAGACCGCCGAGGAGATGGTCGCGCGCGGCCGCTTCGACGACCTGATCGAGACGATCATCGAGCGCTACAAGGCGTACGAGGAGCAGTGCGACTTCGTCCTCATCGAGGGCACGAACTACGAGGGCGTGACCTCGTGGTTCGAGTTCGACACCAATGCCATCATCGCCCGCAACCTGGGTGCGCCGGTGCTGATGATCTTCAAGGCCAAGGATCGCACGATCGACGAGATCGTCTCGTCGGCGGTCATGAGCAAGGAGCAGTTCGAACTGCGCGGCTGCGAGCTGAAGGCGGCCATGGTCAACATGGTCGATCCCGACCGCCTGCGCGAGATCCGCACCACCCTGCAGGAGCGCATGTCCCGCGAGGGAATCGACCTCGTGGGCGTCTTCCCCGAGGAGAAGCTGCTCGCCTGCCCCACGGCCGCCGAGGTCATCACCGAACTCGGCGGCACGGTCGTCTACGGCGAGAAGTACCTGGACAACCTGGCCTCGGGCTTCGTCGTGGCGGCGATGAAGCTGGACAACTGCCTGGAGCGCATCCCCGCGGGAGCGCTGGTGATCACACCCGGCGACCGCCAAGACATCATCGCAGGCCTGATGGCGGCGCAGATCTCGACCACCATGCCGAACATCGCCGGCATCGTGCTCACCGGCGGCTTCCTGCCCACGCCGCCCATCGACCGGCTCATCAAGGGGCTGCGGTCGGTGCGCGTGCCCATCATCTCGGTGCAGGAGAACACCTTCGAGACGGCGATGGCTCTGAACCAGATCAACGCGGTGATCCGGCCGGCGAACCACCGCAAGATCGACACCGCACTGTCGCTGTTCGCGGCCAACGTCGACGCCGCGCGTTTGACGGCGGTGCTTGCGGTCGAGGCGCCGCAGGTGCTCACGCCCAAGCTCTTCCTGCACAAGGTGGTGCACATGGCCGCCGCGAACAAGAAGCGCATCGTCCTGCCCGAGGCGCTGGAGGAGCGCATCCTGCGCGCCGTGGAGGTCCTGGAGCGCCGCGACGTGGTGGACGTGATCCTCCTGGGCGAGGAGGAGAAGATCCGCGCGCGCGCCGACGAGCTCAAGCTGCAGCTCGGCGACGCGCGCATCGTCAACCCGGCGGAGCAGCCGGACTTCGAGGACTACGTCGAGACCTACTTCGAGCTGCGCAAGCACAAGCAGATCACCAGGGACATCGCGCGCGACACCATGGTCGATCCGGTCTTCTACGGCACGATGATGGTCTACAAGGGCCACGCCGACGGCATGGTCTCCGGGTCGATCACGACCACGCGCGAGACGCTCCGGCCGGCCTTCGAGTTCATCAAGACCCGGCCGGGTATCTCGCTGGTCTCGAGCGTCTTCTTCATGTGCCTGGATGACCGTGTGCTCGTCTACGGCGACTGCGCGGTGAACCCCAATCCCACGGCCCAGGAGCTGGCCGAGATCGCCGTGTCCTCGGCCGACACCGCGCGCGCCTTCGGCATCGAGCCGGCGGTGGCCATGCTCTCCTATTCCACCGGCAAGTCGGGCACGGGCAGCGACGTGGAGAAGGTGGCCGAGGCCACGCGCCTGGCGCAGAAGCTGCGCCCCGACCTGGCCATCGAGGGGCCGCTGCAGTACGACGCCGCCATCGACGCCGGCGTGGCCAAGACCAAGCTGCCGGGCAGCAAGGTGGCGGGCCACGCCACCGTGTTCATCTTCCCCGACCTCAACACCGGCAACAACACCTACAAGGCGGTGCAGCGCTCGGCGCACGCCATCGCCGTGGGGCCGGTGCTGCAGGGCCTGAAGAAGCCGGTGAACGACCTGAGCCGCGGCTGCACCGTGCCGGACATCGTCAACACGGTCGCGATCACCGCCATCCAGGCGCAGAGCGTCGGCGACTGAGGCGCCGCAAGGAGAGAGCCGTGAAGATCCTCGTGCTCAACTCGGGCAGCTCTTCCATCAAGTACAAGTGCTGCGAGATGCCGGCGCACCGCGTCCTCGCCTCGGGCCTGTGCGAGAAGATCGGCGAGCCCGCGGGGCGCGTCACGCACCACGCCGGCGGCCGCGAGGAGGTGGTGGAGCAGGCCTTCCCGGACCACGCCGCGGCGCTGGAGAAGGTGCTCGCGCTCCTCACCGGCGCGGGCGGCGTGCTGCAGCGCAAGGAAGAGATCGACGGCGTCGGGCACCGGCTGGTGCACGGCGGCGAGCAGTTCTCCGGCTCGGTGATCGTGGATGACGCGGTGGTGGACGCGGTGCGGGCGAACATCCCGCTCGCCCCGCTGCACAACCCGCCCAACCTGCTCGGCCTGGAGGTGGCGCGCCGCCTCCTGCCCGGCGTGCCGCAGGTCGGCGTGTTCGACACCGCCTTCCACCAGGGCATGGAGCCGCGCGCCTACCTCTATGCGCTGCCTTACGAGCTGTATCGCGAGGACCGCATCCGCCGCTACGGCTTCCACGGCACCTCCCACGCCTACGTGTCGCGGCGCGCCGCGCGCCTGCTCGGCCGGCGCGCCGAGGACGTGAACGTCATCACCTGCCATCTCGGCAACGGCGCGAGCATGGCCGCGGTGCGGGGCGGCCGCTCGGTGGACACGAGCATGGGCTTCACGCCGCTCGAGGGGCTGGTCATGGGCACGCGGCCCGGCGACTTCGACCCGGCGGTCATCCTCTACCTGCTGAAGGACCGCGCCATGAGCGCGGACGACGTCAACCGCCTGCTCAACAAGCAGAGCGGGCTGCTCGGCCTCTCGGGCCGGACCAACGACATGCGCGAGATCGAGGCGGGCGCGCGCAACGGGGACGAGCGGGCGGCGCTGGCGCTGGAGGTGTACTGCTACCGGGTGAAGAAGTACATCGGTGCGATGACGGCCGTGCTCGGGCGCGCCCACGCCCTGGTGTTCACCGCGGGCGTGGGGGAGAACTCGCCAACCGTGCGCAGCAAGAGCCTCGCGGGGCTCGAGGACATGGGCTACGCGCTCGACGCCGCCAAGAACGCCGCGGCGCGCGGGACGGAGGCCGACATCTCCGCGGCCGCGTCGCGGGCGCGCATCCTGGTGATCCCCACGGACGAGGAGATCGCGATCGCCGAGGAGACCTACGCCCTCATCTCCGGCTGAGCGCGGTGATGCGTGCCCTGGCCCGGCCTCCCCGGGTACGATCTCGCCGGCGGGAACTCCCCCGTCGCAGGCGAGATTGGCGAGGTGCACGAACATGACGGTCGATCGACGAGACTTCCTGCACGCGGCGGGCCTGGTGGGCGCGGCGGCCGCGCTCGGCAGCGCCGCTCTCGGCGCGCGCGAGGCGAACGCCGCCGAAGAGGAGGAGCCGGCCGTGCTCAACCTCTCCAGCCAGGAGGGGCGCATCCCGGGCGAGGCGCTGGCCGAGAGGGTCGAGCGCATGGCTGAGTGGGGCTTCAACGGGCTCGAACCGCACGGCGGCGGTCTGCCCGGCCGCGTGGCCGAGATCCAGCAGGCCCTGCAAGGCAGCGGCGTGAGCGTGAGCGCCGTGTGCGCGGGCTACAGCGGCTGCCTCATCTCGCACGAGGAGACCGAGCGCCGGCTGGCCGTGGACACCTTGAAGGAGCTGCTCGCGGCCGCGGGGGAGCTTCGTTCCACCGGCGTCATCGTCGTTCCCGCCTTCCACGGGCAGACCGAGCTGGACTGCCAGGAGGCGCGGACGATCCTGGTGGACCTGCTGCAGGAGCTGGGCGCGCACGCGCTCCAGGTGAAATCGCGCGTCCTGCTCGAGCCGCTCAACCGCGGCGAGTGCTACTTCCTGCGGCTCGTGGCCGACGCGGCCGCCATCGCGCGCGACGCGGGCTCGGAGGGCGTGGCGGTGATGGGCGACTTCTATCACATGAACATCGAGGAGACGAGCGACCGCGGCGCCTTCCTCTCCGCCGGCCCGCGCCTGCACCACGTGCATCTCGCTTCGCGGCGGCGCGTGCTGCCGGGGCAGGACGAGCGCAGCTTCGTGGACGGCTTCCGCGGCCTGAAGGAGGTCGGCTATCGCGACTTCCTCAGCCTGGAGTGCGGCTGCGACGGCGATCCGCTGGTCGAGATTCCCAAGTCGGTCGCGTTCCTGCGCGCGCAGTGGGCAGAGGCGTAGCGCGATGCTGGTCAAGGAGAAGGTCGAGCAGGCGGTCGCGTTGCTCCAGGAGCAGGGCGTCGACTGCTGGCTCACGTTCACGCGCGAGAGCCAGATCAACGGCGATCCCACCCTGCCCTTCCTGCTCGACGGGGACGTGACCTGGCACACCGCGCTCATCGTCACGGCGTCGGGCGACACGCGCGCCATTGCCGGCCGCTACGACGTGAAGGCGATCGAGGACACGGGCGCCTACCGGCAGGTGGTGGGCTACGTGCAGGGCATTCGCGAGCCGCTGCTCGCGGCGCTGCGCGAGATCGACCCGAAGACCATCGCGGTCAACTTCTCGCAGGACAGCGAGGTGTGCGACGGCCTGACGCACGGCATGTACCTGATTCTGTGGGACATGCTCGCCGAGATCGGCTGCGCCGAGCGCATGGTCTCGGCGGAGCGGATCGTGGCGGCGCTCAGGCAGCGGAAGACCGCGGCCGAGATCGAGGCGATCCGCGGCGCGGTGCGCGCCGCCGAGACCATCTTCGACGAGGCCGCGGCCTTCATCCAGCCGGGCCGGACCGAACGCGAGATCGCTCGCTTCATGCAGGACCAGGCCAGGAAGGCGGGCCTCGCTCTCGCCTGGGAGGAGCGCACCTGCCCCTCGGTGTTCACCGGGCCGGACACGGCCGGCGCGCACTACCTGCCCACGGAGCGCGCCGTGGCGCGCGGCCACATCGTCAACATGGACTTCGGGGTCAAGGCCGGCGGCTACTGCTCGGACCTGCAGCGCACCTACTACGTGCTCGAGGAGGGGGCAAGCTCCGCGCCCGATGAGGTGTGGCGGGGTTTCGACGCCGTGGTCGAGGCCATCGACCGGGCGCGCCGCGTTCTCAAGCCGGGCGCGCTGGGGCACGAAGTGGACGCAGTCGCTCGGCGGCACGTGGTGGAGTGCGGCTTCGAGGAGTTCCCGCACGCGCTCGGCCATCAGGTCGGCCGCTTCTCGCACGACGGCTTCGCGCTGCTCGGGCCGCAGTGGGAGAAGTACGGGCGGAAGCCCTTCGCGCCGGTCGAGCCGGGCATGGTCTTCACGCTCGAGCCGCGCGTCACCGTGCCGGGCCGCGGCATCGCCACCATTGAGGAGATGGTGCTCGTCGGGCAGGGAGGAAGCCAGTATCTCTCGACGCCCCAGATGGAGCTGGTGCTGATCTGAGAGGAAGGGAGGGGAGGGAGGGGAGGGGATGTGAGCGGAGCGATCGGGGCCGTTTCCCATGGCCTCCGGGGCCAGATCGCGACTCCCGGTGCACGGCGTCCGCGACGAACGAGCAGGGCCTCGTCGCAGCGAAGGCGGTGCTGGAGGTTCAGCGGCATGAGGTACGCCGGGCGTGAAACAGCAACGTCGTCGCTGCTGGCTCCTTCGCCAGGGAAACGCCCCTCCGCTCCCCCCGGGCCCCGTCTCCGTGCTCGCGGTCGAGGCTGGGCCGTCTCGTCTGCAACACACGTGCGGTTGGCGGTCGCGGGCAAGAGCCCGCTCCCGGCCCAGAATGAATGCGCGGCGGCGCGGCCGTTTCCAAGCAGACCGTCGAAGAAGTGCTCCGTCGCCGAGGCGCCGCCGCAGGCAGGATGACTTGTTCGACGGGCTGCGAAACCACGCAATCGCCGCTCCGCTAGTGCACCGCGCCGTCCCGATACTCGCAGTCAAGGCGGGCCGCTTCGGTACCACTGGCTGGCGGAAGGCGGTCGCGGGCGGCAGGAGAGCCCGCCCCGGTCCGAGAATGGTGCACCGTGCGAAGCCGCGCAGGGCGGAGCGGGCGCGGCCGCCTTTTCCCACCAGGGAAAGGCCACTTCGGTCCGCGGACCGGACGCGCGTTCAGTGGCGATCAAGGACGGGAAGGGATGGACTGCGCCTGCGAGTCCTCTCGGGATACGGACGATGGAGGGCGCGCCAACTTGCCCATCCGAGACCGACAAATGCGCCTGCGACCGCCTGAGCGGCAGAGTAGATCTCGACATCGAATCCGGAGAGAGCATATAGCGTACCGCCCGAGAGAAGACACCCTGCTCCCGGAAACACGGCCCACGCGGCTCTTGACGAACGGAGTCTTCTGTGGAGGCGTTCGAGAGCCAGAGCAGAGAGAATGGTCAAGGGCGCGGTAATGGTCACGAGGTTTGCACACATCACCTGTGCGGATCCGCCAAGCGCTTGGCTGGCCCGGATATTGGTTGTCAATCGGATCAGCCCGAACGATGTGAGCACCGACATCGCCCACCCGAGCGGGAGCGAGAGAACCGTCAGACAGCCGAAGAGGTACTCGATGTCGTATCGACGTCTTCTGCGCCGCCTCGGAGGCCAGGCAGGTGTGCCGTTCGTTGCTGCCATTACGGTATGGCTACTTGAGGCTCAAGTCGTGACGGGAGGTGAGGACTTACCGCAGTACACCAGGCGGGCCTGGGATAGTTGATAGGCGAGGGCCACCGCGCGAAGACACGCGGTGTGACCAGGATCTCGTGAACCGTGTCCACCTGGATGGCGCCAGCGGCCAGCGTCATCGTCACGGGCGGCTCGACCGTACCCAGCGGATCGGCAACCAGGTCGACGATCACCGCTTCCCGAGCGTCGGACACTCGGATCCGCTGAAAGGAGGCCGCACCGTGCAACATCTCGACCTCGAGGCGCTCGCCCTCGAGCTGATCGACGACGAGCTGCCGAAGCTGATCCAGCCGCTCGCGCCCGTGCCAGAAGAGATCGAGGTCGCGAGTGGTGCGGTGCATGAGATGGAAGCCGCAGAGCGCGCCGCCGCCGCTCAGCGTCCAGGCGGGCTCGATGCCGGACAGAACGGCGAGGATCCGGCGCTGCAGCGGAGAGAGTCCTCCCTCAGGCGGCACGATCGTCTTTCCAGACTTCCAGGAGCCAGCTCCAGAAGGCGCGCGTGTTGCCGAGGTACCGCTGCACGTCGGTCCAGAGATCGCGGATCTCTTCGAGCGAGACGAACTCGAACACGTCGTCGGGCTTGGCCTGACGCATGAGCTTGCCGACCAAGTACGCGCGCTTGACCTGATCGCCCTCCCTGAGCAGCGCCCGGAACTGGTCCAGCGTCAGGTCGACGTCCCAGAGAAAGTAGGGCCGACCACGGGAGTCGGTCAGTTTCTCGGGAGGAGTCGGATTCCGGATGCTCATGCACGGATCGTACCTCCCCAGTGAACGAGCAGCAATTCGGGGTCTTCGCGAGCGGGCGCGGCGCGCGGCTAGTCGCCCGAAAGGTCGACGCGACGCAGGCGCAGGCTGTTGCTCACCACCGACACGCTGGAGACGGCCATTGCCGCCGAGGCGAACACCGGCGACAGCAGCCAGCCGGTGAAGGGGTAGAGGACGCCGGCGGCGATGGGGATGCCGAGGACGTTGTAGCCAAACGCCCAGAACAGGTTCTCGCGGATGATTCGGATCGTGCGGCGCGAGAGTCGGATCGCGGCGACCACGCCGCCGAGGTCGGGGCGCACCAGCATGACGCCGGAGGCGGCGCGCGCCACGTCGGTGCCGGTGCCGATGGCGACGCCGAGGTCGGCGGCCGCCAGCGCCGGCGCGTCGTTGATGCCGTCGCCCACCATCGCCACCTTGCGGCCGGAGGCCTGGAGCCGCGCGATCTCCTCGGCCTTCCGGTCAGGGAGGACCTCGGCGACCACCCGGTCGATCGAGACCTCGCGCGCCACCGCCCGGGCGGTGGCATCGAGGTCGCCGGTGAGCAGCACGAGGTCGAGTCCCATCCTCTTCAGGGCGGCGATCGCCTCGCGGGCGCCGTCGCGCACCGGGTCGGCGATCCCGATCAGCCCGGCGGCCCGGCCGTCCACCGCCACCAGCACCGGCGTGCGGCCGCGGCCGGAGAGGGCCGCGGCGCGCTCCTTCAACGCTCCGAGGTCGATCCCCTCCTCTTCCAGGAAGCGCGCGCTGCCGGCCAGGACGCTCCGGCCCGCGACCGCGGCGGCAATCCCGCGGCCGGGTCGCGCCTCGAATGACGCGACAGCCGGCAGGGGCAGCGCGCGCTCCGCCGCCGCCGCGACGATCGCCTCGCCGAGCGGATGCTCGGAGCCCCGCTCCGCCGATGCGGCAAGAGCGAGCAGCCCCGCCTCGTCCAGCTCGCCCGCGGACGCCTCCACTTCCGTGACCCGCGGCGCGCCCAGCGTGATCGTCCCGGTCTTGTCGAGGACGACGACGGAGACGGTATGGGCCGCCTCCAGCGCCTCGCCGCCCTTGAACAGGACCCCCGCCTCGGCGCCGCGGCCGGTGGCGACCAGGATGGCGGTGGGCGTGGCGAGCCCCATCGCGCAGGGGCAGGCGATGATGAGGACCGACACCGCGTTCACGAGCGCCACCGACAGGCGCGACTCCGCCGGGGCGACCAGGAACCAGACGGCGAACGTGGCCACCGCCAGCAGCAGGACCGCGGGGACGAACACGGCGCTCACCCGGTCGGCGAGTCGCTGGATCGGCGCGCGCGAGCGCTGGGCCTCGTCCACCAAACTCATGATCTGCTGCAGGACCGTGTCCCGCCCCACGCGCGTCACGCGGAAACGGAACGAACCGAGGCGGTTCATGGTCGCGCCGGCCACCTGATCGCCCGGCCGCTTCTCCACCGGCCGGCTCTCGCCGGTCAGCATCGACTCGTCGACGAAGGACGAACCCTCCACGACCTCGCCATCCAGCGGCACGGTCTCGCCGGGGCGGACCACCACCTCGTCCCCGGCGACCACCCGGCCGAGGGGAACGTCGACCTCCCTGCCGTCGCGCATGACGCGCGCGCTGCTCGCCTGCAGCTTCGCCAGCCGGCGCACGGCCAGGGAGGTGCGGGAGCGGGCGGTCGTCTCCAGCAGCTTGCCGAGGAGCACGAGCGCGAGGATGCCGCAGACCGTCTCGTAGTAGACCGCCGGATGGGACGCGTCCGCCGCGGCGGCCGTCACCAACCCGGGCGCCGCGGTGGCCGCCAGCGAATAGAGGAAGGCGGCGCCCGTGCCAAGCGCGACCAGCGAACTCATGTCGGCGGTGCCGTGACGGAGCGCGACGAAAGCGCGGCGGTAGTAGCCGCCGCCGGCGAACAGAATCACCGGCAGCGTCAAGAGGAGCTGGATCCACTGCTCGTGCGGCACGCCGAGGAGGCCGTGGGTCATGCCGAGCGTCACGACCGGAATCCCGAACAGCGCCGCCACCACGAATCGCCGGCGGACGCCAGCCACTTCGCGGCGGCGTGCCCGCGCCTCGGGATCGTCGTCCAGGGCCTCGGCGGCCGGCACGTCCCCGGGCTCGGCCTCAGCGGGCGTGTCGGGGAGGATCAGGCCGTAGCCGGCGGCCTGGACAGAGGCGGCCACCATCTCCAGGGAAGCCACGGCCGGGTCGAACTGTACGGTCGCCCGCTCGGTGGCGAGGTTCACCGTGGCCGCCTGGACCCCGGCGGTCTCGCGCAGGGCGCGCTCGACGTGGCGGACGCAGGAAGCGCAGTTCATCCCGGTCACGGGGAGATCCACACGTCTGCTCGCGTTCTGTGCGTTGCTCATGGTCCTGTGATAGCCGCCGTGCGCACGAGGGAAGAGAGGACGCGCCGCTCCGTACAATGCTGTGGCGGCAACACACGCCGCGACTGCATTCGAGGAGGAAGTAAGTGAGTCTCCGTCAACCGCTGCTCCTGTTCCTCTTGGCCGTTGCCTTGACGCCCGTGGCGGCCGCGGCCGGCGGCGAGATCGCGCGGGCCGACGACCCGAAGGCCGAAGTGTTCATCTCCGACCTCTGCGGCGGGCAGGACGACGGCGCTCCTCCCGCGCGGTGCCTCGGCAAGCTCGTGCTCCTCACCGACCTCGACTCCCGCGACCCCTATCGCGCGATCGTCGACCTGCTCGAACAGGAGAAGGAGGTCGCCGCCACCATCCCCTACCCCGAGGGGCGGATCGGCGAGGCGCGGCCGGCGCTCCTCGAGCACCTGCCCGAGTTCGTCATCGTGGCGACACGGCCGGAGCGAATCGACGTGAACCTGCACCTCGACCTGCTGGAGATGGCGGCTGGGCTGGATCGCGACCCGTTCGTCGACTTCGCCTTCGGCTACGTCACCGGGGCCACGCCCCAGGAGGCGGTCGCCTTCGTCGAGCGGTTCCTCGAGGCCGGCAAAGGAAGGAAGCTGCCCGCGACCGAGCTGGAGTTCGGGCCGGCCAACGACGGCAAGGGCAGCTACGGCGGCCCGGCGGGACACGCGGTGGCGAAGGGGTGGAAGCGCTCGTTCGCCTACCACGTGCCGGTGGAGGACATGCTCGAGCGCCGCGCGCAGCTCCACGGGATGGGGATGCTCCGGGCCAGCGGGCACGGCCTGCCGGACGGCGTCGTGGACGGGATCAAGGGCGCCGACCTGCGGCGCCTCAAGATCGACCTCTCCCCGGCGATCTACTTCAGCGGTCCGTGCTACTGCGGCGTCACGAGCGCCTTCTACCAGTGGCAGGACGGCGCCTTCCGCCGGCGGCAGGTCGACCCGATGGAGTCGTTCTGCCTGGCGGCGATCGCGTCCGGAGTCACGGCGCTGTTCGCCGGCCTCGATCCGGACCGCGGCGAGACCACGTCGCAGGAGCTGGAGCACCTCTGGATCCACGGCGACGCGCTCGGGCACGCGGCGAAGGAGACGTATGACGGCGTCATCGTGGCGCTGCGCCTGCCGAAGCTCGAGCTCTACCGCTACCAGGACGGGCAGGGACGCCCGTACCGGAACCTTTCGGTGCAGATGATCGGGGCGGGAGCGGCCCGGGCGCTGTTCGGCGACCCGACGTTCGTGCCGTGGCCGCCCGCGGCGCCGCCGGCGTTCCCCGTGAGGATGAAGGACAAGAAGTCCTCACTGGAGCTGACGTGGGCCTCCCGCGCCGGGCCCACGGACTACTGGTCCGCGAACGACGTGTATCACTGCGACGGCGGCTGGACCCATCGGATCCAGTTCCGGGAGGAGATCCCGCCCGACACGGCGGCGGCCCTGAAGTCGTTCGCCGTCGCCGCGCTCACGGCGGAGGACGAGCCGCTCGAGGGCCTTTTCCCCACTGCTATGATCGAGCGCTGGGGCGGCAGGGCGTTTCTGCACGTCTACCTGGTGTTCCCGCCGGCCGGCCAGCAGAACGTCTTCTTCGTTCACCGCGACTTCGAGGCGCGCTTCTCCTTCGGGAAGAGTTGACGCGCGGGCCGCCGGAGACGACGAGAGCCCTCAGGGCGCGCGCGGCGCGCCTTCCCACCCCTGGGAAGCGGCGCAGTCCCTGAGGTCGTCCACGACCTGCTGCACGCTGTCATAGTGAGCGGTCGGTCGCAGCGAGAAGCGCTCCAGGATCCGGCAGAGGGCGCCCGGCAGGTACGGGAAGATCTTGCCGAGGTTCATGACGCGGTGCGGGAAGAACATCGAGCCGTCCTCGTCGGAGAGGCGCGCGGCCAGGTCGGGCCGGGCGGCGAACAGCTCGCGGAAGACGAGGAAGCGCCCGGCCACCACGAGGTGCAGGATGTTGCCGAGCGCCCAGACGTCGAACGCGGGACCGTCCTGAAGCAGGTCGAAGTCGATCCAGCGGAAGCGACCGCTCTCGCCGTCCACGATGATGTGGTCGTTTCGGATGTCGCCGTGGCAGAGCCCGGCTTGATGCAGGCCGGCTATGGCGGCGAAGCAGTCGATGGTCTGCGCCAGGATCGCGGGGAAGCGCACCTGGAAGTAGTCCTCATGCGCCTGCGCGCGGCCCGACACGTGCTCGATCAGGGTCTGCCCGGGGATGAAGTCGATGACGCGCACCAGGTTGCCGCGGCTGTCGCGGATGGCGCGGCCCTGCATGAAGCGCGTGTCGCCGCGCGCGAACTCGAGCACGCGGCTTTCCTTGTCGCCGCTGCGCACGCACAGGATCTCCTGGCCGGCGATGCTCACGATGAAGCGCTCCTCGCAACGCAGCTTCAGGATGAACTTCTTGCCGCTGCCAAGGGCCACGGCGCGCTTGACCCAGAACTTCGGCTGCTCGTCGATGCCGAAGCGGCCTTCCTTCTCCACGCAGCGCACCAGGTACAGCTCGTCATCGAGCGCGATGAGGTCGTCGCGGTCGATGTACATGTAGCTCGTCGTGTCCGTGAACACGCGCGGCGGGCCCAGGATCTTCCTGCCGAGGATCTCCTCGATCCTCTCCTGGATCCAACCCGATCGATCCGGCGCCGGCATGTGCGCTTGCCTCCAGCCGCTCGCGCGGCGTTCGCGGAATCGCGGATTCTAGCAGCCCGGCGCGGGCCCGGGCGTCGACCGTTCCGTTGCCTGCTGGTAGACTCCCCGTCAGGAGGCCAACCGCAGGTCAAGCGCCATGAGACTGCAAGACGCCCTTCGCCTGCTGAGGGAGCACCGCGAGGAGCTGCGGCGTCTGGGCGTGAAATCTCTGGCCATCTTTGGATCGGTCGCGCGCGGCGAAGCCGATGCCGCGAGCGATGTCGATGTCCTCGTCGAGTTCATCCATCCCGTCGGGTTCTTCCGCTTCCTTGACGTGAGGGACCGTCTCGAGGCCATCCTCGGCAGGCGCGTGGACCTGGCTCAACGCGATGCACTGAAGCCCGCCTTGCGCGAGCGCATCCTGAGTGAGGCCGTGGATGCCGCGTAGGGAGTGGTTCTTTCGCGTCCAGGACATGCTCGACGCGCTGGCGCGGATCCGCGAGTACACGGCGTCACTCGACGAGGTGTCGTTTCGTTCCAATCGTCTGGTGGTCGACGCCGTCATTCGCAACATCGCGACGCTGGGGGAGGCGGCCAGCGCCGTACCGTTTGACGTTCGCGAGAGGCACCCCGCAATACCCTGGCAGAAGCTCGTGTCCATGCGAAACGTCCTCGTCCACGAGTACTTCGGCATCAGCCTGGAAGTCGTCTGGCGAACGATCCAGGACGATCTCCCTCCACTGAGTACCTTGCTGGCCGATCTCGATAAGGCCGAAGGCGGACCGTAGGGTTCCGGCGACTCCTTGGTGCTTACTTCGGTGCGCCATTGTTGCCTGTCGCGCGCGACGGACCATGGTGCAGCGGTCGACCCCTTCCCGCAGACTTGTCGGCGTACGTCGCACGAGTGCATCCGCGACACAAACTGCCATGCGCGATGGATTTACGCCGACGCAGGTGCTCCGCTCGGGCGCTGGCGGTGCTCCCCGGCGGGTTCTCTTCGCGACCCCGCGCCACGCGGCGAGATCCGAGCTATTCCTTCGCGGGCATGCGCTCCGCGACCGACATCCGGCACGCGGCACGGCAGCCACGGCAAGACCAACACGGAGTCCACAAGGCCATGATCAAGCTCACAAACACGGCCAGCGAAGAGGTGAAGAGACTGATCCAGTCCCAGAGCGGCGCACAGCCGAAGTTCCTGCGCGTCGCCGTGGCCGCGGGAGGCTGCTCGGGCTGGTCGTACCGGCTCGCCTTCGACTCGAAGCAGGAGAAGGAGGACGTGGTGAGCGAGCAGGAGGGCGTCAAGATCGTGTGCGACCCCCGCTCCTATCGCCTCCTGAAAGACGCCGAGATCCGCTTCGAGGGCGGCCTGCAGGGCCGCGGCTTCGTGTTTCACAATCCGAACGCCGCCAGCACCTGCGGCTGCGGCGACTCGTTCTGCTCCTGATCCCGCGCGCCGCGCGTTCGCGCTTGCCGCCACGGCTGCTTTCGGCTCTGCTCTGCAGTTCCGACCGCATGTCTCCGGAGGAGCGCCGTGGCAGGACGCATCGGGGTCTTCGTCTGCGAGTGCAAGGGGCAGGTAACGGGGACGATCGACGTGGTGCGCGTGGCGGCGGCCGCGCGCGCCTTGCCCGACGTGGAGTTCGCCGAGCAGGTCGACATGCTCTGCGGCGAGGCCGACCTCGGCGTCGCGGTGCGCCGCCTGCGCGACCGCGGCTGCGACCGCATGCTGTTCGCCGGCTGCTCGCCGCGTTCCTCGCTGAAGTTTCCGGAAGAGCGCATCGCGCGCGTGATGGGGGGCCTGGGGCAGCCTGACGCGCTGTTCGAGGTGGCGAACATCCGCGAGCAGTGCGCCTGGCAGCACGCGGACCGCGATCTCGCCACGCGCAAGGCCGTGGATCTGGTGCGCATGGCGCACGCGCGCCTCCTGACCCTCGAGCCGCCGCCCGAGCCCGTGCCCCTGCCCGGCCGCGCGCTGGTGGTGGGAGGCGGGCCCGCGGGCCTGCAGGCGGCGAAGGACCTGGACGCGGTCGGCGTCGACGTGACGCTGGTGGAGCGCCGGCCCTGGCTCGGCGGCCGGCTCTGCCAGCTCCTGCGCGTCTACCAGTCCGAGGGGTGGCCGTCGGTGTGCGACAGCTCCTGCGTCGGGCCGGTGCAGTGTAAGGGCGTGCTGCTCTCCGAGCGCATCCAGGCCTACACGCGCGCCCGCGTGACCGCCGTGGAGCGCGTCGACGGCCGCTTCCGCGTGACCATCGCCGCGGCGCCCGAGCACGTGGATCCCGCGCGGTGCATCTCCTGCGGCGAGTGCGCGCGCGTCTGCCCGGAGGAGACGCCGCGCCTGGCAGACGAGGGGTTGTCGCGGCGCAAGGCGATCGACAAGGAGTTCGAGCGGGCGCTGCCCGATTCCTACTCGATCGTGGAGGAGGCGTGCACGCGCTGCGGCGCGTGCGTGCCGGCCTGTCCCACGCAGGCAATCGACCTCGAGCGCGCGCCGCGGCGCTTCACCGTGGATTACGGTGCCGTGTTCCTGGCTGCGGGCGTCGACGCCCTCGACCTCGCGGCCTACCCGCAGTACCTGCGTTCGCACCCGAACGTGGTCAGCGGCATCGAGTTCGAGCAGATCATGGCGCGCGGCTTCAAGCGCCCCTCGGACGGCGGCGTCCCCGAGCAGGTCGTCTTCGTGCAGTGCGCCGGCTCACGCGCCGGCCCGGACAAGGAAGTGGGCGGCGTGCCCTACTGTTCCAAGACGTGCTGCGCGGTGACGGTCAAGCAGGTGGACCGCATGGCCGCGGCCAACCCGGCCATCGAGGCCACGGTGGTCTACTACCGCGACATGCGCACCTACGAGCGCGCGCTCGAGTCCCTGTACCAGAACCTGCGGAACGTCGGCATCGAGTTCGTGAACGGCGAGGTGACGGGTATCGAGGGCGCGGGCGACGGCCGCCTGGCGCTGCAGGTCGCTCCTTATGTGCCGGGCGAGGCCGGCGAGGAACCCGAGCCGCTTCGCCTCGAAGCCGACCTGGTGGTCTTGGCCGCGGCGCAGGAGCCGGCGCGCGGCTCGGCCGAGCTGTTCCGCATGTTCGGCGCCGGCACCGATCGCCACGGCTTCCCCATCGAGAACCAGCCGCGCCTGTTCCGGCCGACCGAGTCGCTGGTGAACCGCGTGTTCGTGGTGGGCGAGTCGACCGGGCCGAAGGCGGTGCAGCAGTGCGCGGAGCAGGGCAGCGCCGCGGCCATGCGCGCGCTGCCGGAGCTGCTCGCCGGCCGAACGCTGCCGCCGCGCTTCGCCAGCCGCATCGACCCGCGTCGCTGCATCACGTGCCGCGTCTGCGAAACGGTCTGCCCGCACGGCGCCATCCGCATCACGGAAGAGGGCGCCTGCAGCGATCCGGCCTTCTGCCAGGCCTGCGGCCTGTGCGCCGCGGCCTGCCCGGTGCACGCGGCCGAGCTCAGGAACTTCAGCGACCGGCAGATCCTGGCCCAGGCGGAAGTCGCGTTCCGCGAGCTGCCGGCGGGGGAGCCGCGCATCCTGGCGATGCTCTGCTACTGGTGCTCGTACAGCGCCGCCGACTTCGCCGGCGTGGAGCGCGTCAAGGCGCCCGCGAACTACCGCGTCATCCGCATGCGCTGCTCCAGCTCGGTGAACACCGGCCTGGTGCTGGAGATGTTCAGGATGGGCGCCGACGGCATCCTGGTGGCCGGCTGCCCGGAGAAGAGCTGCCATCACCTGTGGGGCAACTTCCTGGCGGACAAGCGCACCGACCTGGCGCGCGCGCTCCTCTCGCAGCTCGGCGTCGAGCCCGGCCGCCTGCGCTTCGAGTACATCGGCGCGCCCATGCAAGCGAAGCTCATGACGGCCTTGCGCGACATGGACAAGAAGCTGCGCCAGCTCGGCCCGAACCCGGCGGCGCGGGCGGCGGGAGGCGCGTGACATGGCGGCGAAGGTGAAGATCGCGATGACCTGGGCCGCGGCCTGCGGCGGCTGCGACGTGGCGCTGCTCGACCTCGAGGCCAAGCTGCTCGAGCTGACGCGCATCGCGGACTTGGTCTACTGGCCGGTGGCGCTCGACTTCAAGCGCCGCAACCTCGCGGCCCTGCCGGACGGAGGCCTGGACATCGGCCTGTATAACGGCGCGGTGCGCACCAGCGAGCAGGAGGAGGACGCGCTCCTTTTGCGGCGGAAGGCGCGACTGCTCGTGGCCTGCGGCTCCTGCGCTTGCTTCGGCGGCGTGCCCGGGCTCGCCAACCTCTCCGACCGGGAGGGGATCTTCGCGGTCGCCTACGGCAGCACGCCCTCGACCGAGAACCCGGAGGGCGTGGCGCCCGAGCCGCGCTGCTCCGTGAACGGGAACGAGCGCACCCTTCCCGAGTTCCACGACACGGTGAAGAGCCTGGCGCAGGTCGTGCCGGTGGACGCCTTCCTGCCCGGCTGCCCGCCGCCGGGCGAAAGGCTCGAGGACCTGGCCGGCATCGTGGCGCGCTTCGCCGCCACGGGCGAGGCGCCGCCGCGCGGCGCGGTGCTCGCGAGCGACAAGGCCCTGTGCGACGAGTGCCCGCGGAACGGCTCGCGGAAGGGCGGGCGCGTCTCCGAGTTCAAGCGGCCGCACCAGCTCCTCGCCGATCCCGAGGTCTGCTTCCTCGAGCAGGGCCTGATCTGCATGGGTATCGCCACGCGCGGCGGCTGCGGGCTCTCGTGCATTCGGGCGAACATGCCGTGCCGCGGCTGCTTCGGCCCGACCGCGCAGGCCCTCGACCCGGCCGCCGAGGCGCTCTCCGCCCTCGGCTCTATCGCCGGCGACGCCAACGAGAACGACGTGCCCGCGCACGTGATGAAGCGCGCGGTGCAGAGCATCCGCGACCTGGCCGGCACCTGTTACCGCTTCACGCTGCCCGTCGCTCTGCTGAACCGCGCCGTGCGGGACGTTCCCGCGGAGAAGTCGCCGTGAAGGAGACGATCACCATCGACCCCATCACGCGGCTCGAGGGCCACGGCCGCATCGACATCCTGCTCGACGACGCCGGGAACGTCCTCGACGCCTACCTGCAGGTGGTCGAGCTGCGCGGCTTCGAGAAGTTCTGCCAGGGGCGGCCAGTGGAGGAGCTGCCGCGCATCACGCCGAAGATCTGCGGCGTCTGCCCGGGCGCGCACCACATCGCCTCGGCCAAGGCGTGCGACGCGGTCTATGGTGTGGAGCCGCCGCCCGCGGGCCGGAAGCTGCGCGAGCTGTTCCTGAACGCGCACATCGCGCACAGCCACCTGCTGCACTTCTTCGCGCTGGCCGCGCCGGACTTCCTGCTCGGCGCGGAGGCGCCCGCGGCGCGGCGCAACCTGCTCGGCCTGATCGACGCGCTCGGCGAGGAGACCGGCCGGGCGGTGCTGCGCGCGCGCGGCCTGGCGCAGAAGATCCAGGCCATCATCGCCGGCCACGCCATCCACCCGGTCGCCGCCCTGCCGGGCGGCATGGCCAAGCCGCTGTGCGCGGACGAACGCGCCGCCATCGAGGAGATGGCCGCGGAGCTGGCCGCGTTCTGCGAGCAGGCGCTCGCGCTCTTCGAGACGCGCGTGCTCGGCGACCGCACCTGCGCCGCGGCGATCGAGAGCGACACGTACTGCCATGAGACCCACTACGCGGGCCTGGTCGATCCGGCCGGGCGGGTGAACTTCTACGACGGCAAGGTGCGCGTGGTCGCTCCGGACGGGAACGAGATCGCGCTGTTCGCGGCGCAGGACTACCTCGAACACATCGCCGAGCGCGTGGTGCCCTGGTCGTACCTGAAGATCCCGTACTTGAAGAAGGTCGGTTGGCAAGGGCTCACGGACGGGGCGCGAAGCGGCGTCTATCGCGTGAACTCCCTGGCGCGGCTGAACGTGGCCTCGGGCATGGCCACGCCGCGGGCGCAGGAGGGGTACGAGCGCCTGTTTGCGCGTTTCGGCAAGAAGCCGGTGCACCACACGCTCGCCTACCACTGGGCGCGGCTCATCGAGTGCCTGTTTGCCGGCGAGGAGACGCTGCGCCTGGCGCGTGATCCGGAGATCGCGGACGCGCGCGTGCGCGTGGTGCCGAGCGGCACGCCCAAGGAGGGCGTGGGCGTGGTCGAGGCGGCGCGCGGCACGCTCTACCACCACTACCGCACCAACTCGCAGGGCATGGTCGAGGCGGTGAACCTCATCGTCGCCACGGCGCAGAACAACGCGGCCATGAACATGTCGGTGAAGAAGGCGGCCGCGGAGCTGATCCGCGGCGGCGAGGTGGACGAGCGGCTCCTGAACCGCGTGGAGATGGCGTTTCGCGCCTACGACCCGTGCCTCGCCTGCGCAACGCACGCCTTGCCGGGGCGGATGCCGTTCGAGGTCCGCCTCTACCGGGGCGGAGGGCTGGTGCGGACGCTCAGCCGCGGCTTCTCGTGTCCTTGACCGCCAGGGTCTTCGCGCCGTGCGAGAACCCCATACAGGATCGACGAGCGAGGCGGTCTTCAAACGCGGTGGCAAGAAAGACGGCAGGAGTGGTTCGAAGGGCCCTACTGACTACCGACTACCAACTTCCCACTCGCGGCGGCGCGCACGCCCCCGCGGCTGGGCGCGAACCTCGTGCCTGAGATGGACGCTGGCCGCCAAGTCTGGTCGAGGGGCCGCCGCAGTGTGAGGACTCTCGTCGTCGGCATCGGCAGCACCATTCTCGGTGACGACGGCGTCGGTGTGCACGCCGCCCGCCGCCTGCGCGAGCGTGACCTGCCGGAGGGAGTGGACGTCGAGGAGGCCGGCATCGCCGGACTGGGGCTGCTCGATCTCGCTTTGGGATACGACCGCCTGATCGTCATCGACGCGATCCTCACCGGCGCGGCCCCAGGCACGATCCACGTGCTCGAGGGAAACGATGTCGCCCGCGCCGCTCACCTCGGCCCCGCGCACGAGGCGGACCTGCCCGGAAGCCTCGACATCGGGAGGAAGCTGCTGGGGGCCGCCATGCCGAGGGAGGTCCTGGTCGTGGCGATCGAGGCAGCGGACGTCACGACGTTTTCCGAGTCGATGAATGACGACGTCGAGGCCGCGATCCCGAGGGCGCTGGCGCAGGTGGAGGAGCGGCTGCGGGGCGCGCGAGATCCTTGAAAAACGAGCCGGCTTCGCTCGTTCTTCGCGGTTCGACCTGCAGGATCCAGACGATCTGGCCCGTCTCCGAGAACCGAAGCTCGCGCTGGGAGGTCTCGATGGGCTGGTCGTTCTCGACGAGGTCCAGCGGCGCCCAGATCTCTTCCCGCTCCTGCGCGTGCTGGTCGATCGTCCCGGGGCGAAGGCCCGCTTCCTGATCCTGGGAAGTGCCTCGCCGGAGCTGCTGCGGCAGAGCTCCGAGAGCCTGACGGGACGTGTCGCCTACCACGATCTCGAGGGCCTCGCCCTCGATGAGGTGGGGCTCGCCGAGCGGGACGTTCTGTGGGAACGCGGCGGGTTTCCCCGGTCCTTCCTCGCTGTCTCGGACGAGGCCAGCGCCGAGTGGCGTCGCGGCTTCGTCCGGACATTCCTCGAGCGGGACATCCCTCAACTCGGCGTCCAGATTCCCTCGGCGACGCTCTCGCGCTTCTGGCGGATGCTGGCCCACTATCACGGACAGCTCTGGAACGGCGCCGAGCTGGCGCGGGCATTCGGTGTCGCCGCGTCGACGGTTCGCCGCTACCTCGACGTGCTGAGCGGTGCGCTCGTGGTTCGCCAGTTGCCGCCCTGGCACGAGAACCTCGCCAAGCGGCAGGTCAAATCCCCCAAGGTCTACGTCGCCGACTCGGGCCTCCTCCACACGCTGCTCGGCCTCGAGACGCGCGCGGACCTCGATTCCCATCCGAAGATCGGCGCGTCGTGGGAGGGTTTCGTCCTCCACGAGGTGGCGACCCGGCTCGGCGCAAGGCCCGGGGAGAGCTTCTTCTGGGCGACGCATGCCGGCGCCGAGCTCGATCTCCTGGTCGTCCGCGGCCGGCGGCGCCTCGGCTTCGAGGTCAAGCGAACGACGGCGCCGTCCACGACGCGCTCCATGCACTCCGCCATCGAGTCGCTTGGTCTGGAGCGGCTGGACGTCGTTCACGCGGGAGACCACACGTTCGCGCTGACCGAGCGCATCCGCGCCGTGAGCTTCGCGAGGTTGTTCGAGGACGTCGAGCCGCTGGCCTGACCGGCCGTCGCGGGACGGCCGGGCCTACTCCTCCTTCTCCTCCTCGAGCAAGCCGAGCTTCTTCAGGGCCTCGTCGATGCGGTTCTCGCCGAAGCCGTACCACGCGTCCACGACCTTGCCCTCGCGGTCGATGACGTAGGTCATGGGAACGGCGCTCATGCCGAGGGTCTCGTACTTGCTGGTCACTTCCCAGGCCTTCTGCGAGGGGTCGAGCACGTTCGGGAAGGTGACCTTGTTCTCCTTCATGTAGTCGATGGCGATCTGGCGGTCATCGGCCTCGTTCAGGCCGAGGACGACCAGGCCCTTGTCGCGGTACTTCTCGTAGATTGCTTGGAGACTCCCTGTCTCCTCTCGGCAAGCGGGTCAGCCACAGCGCCACTTGTTCAGCCAGACCACGTTGCCGCGATAGTCCGAGAGGCGGATCGTGCTGCCGTCCACGGCCGGAAGCTCGAAGTCGGGCGCCTCGGCGCCCGGCGGCAGCAGGCCTTCCTCGATGGGCGGGAAGTCCCACTCCTTCCAGCCCTCGGGCGGCTTCCACTGGAACTGCTCGGGCGCGATCTCCGGGTTGAGCGTCACCTCGGACCAGTCCTCGTACACGAGCAGGTTGAAGCTGACGCGCACCACCTCCTCGAGCTTGCGCGGCAGGTGGTCCTTCTTCGACAGCCACAGGTACCAGCTCCGCTGATGGTCCATGATGCTGACTTCGATCTTGTCGCACTCCTCATCCGCGACCGCGTCGCTGCCCAGGCTCCGCACCCCGTCCACGTAGGGCTGCAGCGAGTCGGAGTAGCCGTGGAAGGTGCTCGGGTCGAGGATGGTCATCGACATGCCGGCGCCCAGGCTGCCGACCTCGTGGCCGATGGAGTGGCGCCCGACCGGCGTGCGCTTCGTCATGTAGTACGAGTCCTTGTACTGCTCGTACTCCGCGGCGTACTTGCCGCCGTTCTCCTCCCACGGGTAGCGCGGCTTGCCGGGCGGCCAGTAGATCCAGAAGTGGTCGCCGTCGCCCACGAGCACGCCGGTCAGCTCGCCTTGCTCGTTGCAGACTTCCACGCGCGCGTAGTTCGGCTTCTTCAGCCAGATGCGGTACGTGGCCTTGGAGGGATGCTCGTCCCCCTCCCTGCCGAACTGGTAGCTGCTGACCCAGGAGAGCGACTCGGCTTCCCACATGGCGTCGATCATCGCGTCATAGAGGGCGCGGCCGGCTGCATCGCCCTCGAACTTGGGGGAGGGGCTCTCTTCCCCGGCGAACTGCGCGCCCGCGAACTGCGCGCCCGCGACCTGCGCCGGCTCCTCCGCGTCGAGCAGAGCCTGGACATCTTCGGTCACGTCACAGTTGCAGAAGAACTGCTCCCCGGCGCGCAGAACGTACGCGGCGCCGGATTCCTGGATGCCGGGATCGAGGATGCGGACCGCGCCCTTCTCGCGATCGACCTCGAAGCCTTTGCCCTCGAGGAGCCGCGCGCCGTTCAGGATCACGCGCACGCTGCCCGCGGCGAGGGGCCGGTGGAAGAGGAACAGCCCCGGATCGCGCACCCTGCCATGCACGAACAGCATGTCCACCGCGCAGTCGAAGGCGATCTCGCGCAGCAGGAAGATCTTCCCGCACAGGGGATCGTAGGCGAAGTCCACGCCGTGTTCGAGGGGCTGCATCTTGCTGGTGCGCCCGCCGGCGCAGATCGACACGTTCAGTCCCTCGGCCTCCAGGGGATTCATGAGCGTGAACACGCGCGCGTCGTCGGTCGGCTGTGCGTTCGTGCCAACGACCCCCCCCGCCGCGCGCGCGGTTCCAGCGAACGCGGCGAGCAGCAGGAAGAGGGCGGTCAACGATCTCGCGGGAAGGGCGTGCGGCGCGGACATGGCGGCGGCCTCCTGGCGCGGGCAAGGCGCGGCCGGCGCCTCGCGCCTGCGCTTTCCCCCAGCTTACGGATCGATCGTGCCCCGTGTTAGTTGCGGATGTCGATGTTCAGCCCGTTCGTGGTCGAGAAGCCCTGGGCGCCCGCGCCCGGGTCGGGCAGAAACGCCTGGGCGCGCACCAGCACGTTCGCCATGCCGGAGGGGATCTGGGCCGGGACGCTGATTGCGCCTGCTCCCGGGCCGCTGCCGCCGAGAGGAAGCGGCAGGATGAGCGCGATCGGGTCGACGAGCAGGGTGCAGCCTCCGCCCGCGGGAATGGAGACCGCGTTCAGGCCGACGAAGAGGAAGGCGAGAACACCGCCCAGACCGCCTTCGATCTCGAGCGTCACGACGCTCCCCGGCGAGGCGCAGCCCGAGAGCGCGAGCAGCGGCGTGAAGCCTGCGGATCCGGGGCAGCCCGCGCCATAGGCGGAAACGCTGCCGGGGCAGGGCACGCCGCTGTAGGCGAATGCCGCGCCGGCGTTCCAGCCGTTCGTGTCCTCGGCGAGCGCTCCCACCACGAAGTCGTCGCGCCCGTCGGCGTCGACGTCGCCCGTGTCGCGCACGGCGTGGCCGAGCTGGTCGCCCGTGGTCCCGTCCATCGTGAAGAGCACGGCGCCGCTCGCACCCGAGAAGACGCGTACCCGGCCGGCCTGGTTCCCGCCGGCGCTGGCCTTGGGAGCGCCGACCAGGAAGTCGGCGTAGCCGTCGCCGTTGACGTCGCCCGCGCCGTCCACGCTGTGGCCGAACCAGTTCCCGGCCGCGTCGCCGTTGACGTGGTAGAGGATCGTGCCGTCCTTGCCGGAGAAGACGCGCGCGCTGCCCGCGTCCGCGCCGGTGTTGTCGTCGTAGAAGGCGCCGGCGATGACGTCATCGAAGCCGTCCTGGTTGACGTCGCCGGCGTCGCCCACGCAGTAGCCCAGGCGATCATCCGCGGAGTCGCCGTAGAACGAATGGAGCTTTGCGCCGGTCTTCCCCGAGAAGACCCAGGCGGCGCCGGAGTAAATGCCGTGCAGGTTGTAGGAGTGATCCCCCACGACCAGGTCCGGGTAGGAGTCGGCGTTCACATCGCCCGCGGCACTCACCCAGATGCCGAAGAAGAAGCCGTTCGCGTCGCCCTGGAACGTGTGGAGGATCGAGCCGTCCTGGCCGGAATAGACCAGCGCAGCTCCATAGGTGTTCTTGTGCACCGCGCCGACGATGACGTCGTCGAAGCCGTCCTTGTTCACGTCGCCCGCGGCGCTGACCGAGCGGCCCAGCATGTCGTTCGCGGCCGCGCCGTGAAAGGCGTGCAGCAGCGATCCATTCAGGCCGGAATACACGAAGGCGCTGCCCGAGTAGTTGCCAGCAGTGCTGTCGCCCAGGGCGCCGGCGATGACGTCGTCGTGGCCGTCCTGGTTGACGTCCCCCGCGCCGCTCACCGCCCAGCCGAGCTGATCGGAGGTGGAGTCGCCGTGGAAGGTGTAGAGGAGCGCGCCGTTCGCGCCAGAGTAGACGCGCGCGCTGCCGGACTGGATGCCGTTGACGCTGGAGTAGGGGGCGCCCACGATGATGTCCGCGAAGCCGTCCCGATCCACGTCGCCCGCGCCGCTGACCGCGGCACCCTGCAGATCGCCCGCGTTGCCGTAGAAGGAATGCAGGATGCCCTGGGCGCCTGCGCCTCTCGCGAGCAGGACCAGCAGCCCGGCTGTAACCAGGTTCATGAAAACGCGTTGCGAGCTGTGCATGGGCTGGTCTCCTGATCGTGAGGTGCGTGGCTTGGGGCGATGTCCATCCTCTCGGCTGATGCCGGACGATTCCCAAGCGCACTCCCGCGCGCTCTGCTTCGCGGAAAACCGCTGGCGCGAGCGGAGCGCGACCGAGGGTGCGCCGGCGCGGTACGATGCGCGGGAAACGCGCCCTGCCCTGGCGGGGCGGAGGATGGCGATGAACGCGGACCTGGAGGCGATGCACCGCGGCATCCTCGCGGGCGACCAGAAGGTCGTGGGCGAGGAGGTCGAGAGGGCGCTCGGCGCTGGCATCGAGCCCGAGCGGATCCTGCGCGAGGGGCTGATCCCGGCCATGCGCGAGACCGGCCGCCTCTTCGAGGAGGGGCAGTACTTCCTGCCTGAAATGCTCGTGGCCGCGCGCGCCATGAAGGCGGCGCTCAAGGTGCTCGAGCCGCTTCTCTCCGCGGCCCGGGTCGAGCCGATCGGCACGGTGGTGATCGGCACGGTCGAGGGTGACCTGCACGACATCGGCAAGAACATCGTGTCGATGATGTTGAACGGCGTGGGCTTCGCCGTGCGGGACCTGGGCGCGGACGTGAAGGCCGAGCGCTTCGTCGCGGCCGTGCGCGAGGGCGGCGCGGACATCGTGGCCATGTCGGCGCTGCTCTCCACCACGATGCCCAACATGAAGAAGACGATCGACGCCCTGCGCGCGGCCGGGCTCAGGGAGCGGGTGAAGGTGCTCGTCGGCGGGGCGCCGCTCAGCGCCGCGCGCGCAGAGGAGATCGGCGCCGACGGCTACTCCGAGGACGCAAGCAAGGCCGCGCGCCTGGCCAGCACCTGGCTGGCCGCGCGAGGAGCCGACGATGCATGAGTTCGCACTGGCCGACGCCGTGATCCGCTCGGCCCTGGAGTTCGCCGAGCAGGGGGGAATCGCGCGCATCACCAAGCTCGTGGTCCGGATCGGCGAGCTGCAGACCATCGCGCGCGAGGTCTTCGACTACGCGCTCAAGGAGATCATGCCCGCGGCCGAGCCGCGCCTGGCAGAGGCGGTGATCGTGCTCGAGACCGAGCCGGCGCGCTTCCGCTGCCGGCCCTGCGCGCACGAGTTCACGCTGGCCGAGAGCGGCGGCCCCAAGGAAGCCGAGGACGCCGAGGCCATGCACTTCATCCCGGAGCTGGCGCACGCCTGCCTGCGCTGCCCGCGCTGCCAGAGCCCGGACTTCGAGCTGCTCGAAGGCCGCGGCGTGAGCATCGCCTCGATCGAGGGAGAGTGACGCAGATGGATCCGCGGCTTTCCGTGGTCGGCGCGCGCCTCGCGGGAGCGGCGCGCATCCTCGGCGTGACCGGCGGCAAGGGCGGCATCGGCAAGAGCTGCGTGGCGTCCGCCCTGGCCCTGGCTCTCGCCCGCGCCGGCCGCAGATGCGGCCTGCTCGACCTCGACCTCACCGGCCCGACGGACCACGTCATCCTGGGCGCGCCCGCCGGCTTTCCCGAGGAAGCGCACGGCGTGGAGCCGCCGCTCTGCTCCGGCGTGCGCTTCATGTCGCTGACCTGCTTCGCCGGCGAGCGGCCGGCGCCCCTGCGCGGCGCGGACGTGACCAACGCCCTGCTGGAGATCCTGGCCATCACGCGCTGGGGCGAGCTGGACGCGCTGATCATCGACCTGCCGCCCGGCCTGGGGGACGCAGCCATGGACTGCGTGCGCCTGATCCCGCGTGCCGAGTACCTCGTGGTGGCGAACGCCTCGCGCGTGGTGCAGGAGACCGTGCGCAGGAATCTGCGCCTGCTCACCGAGATGAAGGCGCCGGTCCGTGGCGTGGTGGAGAACATGGCCAGGAGCGGTTCGGACGAAGTTCGCCGCCTGGCCGCGGAGCACGGCGCGCCCTTCCTGGGGAGCCTGCCCTTCGACGAGACCCTGGAACCGGCGATCGGCAGCGCCGAGCGGCTGGCGCGCACGCCCTTCTTCGCGGCCGTGAGCGCTCTGCGCAAGACTCTGTTCCCCTGAGTCCGGGAACGCGCGTTCAGCGCAGCCACGAGCTCCAGGGCTTGACCGCGTTCTCCCAGAGGTCCTCCGCGTCCCAGGCGCCGGGCGTGCGCGGCGGAACCACGTCGAAGAGCAGGCCGGCCATGAACGTGATCCACGTCCAGTCGGCGTCCGGGAGCTTCGCCAGCTTGTCCCCCAGGGCGCGCAGGCTGTCCCCTTCGGCCAGGCCGAGCAGGCCCGCGCCGCTGCCATCGGGCTCGACGCGCAGCTTCCTGGCGTCGTAATGGACGCGGACCACCTCGCTTTTCTCGGCGACCAGGCGCCGCGAGAGCGCTTCGGCACGCGCCTGGACGAAGACCGGGTGCTTCGCGCGGGAGCGCAGGCGCTCCAGGTCGGCGCGGAACGCGCCCGTCTGCAGGCTGCGCAGGAAGGCGTGCCAGGTCCAGTCCTCCTGCATGAGGTAGCCGGCCTTGACCGAGCGCGCGAGCGTGGCGATCGCGGTGCCGTGCAGCCCCTTCTCGACGCAGAACCCGACGAAGGCGCGCGCCGGCACACCCTCGGAGACAAAGGCGACCTTGCCGTAGCGGTAGTGCGGAGGCTTGCGCGACGGCACCAGCCACCAGGTGGTGTCGCTGCGGTCGAAGCGCTCGAAGGGCACGGCGGCCAGGAAGTCCTCTCCCTGGTCCCGGCTGTAGGCCACGACCGCCTCGATGGCGTCTTCCGTGGTTTCGAAGGAAGTCTGGAGCATGGACGAACCCTGAGTCGTGTCGGACGGGGCCGCCCCGCTCGTGGGCTTTCCTTCGGAGCCGACGAGGTTCGAATCTAGGAGCGTCGCGCCCGCTGCGCCATGCCGAGGAAACAGGAATTGCGTCTCGGCGCGCTCAGCAGATGCGCGGGAGCTGCTCGCCGCTCAGCATGTCCACGATGCGCGTGCCGCCGATGGTGCTCTGCAGCACGACCTTGCCGGGGTGGCTCTCGACCACCTCGCCGATCCGCGCCGCGTCGCGGCCGAGGGGATGCGCGCGCATGACCGCGAGAACCTGGGCGGCGACCTGTGGTGCGACGATGACCAGGCACTTGCCCTCGTTGGCCACGTAGAGGGGGTCGAGCCCGAGGAACTCGCAGGCGCCCTTGACCTCTTCCCGCACCGGGATGGCGCGCTCGTCGAGGCGCACGCCCAGGCGCGCCTGCGCGGCGATCTCGTTCAGCGCGCTGGCCACGCCCCCGCGCGTGGGATCGCGCAGCACGTGCACCTGCATCTCTCCGGCTTCGAGCACGCGTTCGACCAGGCCGGCGAGCGGCGCCGAGTCGCTCTGCAGCGGCGTCGCGAACTCCAGGCCTTCGCGCACCGAGAGGATCGCGACG
>DYIW01000271.1:0-5550 GCA_020723465.1 Phycisphaera mikurensis
ACTCCCGAGAATCGTCGCGCGGCGCAACGATTCTTGGGAGTAGTAGATCAGGGCCGGCCGTCGCCGAGAACACCTCGAACCAGACAGGCAGCACCTCTTCCCAACTGACGCCCACCTGCCATGAGCCGGCCTCGTCAGCGAAGAAGATGATGTCCCTGTGGCCCTCGTCCACCTGATCGAGGAGAGCCAGCAGGATGTCGAAGGCCTGGCGCGCCTGGCGCACGTTCCGTTGGACTTCTGCGCGCAGTTCTACCAGTTGACGTCGAAGGCCTCGTAGTACTCCCCGGCCAGACTGGCCTGCTCGAAGGCCCGCACGTCGCCAAGCAGGCTCCTCCTGGCCCTGGCGTCCGGCTGCAGGTCCGCGGCGCGGATACACCCCTTGATCAGCTCGCGGAGCTTCGTCTGCGGCAAGAGGCCGATCGCGGCGTCCAGCAGGTAGATGGCGTACTCGCTGCCCATCTTCCGGATGGCGGTAGGGTCGATGAGACGCGCGAGATGCGCCGACCGCCACGCCACGGGACGCGGCTTCTTGCTCGACACGGACTCCGCGGCTCGCGGCATGGCTCTCCTCGCGCCTGCAGCACGGGGGAGGAAGCTTAGCCGATCTTCCTGCTGGCACGCAGGCGCTTCTGGCCCGCCGCCTGGCGCGGCCGCCTCGCGCCGCCGGCCGCCCGATCAGAGGCAGCGCAGGAACGCCACCAGGTCCTGCTTCTCCGGCTCGGACAGCTTGACGTCCGTGACCAGGTTGAAGAACTCGACCGTGTCCTCGAGCGTGAGCAGGCGCCGGTCGTGCAGGTAGGGCGGCGACTCCTTGATGCCGCGCAGCGCGAAGGTCTTGATCGGGCCGTCCGCGGACGCCATGCGGCCGTTGACCATGTGCGGCTCGAAGAAGCGCTCGGCGCGCAGATTGTGCATCATGTTGTCCGTGTAGTACGGGGCCGGATGACATTCGGCGCAGCGCCCCTTGACGAAGAACACCTCCTGACCGCGCAGTTCGGCCGCGCTGGCCAGGCCCTCGTCCAGCTTGCCGAACACGTCCAGCTTGGGCGCGGGCGGGAAGTCGAGCAGCGCCTGAAACTCGGCCATGAAGTGCACCTGGCTGCCACGCTCCAGGATGTTGACGCCCTTCTTGGTGGCGATCACCGGGTCGCCGTCGAAGTACGCGGCGCGCTGCTCGAACTCGGTGAAGTCCTCGATGGTCTTCAGCGCTCGCTGCGAGCCGAACAGCCTCTGCACGTTCACGCCGCGCAGCGAGGGCGTGTCCAGGCCGTGGCGGAACTCCTGGGGACGGATGTCGCCCACCAGGTGCGTGGCCGAGTTGCTGTGGCCGTTCACGTGGCAGTCGAAACAGGTGACGCCGCGATGCGGCCGCGCGCTGCGCCGGTCCTCGGTCTGGTTGAACTGCTGCTGCGGGAAGGGCGTGATCAGCAGGCGCAGCCCCTCGAGCTGCTTGGGATTGAGGATGCCGTTGAACAGCTCGAAGAAGTTGTCGATGGTGACGACCTTGCCCCGGGAGACGTCGCCGAGGTCGGGACGCGTGGTCAGGAAGATGGCCGGCGGGTACTCCGGCAGGAAGTGGCTCGGCAGGTCGTAGTCCAGGTCGAAGCGGGTGAGGTCAATGCCCGTCTGGCCTTTGATCTCGTCGATGTGATGCTGGGGGAAGACCATGCCGCCCTCGGCGTGGTTCGGATGCGGCAGCGGCAGGAAGCCCTTCGGCCACACTCCGCGCTCCTTGATCTGCGCGGGCGTGAGCGCCGCCAGGTCCTGCCAGGTGACGCCCGCGGGCAGCTTCACGCGCACGCCTTCCTGCACCGCCATGCCGCGTGACATGGCCACGCCCGCGGCCGCGCGGTCGCTCAGGTCGTAGCGCTCCTGCAGCAGGTCCAGTTGGCGCCGCATAATCGCCGGCTTGGCCGCGCTCATGCGCGCCAGCGTGTCCGGGAAGCCCTCCTTGGCCACGACCGGGGCGTAGCTCGTGGCCGGCGGCTCCTGCGCCCGCGCGAGGAAACAGCCGACCGCCCCGGTCAGCAGCACCGCGCCGGCCACGAGCGGCCAGCCGCCGCGCCAGGCGTTGATTCCACGAAAGCCCGTCATCTCTTGCTCCTTTCCTGTCTGCCTGATGCCCTCTGTCGTTCCAAGCCGCGCTGGTGCGCGCGGTTCGACTGATCGACCGTACCTCGCTGCTTCGCTCGCGCCTGCCGCTGGCAGGCCGCGCACAGGCCGTGGAAGTGGATCGAGAAGTCGCGCACCTGGAAGGAGCGCGCCTGCGCGGCCGGCAGCGCGACGCCGCGGCCCAGGCGCTCGTCGACGATGTCGACCAGCTTCTCGCAGCGCAGGCAGACGAGGTGGTGATGGCGTTGCGTCATCGGGTCGAAGCGCGTCGCGGCGCCCGGAGAGCACGCCTTCGTGACCACGCCCAGGTCGGCGAGCAGCTCCAGCACGCGGTACGCCGTGGTCCGCGAGAGGCCGGGAAGGCGCTTCCGGGCCAGCTCGAACACCTGGTCCGCGGTGGGATGATCCGTGCGCTCCGCGACGATCTCGAAGATCACCCGGCGCTGCACCGTCCGGGCCAGGCCGCGCTCGCGGCACAGCCGCGCGAACCGCTCGCAGCGCGCTTTCCTTTCAGCGGGATCCATGTGCCTCTCTCAAAGGTATCTGATACCAGATGGAAATCTGTGTCAAGGAGAATGCGGCGCGAGCGGCAGGCCGGCGGCCCCCGTCCAGTTCGTGGAAAAGCCCCCTACCCGCGCCGCGCGGGGCCGCGCGGGTCACTTCCGCGGCGCGAGGTCCTGCACCGACTCCATGATCTTGTCCTGGACCTCGCTCTTCCACAGGTTGCCAGTGTGGCCGCCGTCCGGGAAGAAGTGTGCGCCGAGCTTCTTCAGCCAGGCGTGGTCCGCGTCCACCAGCAGGAAGTCGTCCTCGTTGGCGAACAGGCGAATCTTCTGGTTCCGGCGCAGTTGGCGTTCGTAGTTCGTCAGCGAGGACTTGCGGATCAGCTCGTCCTCCCCGCTGACCAGGACCTTCTGCGTCGTGTAGTAAGGCAGGACGAAGGCGTGCAGGTAGTCCATGAACGAGTAGTCGAAGATCTCTTCGTAGGAAGGACCGCGGATGATGCTGCCGAGATCCGTCTGCAGGACGCCCATGTCGTGGCGGCGCTGGCTGCAGTGGATGATGAACATGAGCTGCAGCCGGTAGTACATGCCGATGACGAAGCGCGCTTCCTCGGCCGTGAGAGGAACCGGATCCTCCGGCTTCTGGCTCTCCTCGATCAGCTTCAGGGCCTTCATGGCCGTCTCGTTGGCCCAGGCGCTTTGCGCGGCCTGGTCCCCCGGGGCGATGCGCCCGGGCGCGTGGAAGCACTCGTCCAGTTGCGCGCTGCTGGTCTTCAGGCTGACGGGCGGGCTGACGGCGACGTAGCGATCGAAGGCGACCAGGTCCTTCGCGGGAGCCTGCCCCCCCTCCACCGCGGCGGCGATGAGCAAGGCGTGGTAGCCGCCGAGCGAGAGGCCGAGCAGGACCTTCTTGGTGAGGCGGCCCGGGTACCCCTCCTGGAGCTGCTTGTAGATGGCGTCGAGAGCGGCGTGCGTGTCGCTCGCGTCGCACGGCCCGTAGCCCGGCACGCCGACCGTCGCCGCCGCTTCCATGAACTCGAAGCACACGGCGCTGCTGATGGCCACGGCGGAGAAGCCGCGGCGGTAGGCCATTTCCATGAGGGCGAGAACCGAGTTCAGGTCGCGATGGCCTCCCAGACCCGGGAGAATGAACATGACCGGCGCGGGTTCGGGCTGCAGGATGTACGAGTAGGGCAGCCACTCGCCGGTCGCCGCGATGAGGACCTCGTCGTCGTCGCATTCGGCAGCGAAGTCCTCATCCTTGGGCCGGAGCAGGATCTCCTTGATCGTCTCCGCCTCGCTGTTCGGCTGCGCCTCGTACTGGAACTCGCGGTTCTGGCTGCCGCGGTTGAGCGCGAACAGGATGCGCAGGAAAGCGGCGGCGTCGTAGCTGGTGCGGTACAGCCGTTTGTAGTCAGCGAGCTGCGGGCCCTCCCGGTCGACCTTGAGCAGCATCGACAGTCCGGGGGCGATCGCTCCGGGATTGAAGGCCATGTTGAGGACCGACGCCGGAGTGTCCCGGTCGCTGCCCATGTCGAGGATGGGAGGAACGAGGTACTGGCTGCCATCCCACCCCCACTTGTCGAAGGTCTGGGAGAAGTCCGCCTCCGATGCCTCGATTCCGCACCAGCTCGCGGCCGGATCGAACAGACCGACGATTCCCACGGTCGTGTTGATCAGGAAGCGCAGGGTCTCCGTGCCCGCGCCGGCGAAGCGGCCCTGCAGCAGGTTGTTCACCAAGTGCTTGGGGAAGGCCAGGTTCCTGCCCAGCCTGCCGATGCAGTTCTGCACCGCCTCGGGCAAGACGAAGTCGTACGCGTGGTAGAGCGGATCGAGGATGGCGAGAGCGAAGAGGTGGTTGAAGTTCCTGAAAGCGCGGTTGGTGGGCTCGCCGAAGTCGCCCAGGATCTGCAGATCCACCAGCTCCTCCTGCTGGAGGTACTGCTTGCCAGGCCCGTCGTATTCCTTCCAGTCCCGCCTGTCCGTGCCCGAGAACGCGCACGCGGCCATCAACAGGAGGAGGGACAGGAGGACTCCACGCACCCAGGCCGGCCCCGCCGGGACACCCGCTCGCACATCGCTCATCGTCTAGCCCTTCGTCCGGAGTTTCTACGTGGAAGCAAGGATGCTTCCATTCTCTTGGGCAGGGAATCTACCGGCTGGACGACCGGATGCAACCGCTGTCCGGACCAAGGTGCCAATGACGGCGGTCGGTCTGGCGAGAGTCGGCCGGCGCCCCCGCGGCCGTCACACCGCCGGCTCGCGGATCATGACGAGCAGCATCTTGAAGCGCTCGACCGCGCGGAGCGCGTGCGGGACGTTGGCCGGCATCACGATCAGCTCGCCCTGCGCCACCCGGCACGGCTGGCCGCCAATCATGATCTCGGCCGCCCCATCGAGCACCTGGACCAGGGCGTCGAACGGCGCGGTGTGCTCGCTCAGCCCCTGTCCCTGGTCGAAGGCGAAAGCCGTGACGCTGCCCGTCTTCTTCTTGAGGATCTCCCGGCTGACGATCGCCCCGGACTGATAGGCCACGAGGTCGTGGGCCGTGCCGCCGCGGAAGGCCTCGCCGGCCGCGCCCTCTTGCTGTCTGGTCATCGCTTCTCTTGCTCCTGCCACGGTCCGCGGCGCCGCCGGCTCACGACCGGCGCGCCTGCCGCTCTGACCTCGATTCTCGTTGCATAGCCCGTCCTGCGCCAGCCGCTGCCGGCCGATCCTGCCGCGAGCGCAGCGCGACCTGAGCGCGTTGAGACCGGGCCTTGCCGAGGGAGCGGGTCGCCGGTGCGCGACACGCCTCAGCGCCGCCGCAGCACGAACGGGAGAGAAGCCGGCTTGCCGGCCTCGAGCGTGACGCGTTCGGAGGCCGCGTGGAAACCCTCGGCTTGCACCGTGAACGTCGCCGGGCCGGGCCGCAGGCCGGAGCAGCGCCAGTGGT
>DYIW01000271.1:5560-8200 GCA_020723465.1 Phycisphaera mikurensis
TCGACCCGCACCAGGCCACCTGGTCGACTCGTAGCACCTGGCCATCGAGGCTGACCTGGAGGTCCCGGACCAGGACTGGCTGACCCGAGTCGTCCACGACCGTAAAGTCGAGCTGGCCGCAGGGGGTCAGGCGGATGACGCCGAGGTCCACGTTGCCTCTTCCCGTGTGGTCGAAAACCGCGGAGGTGTAGCGGTCGAAACCCTGGGCGACCACGCTGAGCATGAAACTGCCGGCCGGGACAGCCGTGACCTGCATTCGGCTTCCCGTCGAGCCGTTGATCTCAGCCGCGAGCCGGAACGAGTCCTTGAGCGCTGCGCACGCGGACCAACGGGTTCCGGCGTCGCTGAGCGGCTCGCCCGTGAGCCCGTTGACGAGCAGGGCGGTGATCGAACCATCCGGCAGGATGAGATCCAGCGCGTGCGGGCTGATCGGTTCGGGCGGGATGGTGAAGTTCTCGAAGCAGTGCTCGGCGTTGCCGCCGAAGCTGGCGGAAACGCTCCACAGGCCCGGCCAGAAGCCGGTGGCCGAGAACGAGCCCTGGTCGTCCGTGGTGGCGGACCTCGCTCGCGATTCCGATTCCATGCCGCCGGCATCCTCGGCCAAGAAATGGAGCTTCGCGTCCGCCACGGGGGAGCCGTCCGGCCGGCGCACGGAGCCCGCCACGGTCACCGTGCCCGCTGAGATCGAGAGATCGCCGCGCTCGATCCTCACGTCCGTGATACGGCCCGCGAGGATGTCGAACGACCGCTGCGCCAGGCCCAGGCTTGCGAGCGAGACCGTCACCATCCACTTGCCCTCGGCCAGGGAGCGGGAGGTCTCGTACGAGCCGTTGTCCGCGAGCTGTCCCGGGAAGGACCAGATTCGATCGCCTGTTTCCGCAGCCAGGTGCACACGGAACTCCCGCGGATCCGCCTCGAGGAAACCTGTGAGCCCCAGGCGCAGCTTCCCGCTCGGAGGAACCACCATGCGGACGTCGTCCACGACCTGCCCCTCTCCGAGCAGAACCCGCAGCTTCGCTGGGTATCGGTCCTCTACATTCGCACTGACCATGTACTCGCCGGGCTCGAGGTTCTCCAGTTGGAACCGCCCGTGGTCGTCGACATCCGCGCTGAGTGCCTTGTGCGATGGCGTAAACCGCTGCGCCATGACGAAGTTGTATGCCTCGGCGCCGAAGGGCACGCCCGTCGCGCCGTCGATCACCACGCCGCGGATCGCGCCGCGGCCCTCGTTGCTCTGCGCCCGGTCCAGGCGAAGGTCCAGCTCGACGACGCCCGGTTCGTCGAAGTGCACGGTCCGGCCGGTGTTTTCGACCGAGCCGTCGGACAGACTTGCCGTGATCACCCAGGTTCCCATGGGCAGCTTGGGAAACGCAAAACCCCCTTGCTCGTCGCAGAAGGCTTGTCGACGGTGGCTGAGGAGAGCGCGCCACTTGCCACGACTTTGCGGCAAGAGGCCTGCCACGACGTAGCCTCCAGCCTGAGGCTCGCCGTCGCGGCCGTAGAGGGTGCCGCGCCACTGCACGAAGTCCGTGCGCACGCCAAAGTCGACCTGCACGTCCTCGCCGGCCAGCTCCGCGACCTGCCATTCCTCCGTGAAGCCCTCCTTGCCATCCGCGCACAGCTCGACGATGCCGGGCCGAAGCGGCGGCGTGCGGTATCTGCCCTCCGCGCCGGACATGAGCGGCCGCGTGAGCGGCAACTCGTCGCCGTAGAGCGTGATCCGGACGCCCTCCCGGGGCTTGCCCGAATCGTCGAACACGGTGCCGAAGGCGGCCGGTCCCTGCTTCAAGCGGATCTCGATGCTCGCGTCCTGTCCGGGCACGACCTGCTGCCAGCCCTCGGCGTAGTCGTCGCGCACGGCCGCGATCTTCTGGCTCTCGGAATCGAGACCTGACAGCGTGAAGTGACCATCTTGATCGGTGAGGGCGTACCGGCAGCGTTCTGGATTCTGCGTTGCCAGCACCTCCAGCGTGTCTCCCCAGCTTCTTCTCGAGTCGCTCGACCCCACGATCGCGCCCTGGATCGGTTCGTTCGTCCGGTCATCGAGGACCCTGCCGAAAACGCTGAGGCCCGGGTCGAGGTCCACGACCAGGTCCGTAAGTCCCTCCGGCCGGGCGAGGTCCAGGTCGTCGATGCTCCGGGCGCAGTGGCGGCTGGTCTCGACCTGGAGCCGGTAGAGGCCGACTTGGTCCAGGGGAATGTGGAAGGCCCCCTCCGCGTGCTCGATCGTCTGCTCGACAGCGGTCTCGAAGCGCGGCCTTTGATCCGGCCAGGTCCCGGCGCGCCGGCGCACATGCACGTAGAACCGTGGGACCGGCGCGCCGCTCTGCTTGTCGATCACGCGGCCCGCGAGGAGCGTCCCGGCGCGCGGAACCGCTTCGCGGCGGATGTCCGGGGCTTCCTCCGCTTCTCCGCTTTCTTCGCCTGGCACGGCTTCGGCCTCGGGCGGCGGAGCAGCGGCCGTCACGTCCTGCGGCGCCGCATCCGCCACGGCGACCGGGACCGCTCCGCGGGCCTCCTTGCCGGGCGGTTCGCTGTCTCCGGTGGCCCAGATCACGGCCGCGGCGGTCGCCAAGACGACGGCGACTGCCAGGACGATCCCTTTCATGCTCATGACGAGTCCTCCCACGGTCAGGGCCG
>DYIW01000272.1 GCA_020723465.1 Phycisphaera mikurensis
GCCTGAGCGGGGACGAGGATGTCGGCGGCCTGGGCCGCGGCCGAGAGGGCGAGGGTGAGCGAGGAGGTCAGGAAGAAGAAGGTCGAGCGGTTCATGGTCGTGCTCCCTGGGTCAGGTGCTTGTCCTTGTGGTTCTGCTCGCCTGATCCGGAACGCTGCGCCGCCGTCTCGGAGATTCCGCATCTCTCGATGGAATTTCCCGCGAGCGCCTTCCAGCCACCCAAGACGATGCCCTAAAGATCCGGGAGAAAAGATCTTGCGACGTCCTCCGGGAAGGCGGCCGAACCGCGGCTCGAGCGCCCCGAGATGCTCGGGCTAGTTCGAGGTGAGGAAGACGTTGTCGACGTAGGTGTTGGCGGCCAGGGGCACGGCGGAGTTGAGGTCGAACCCGTGGTTATGCACGGCCGTGTTCTTGGTGAACGAGTTGCCCGTGCCCGCAACGAAGAAGCCGTCGTCCATGCAGGACTTCACCTTGTTCTTGAGGTACACGCCGTTGACCGCGTCGCCATCCATGTAGATCCCGTCGTTCCACGACTTGTTGACCTTGTTGCGGCCGGCGAAGACGTCGGGGCCGCCCACCTCGATGCCGCAGTCGCCGGCGCCGCGGATCACGTTCTTGGTCAACGAGTGGCCGCTGCTGAGCCAGCGCACGTCGATGCCGTCCCAGCTCGTGTCTCGAATGTCGTTGTCGCGCACCGAGCAGGCGAACGCCATCCGGCACAGCTCGATGCCGTCCCCTCCGGTCAGGCGGATGTCGCATGCCATGACCAGGTTGTTCATGGCCGGAACGGCCTCGTCGCCGATCAGGATGCCCTGCGCGCAGGTTTCGCGGATGGTCGAGGAGATGATGGAGTTGAAGTCGCCCATCACGGACACGCCGGCCTCGCCGGTGCGCGCGATGCAGCAGTTGAGGATCACGCAGCCGTCGGCGTCAACGAAGACACCGGTCAGGCCCGCGTCCTTGACGCTGGAGTCCTCGATCGTCACTTCGGGCCCGACGACGAGGATCCCGTGCGACGAGGCGTTCTTGACCTTGCAGTTGCGCACGCGGGTGTCGGGTCCGACGAGCAGCATCCCGAACCAGGCGTTCTGGAACTGCAGGCCCCTGACCATCGTGCCGGTCACGCCCAAGGGCACGACCAGGCCGGTCAGGCCTCCGGGATCCACCCTGACGTGGCCGTGCCCGCGCAGGGTCTGGCCGTCGAAGGGGATCGCGATGGTCTCGTGGTAGATGCCTTCGTCCACGGTTACGGTCCCGCCAGGGCCGGCCAGGATCAAGGCGTCGTTGATGGAGGCGGCGTGCTGAGGGACCAAGATGTGCGCGGCCTGCGCCGCGCCGGCGACAGAGAGGGCGAGAAGAAACGTGGCCGTGCGGAGCATTCTCAGACTCCCTTGGTCCGCGAACGGGCTGCGCGTTCCGTCGTCCCTCATCCGGAAAGCGGGTCCGGCGTCTCGCGAAATCGGCGCCTGTGATCCCAGTTTTCGCCGGCGGCCGCTTCATTCCCGTGGCCGTCACTGTTGCGGGCACGCCCGCCGTTCTGCACGATGCGCGCCAAACAAGCGTCCGCTTTTCACCTCGGACGTGTTCCGCGGAATCACCTGCCAAAGGGGGACCGACATGCGCCTATTGCCCGCTGCTGTCCTGCTCCTCGTCCTCGCGGGCTGCCACGCACCCGAGAAGTCCGACGCCTTCTTCGCCGATGACCCCGGTTGGTCGAAGCGCGGCGCCGGCGCGACCATCGGCCTCTACCTCCCGAACCGGCTCATCGACCTGGTCGACATCGTCCACGTCGGCTACGGGGTGGGCCCGGGCATCGGGCTCGGGGTCCACTTCACGCGCTACGGCCGCCTGCTCGCGGTCGTGGGGGTCGACGTGGGCATCGGCTGGTTCGGCCGCTACGCCCGGCCCTATCAGTGCGCGGTGTACACGCGCGCCGCGGTCGGCCCGAAAGAGGCTGTGACTCTCCGGGACCGCAACCGCTTCTGGCACGTCCCGCAGTGGGACATCGGCCTGTACGCGCACTTCCTTATCGTCCAGGAGTATCTCGGCATCGCGCCCGAGGAGAACGTCGACTTCGTGGTCGGCCTCTCCACCTTCGACCTGAAGGACGACGACTGGTAGAGGCGGGCCCGGCGCGCCGCCGCTATTGCAGCGCGCCCGCTCCGGCCGCGCGGGCCGGCGAGCCGGGCTTGAGGCGCAGGTCGCCCTTCTCGGGATCGAGGAAGCGCGGGTCGGCGCCGTACACGCCGTCCGTTTCGCGCGCCGGCAAAGTTGGCCGGCTGCGCGCAGGCGCGTCCTCGCAGTACCAGACGTTCTGCGCGAACACGAAGCTCGCGGGCTCGGTGTTCGGCCCCACGTTCACGCCGCCCTCGGCCCAGTGCGCCGAATGGAACACGACGATGTTGTCCGTGAACTCCCCCTTGCGGCACGGCACGAAGCCCGGATCGGTCGTCTCCTGCAGGATGCGCAGCGCCCACTTGCCGGGCACGTAGATGGTGTTGAAGCGCACCACGGCGCCGTCTACACCCACGAACGCGACGGGCGCGTCGCAACCGATGAAGGTGTTGCCCTCGACCGTGATGTCCCGCGCCTCGGCGTGAGGCGGCTCGGCCAGCGGCGGGCGGAAGTACGGCCGTCCCGTGCTCCCGCCGATGTTGACGCCGCGCGCGCCCGCGTGCTCGAAGCGGTTCCGGCGGATCGCGACGTCCGAGGAGCCGCCCTTGGCCTGCACGCCGTTCGCACCGCCCGCCGCGCCCTCGCCGCAAGCGAAGGTGCACCCCTCGATCACCCCGCGATGGCAGCCCACCAGGTCGATGCCCGACCCTCCGCCGCTGCCCCAGCGGTCGATCGCGCAGGCCTCGACGCGGAAGTCCGTCACGCCCGAGAGCTTGATGCCGTCCTCGTTGCCCCGATCCCCGATGCGCGCGACCTTGAGGTTCCGCAGGACCACATGATGTGCCGGGGACGACGCCTCGCCGCCGTCGTCGATGTTCAGGCCGTTTGCGGAGCATTCCGCGAACGAGAGGTCGTGCAGCTCCACGTGCTCGACCCCGCTGAGATGCAGGCCGGTCGCGCCGCCGCGGAACACGGGCGGGCGCTGCGGATCCTCCGCGCACAGCACGATCGGCTTGCCCGGCGCGCCGCGCACGTTCGCGGCGAAGACTCCTCCCGCGTAGTCTCCCGGCGCCAGGCGGATGCACGCGCCGGGTTGTGCGCGTGCGAGCGCCTCCCGCAGCTCCTGCGGAGTAGCGACGGTCGACTGGGCGCGCGCCGCGGCCGCCAGGGAGAAGAACAGCAGGCAGAGGGTCGCGGCCGCGCGCCCGCGAAGGCCGGCGCGACGCCGCGCGGCGGTTCCCCTCCGCGGCAGCCTTTCGCCAGGCACTCGCCGAAGCGTGCGCGGCAAACGGGATACCCTCGCCCGCCGGCCATCTCGATCTTCATGCTATCGAGAGTAACATCGGAGCCGGGGCGAGCAGGGAGCGTGCGCCATGAAGACCAAGGATCTGCGGGCCCTGGGCATCGCGTCGCCCGCGGCGCGGAAGGCCGCGAACGCGGGCATGCGCTCCGCGGCGGACGCCGGTTTCTCGCGCGCCGCCATCCGCGAAGTCCTGGCCGCGGTGGCCGAGCGCCCCGAGGACCACCTCGAGGACGAGCACTTCGCCGAGCTGGCGGCCGTGCTCGCGAGCGGCGGCGGGCGGCGCGCCGCGCGCGAAGCGGAGCACGGCGCGGCGGCCCTTGGCGGCAGCGAAGCGCCGTGGCGGCAGTGGGGCGAGGACCTGGACCCGCAGTCGGTCGAGCAGATGCGGAACGCCTGCCGCCTGCCCATCGCCGTGCGCGGCGCGCTCATGCCCGACGCGCACGTCGGCTACGGCCTGCCCATCGGCGGCGTCCTGGCGGCGCGAAACGCGGTCATCCCCTACGCCGTGGGCGTGGACATCGCCTGCCGCATGAAGATGTCGGTGCTCGACCTGCCGCTCGCCGCGCTCGAGGAGCGCACGGACCGCCTGCGCGCCGCGCTCGCGGACGAGACGCGCTTCGGCATCGGCGCCAAGTTCAAGGACCGGCGCCGTCATCCGGTCATGGACGAGGACTGGTCGATCAGCCCGGTGACCAGCAAGGAGAAGGACAAGGCGTGGGCGCAGCTCGGCACGAGCGGCAGCGGCAACCACTTCGTGGAGTTCGGCGAACTGGAGGTGTTCGACGCCGGCATCGGCCTGGCGCCGGGCAGATATCTCGCGCTCCTCAGCCACAGCGGCAGCCGCGGCGTAGGGAACAGCGTGGCCAGCCACTACAGCAGGGTGGCGCGCAGCCGCTGCCGCGGCCTGCCGCGCGAGCTCGAACACCTCGCCTGGCTCGACCTCGACTCGGGGGCAGGCCAGGAGTACTGGGCGGCGATGGAGCTGATGGGCCGCTACGCAGCGGCCAACCACGCGCTGGTGCACGCCCACGTGCGCGAGCATCTCGGCGCCGCCGCGCTGCTCGACGTCGAGAACCACCACAACTTCGCCTGGGAGGAGAGGCACTTCGGCGAAGACCTGATCGTGCATCGGAAGGGTGCGACACCAGCCAGCGCCGGGACCGTCGGCATCATCCCCGGGTCCATGGCCGCGCCGGGCTACGTGGTGCGCGGCCTCGGCTCGGCGGATTCGCTGCATTCCGCGGCCCATGGCGCGGGCCGCCGCATCAGCCGCAAGAAGGCCAAGGCCCTGTTCGACTGGGCGGAAGCGCAGCGCATCCTGAAGGAAAGGCGAGTCATGCTCATGTCCGCCGGCCTCGACGAGGTGCCCATGGCCTACAAGGACATCGAGCAGGTGATGGCGGCCCAGACCGACCTGGTGGAGCCGCTCGCGCGCTTCCTCCCGCGCCTGGTACGCATGGCGCCCGCCGGGGAGCGGCCGGAAGACTGATCTCGCGACGCCTTGTCCAAAGAATAGACCGGCCTCGGGCCGCAAGGACGTTTCGTTTTTGCATCCCGCGCCGGCGGTCCGGCGCTATCGGATCGCGTTGTTCAAGGCCGGCGAGGAGATCCCTCGCAAATCCCCACATGAGTGGCAGGAGGATGGCGATGTCCGATCGCAAGACTGTGTTCGCGCGCGCTCGCATCGTGGGCGCGCTCTTCGTTTCAGGCGTGCTGGCGTGGACGGCTCCCGCGTTTGGCCAGTGCGTCGGGTCTGACCAACTCGAGCTGGGCGCTTGTTGTCAGCAGCTCCCCGCCAATGTGCCGGCGTTCCCGCCCGCGGCGCTGCCCGGTCTCGGCATTTGCTGGGACAACTGCATCGTGACCGGTCAGAACCCTCTGAAGGTGGCCTGGTCCATGCCCGTGCCCGTCACGTGCGGGCAGTACGCCTCGACGCTGACCGTGAGCGACGCCGGGTCGGGCCTGGTCGTGCTCAGCGGAGTGCTCGTCCTCGACTACACGCGCACCTGGATGGAGATCGACGCGAGCGGCGCGCCGGTCCAGGTGTGGCGCTTCGTGGCCAAGGCCGATCTTTCCTGGGTGCCGTCTCCGGCTGCGCCGACCTGTCCAGTTCCGAGCTGCCTGCCGCCCTTCGGGCCGCACCCCACGGCCTTCTTCTACGGCTACGTGGACTACGCTTCCCTCTGCGGCACGACCCTGTTCGAGAACGCGCTCGTGCTCTTCCACGGCTGCGACTTCTTCATGCACAAGCCCGGGCTCTCCGACTTCCCCGGAGCTTTCCATCCCGGGAGGTCGTACGGGATCGTGGCGCCGCACAGCACGGCGCAGCCGTTCATGCCCGCGAACCTCCCCGCGCCGGGCGGCGCGCTCGTGGCCGAGGCCGTGCGCAACGTGAACAACGTCGCGGGCGGCGGCCTGTGCATCGCGGAGGACAAGGTCGTGGGAGGAGTGCTGGCGCCCCTCGCCAACGGCTGCCTCTGCCCCTTCGCCGTGGCGCCGGCCCAGGTGACGATCCGCTACTTCGCGGGTTCCGGGACGTGCGTGGACAGCTCGGGCCTGTCGTCGTCGTGGGTCTCCCTGCTCATCGCGTTTCCCACCATTCCCTGGCCCTACCTCGTGACCACGAGCATCGGCGTCTGGACCATGCCCACCGTGTACCCGGGGATGGAGATGGCCTGGGTCGATGAGGGGCTCTTCAGCTACCACGACCCGTGCACGGCCAAGGACTACTTCGAGGTGTACTACGGCGCGTCCACGTCGCAGGGCTGGCCCGTGTTCCCGACGACTACGGGAAGCGTGCTGACCCAGAACTTCACCGACGTGGCCGACAACTGGTCGGCGACCGCGGGCGGGCCGTACATCTTCCCGATGCTGGGCAGCATCCGGCAGACCGATCACTTGATCTACGTCAACGTGCCGTAGCTCGAGCGCGCAGGGCCAGGCCAGGAACGCCGAGGTCGCGGCCTTCCTGAAGCCTGATCGTTCCGGGAAGAGGTAAGAAATATCGGACATTTAGTAATTGAAAAATTACTAGATGTCCGATATTCTTTTCTCCGCGAGGACGTTCCCCGTCTCCTCGGGAGATTCGAGCATGGTTCCGCGAGGTTTTCTGGTCCCCCTGGCCTGGCTCGCGTTGTCCGCCGCGAGTCCCGCAGGCCCAAGCGGGGCGGCCGATCCCTTTCCGCCCGCCGCACCCGAGACCGTGGGGACCGACGGCGACGCCCTTTCCAGCCTGGCCGCGATCGTGGAAGGGCTCGTCCGCGAGGGCGAAATCACGGGCGCGGAGCTGCTCGTGGTGAAGAAGCGCAGGACCGTGCTGCACCGGGCGGTCGGCTGGAAGGACGTGGAGGACAAGGTCCCGCTCGAGCCCGGCACGATCTTCAACATCCGGTCGATGTCCAAGGCGCTCACGGGCACGCTCGCACAGATGCTGATCGACGAGGGCCGCATCCAGGCGAGCGATCGGGTCGGGCAGCACCTCGACTTCTTCGCCCAGGGCGACGCGGCTGCGATCGAGGTCGAGCACCTCCTCACGCACCGGAGCGGCCTGCCGCTCACGTGCCTCACGAAGCCGCTCGCCGAGTACGAGAACCTCGGGGCCGTCGCGCGCGAAGCAGCGGCGGCCGGCCCCTGCTTCGCGCCGGGCAGCCGCTTCCAGTACAGCGACGCGGGCGCGGACTCGCTCGGCGCGCTCATCGAGGCCGCCGCCGGCGCGTCCCTGGGCGACCTGCTCGAGCGCCGCATCTTCGCGCCGCTCGGCATGGACGGCGCGTACACGACGATCGCGGGGGGCGATCCGCGCCTCGCGCGCACCAGCAGCAACCACTCTGGAGTGAAGGGGTCGTGGCGCCGCTACTGGAAGCCGGGCGACGCTCCCCTCTACCCCTTCGCCCTGGGTTCGCAGAGCGTGTACTGCACGCCCGTGGACTACGCGCGCTTCCTCGCCCTGTGGATGGACGGAGGGAGCGCCGGCGGCGAGCGCCTGCTGTCCGAGGAGGCGGTCGCGCGCGGCCTCGAGCCGGTGTCGCCGTTCGGCGCTCCCACCGGCTATTCCGGGCTGGAGGTGCGCTACGGCCGCATGTGGATCGTCTACGTGGCCGAAGACAACGGCCGCGTGGAGGCCTTCGGCCACAGCGGCTCGGACGGCACCTACGCCGTCGCGTTTCCCGAGAGCGACCTCATGGTCCTGTGCTTCACGCAGTCGCGCGGCCAGGAGACCATGCAGACCTTCGAGTGCGCCGTGGACGTGCTGCTCCGCCGGCCCGATCCCGAGAAGGCCAGGGCGCTCGTGTCGCGCATCTCGCCGGAGGAGCGCCTGCCCTATCTCGGCCAGTACCGAGCCGCCGGGCACGATCTCTATCGCGCCGTCGTGGCCGAGGAAGGCCGGCTGGCGGTCGAGGTGCCGGGCGAGCGCGTGTTCGCGCTCGTGCCGACCGAAGAGCGGGACCGCTGGACCGCGGAGTTGGTGCCGGAGCAGGTCGTGGAGTTCGAGCGCTCCGCCGCAGGCGAGGTCGTGGCGTTCCGCACCTCGGGGCCGATGGCCAACGAGCGCTTGCCGCGTCTCGTACCGGACGCGGTCATGCCGGCGCTCGAGGACCTGATGAGGCAGCGCCGCGAGGCGCACGGCGCTGAGCGCCTGCCGGCGCTCGGCGCGTTCCGCCTGCGGGGCACGGTGAACGTGGAGGCGCGCGGGCTGAAGGGCGAGGCCAGCGACCTCTATGACGGCGCGCGCCGCCACCTCGTGACC
>DYIW01000273.1:0-1017 GCA_020723465.1 Phycisphaera mikurensis
GGAGCTCGCCGCGCTCGTCCGGGCTGGCGAGCGCGCGGCGTTCGAGCTTCGCCAGCTGCGGCTCGCCGCCTCGGCGCACCGTCGTGGCCTGCGCCGCGACGAGGCTCGTCTCGCCGCCGCGAACGCCGAGCTCTCGGCCTGGACCGGGCTCTCGGTGAGCGGCGTCGCGGGGAGCGCGCCCGCCGCGCTCCCCGCGCTGGCGGGGCTGCTCCGCGCGAGCCGGGCGCACCCCATGCTCCGGGCGCTCGAGCTCCACGCGCGCGCCGCCGAGGTCCGCGTGCGCCTGGCTCGTCGCGGCTGGGTGCCCGACCTCGATCTCTTCGCGAGCTACCGGCGCGACGAGGCTGCCGGCGCGAGCGGGCACGGCTACGAGGCGGGCCTGGGCCTGACGCTCCCGATCAGCGACCGGGGGACGCGCGATCGCGCGGCCGCGCGAGCCGAGGGCGAGCTCGCGCGCGCGCAGCTCGGGCTTGCGGCCGAGCGCCTCGCCGCCCGGATCCGGGCGCTCCACCGCGAGGGGGCGCTGCTCGAGGGGGCGCTCGAGCAGGAAGACCCGCGCGAGCTCCGGACCTTCCACGAGGAGGCGGTCCGTCGCTATCGCGCCGGCATCGCGGGGCTCGCCTCGTTGCTCGAGGCCCTGCGCACCGTCGAGAGCGAGGAGCTCGCGCGGGCGGAGACGGCCAGCCAGCTCAGGGGCATTCACCTCGCGCTCGCCTGCCAGGCGGGGCGCCTGCTCGAGGAGCAGGAGCCGAGGAGCTCATCGCGATGATCTCGATCGGTGCCAGGAGAACCGTTCGCCCGCTCGCTCTCCTCGCCGCGCTCGCGCTCGGCTCCGGTTGCCGTGAAGGGGTGCGCGAGGACGGGCACGGGCACGGCCACGCCGGCCACGGCCGCGGGCACGGCGAGCGCGGCCAAGGCGGAGACGAGGAGACCCAGAGCTTCACCCTCGTCACGTCGACGCACGAGCTCTTCGTCGAGCTCGCGCCCGCGCTCACGGCGGGCCGGCCCTCGACGCTC
>DYIW01000273.1:1027-8085 GCA_020723465.1 Phycisphaera mikurensis
GCGGCGCACGTGACCGGGCTCTCGGGCTATCGCCCCGTGACGGGCGGCACGCTCACCGTCGAGCTTCGCGCAGGCGATCGCGTCGCGAGCTCCGCCTCGGCCTCCGCTCCCGCCCGGCGCGGGATCTTCACGCCGACGCTCCCGGCGCCTGCCGCGCCCGGCGAGTACCGACTGCGTGTGCGCTACGAGGACGGGAGGCGCTCATCGAGCTTCGAGACCGAGGCGCTCCGGATCGCCTCCGCGCCCGCCCGGGCCGGCGCTGGCCTGGGGGAGATTCGGTTTCTCAAGGAGACGCAGTGGGCGATCCCGTTCCGCGTCGAGCCGCCGCAACGCCGACGCATCGCCCGCACGCTCACCGTGCCCGCGACGGTGACAGCCGACCCGCGGACGACGCACGGTCTATCCGCCTCGGCCGCGGGCCGCGTCGAGTGGACGAGCGAGGGAGCGGTGACGCTCGTCGGCGCCGTGGTCCGACGCGGCGACCTCCTCGGCCGGCTGGTCCCCGCCGCCGCCGGCGAGCACTGGAGCACGCTTCGTCAGGAGAGCGAGGTCGCGCGGATCGAGCGGCAGCGCGCTGCGGCCGAGCACGAGCGGGCCTCTCGCCTCGTCCGCGACGGTCTGGTCGCCGGTCGCCGCCAGCAGGAGGCGCAGGCGAGCCTGGCCAAGGCCGAGGCCGCGCTCCGCGCCGCGAAGCAGCGAGAGGGCGCGCTCTCCGGCGGGACGGGCGCGCTGCTCCCGCTCCGCGCGCCGGCGGGCGGCGTCGTGGTCTCGCTGCACGTACCTCACGGCCAGCGCGTCTCCGCCGGCGAGCTCCTCGCCGAGATCGCGAGCGACGATGAGGTGCTGGTGCGGGCCACGGTCTTCCAGCTCGACCTTCGCGAGCTCGAGCGGGTCCACTTGGCACAGGTGCGCAAGGCGGGGATCGATCGACCGATCGCGCTCCAGGACGCGGCGGCGGCGCTCCTCACGCGACGGATCGTGGTCGACCCGCGGACCCTCTCGGCCCCGCTCGTCTTCCGGCACCGGCAGGGGCCGATGGGGCTGCTCCGGATCGGCGATCTCGTCGAGCTGACGCTCGGCGTGGGCGAGCTCGCGGACGAGCTCACCGTGCCGGTCGGCGCCGTCGTCGAGCTCGGCACGCAGCCCTACCTCTTCCTGATGGCGACCGGCGAGTCCTTCACGCGCCGGCGGGTGCGGCTCGGGCCCTCCGACGGCGCCCGGGTCGCGATCCTCGAGGGGCTGACCGCGAAGGATCGCGTCGTCACCGTCGGCGCGCTCGAGCTCTACCTCTCCTCGGTCGCGGGCTCGCTCGAGTCCCATCAGCACCAGTAGCCGGCCGCCATGTGGAACGCGCTCATCCGCTGGTCGCTCCGGAACCGCGTGGCCGTCCTCGCGCTCGCTGCCCTGCTGCTCGCGGGCGGCGCGCTGACGGCGACGCGCATGAGCGTCGACGTCCTCCCGGACATCACGGCGCCGACGGTGACCGTGATCACCGAGGCGCACGGGATGGCGCCCGACGAGGTCGAGGCGCTGGTCACCCTCCCGCTCGAGACCGCCCTCAACGGCGCACCCGGGATCCGGAGGCTGCGCAGCTCGTCGGGGATCGGGATCTCGTTCGTGCGCGCCGAGTTCGACTGGGACGTCGACCCCTACCGCGCGCGCCAGGTGGTCTCCGAGCGCGTGCTCACCGCGCGCTCCACGCTGCCGCCGAGCGCCGGCGCGCCATTCCTCGCTCCGATGTCGTCGATCATGGGGGAGGTCCTCTTCCTGGGGGTGGTCGCCGCCAGCGAGAAGGTCACGCCGATGGTCCTGAGGGACGTCGCCGAGCTTCCGATCCGACGGCGTCTCCTCGGCATCCCCGGCGTGGCGCAGGTGATCCCGATCGGCGGCGAGCTGCGACAGGTCCACGTCATCCTCGACCCGGCCGCCATGCGGCAGCTGAACGTCGGCCACCGGCAGATCCTCGCGGCGCTGGAGGGGGCGGCCATGAACGCGCCCGGGGGCTTCTTCGTCAGCGGGCAACAGGAACACCTGATCCGCGGCGTCGGCCGCCCCGAGAGCCTCGAGGAGCTCGGGCTGATCGCCGTCGGCAGACGCGACGGCGCCCCGGTGCTGCTGCGGCACGTCGCGGCGCTCCGCTTCGGGCCGGCCCTCGCGCGCGGAACCGGGGCGATCGACGGGCGACCGGCGGTCGTGCTCGCGGTGCAGAAGCAGCCGCTCGCGAACACGCTCGAGCTCACCGCCCGCATCGACGCCGCACTCGACGCGCTCGCCCCCTCGCTCCCCGAGGGCGTGAAGCTCTACCGCAAGGGTTTTCGCCAGGCTCGCTTCATCGAGACCGCGCTCGCCAACGTGAGCCGACACCTCGCCGAGAGCGCCGTGCTCGTCCTCGTCGTGATCGCGCTCTTCCTGATGAGCTGGCGGACGACGCTGATCTCGCTCACCGCGTTGCCCCTCTCGCTCCTCACCGGGATCGTGGTCCTCGAATGGCTCGGCGGCTCCTTCAACACGATGACCCTCGGCGGCTTCGCGATCTCGATCGGCGCGCTCGTCGACGACGCGATCATCGATGTGGAGAACGTCTATCGCCGGCTGCGACAGCGAGCCGCGCTCCCTCCCGCCGGGCGACCGCGCCTCGCCGAGACCGTCTTCGCCGCCTCGAGCGAGATCCGCTCCTCGATCGTCCACGCCACCGCGGTGATCGTGATCGTCTTCCTGCCGATCTTCTTCCTCTCGGGAATGGAGGGCCGGCTGCTGCGCCCGCTCGGCGCGGCCTACGTTGTCAGCCTGGTCGCCTCGCTCCTCGTCGCGGTCACCGTGACACCCGTCCTCTGCTCACTCCTCCTGCGCGACCTCCCGCCGCCCGAGGCGCGGCCCGAGCCGCGGCTCGTGCGACTCCTCCGGCGCGGCTACGCGCCGATGCTCGACCTCGCGCTTCGCCGGCCGGCACGGGTCGTGGGGGTCTGCCTCTGCGGCGTGGTCGCCGGCGTGGCCCTCCTCGCCTCCTTCGGTCGCGGCTTCCTCCCGCGCTTCAACGAGGGGAGCTTCACGATCGCCGCCGCCACGGCGGCGGGCACGCCGCTCGCCGCGTCGGATCGGCTGGTCGGGCGCCTCGACCGCGCGCTGCTCGGCCTCGACTTCGTCACCTCGGTCGTGCGGCGGACCGGCCGCGCCGAGCTCGACGAGCACGGGCAGGACGTGGAGTTCAGCGAGCTCGAGGTCACCGTCGACGCGGCGCGAGTCACGGTATCCGAGGCCGAGAGGCGGCTGCGGCGGGCAGCTGCGATCCCCGGCCTGGTGGTCAGCGTCGGCCAGCCGATCGGCCACCGCATCGAGCACATGCTCTCCGGCGTCAAGAGCGCCCTCGCGATCAAGATCTTCGGCGACGACCTCGCGCTACTGCGCGGGCTCGCGCAGCGGGCGCGCGACGCCATCGCCTCGGTCCCCGGCATCGTCGACCTCCAGGTCGAGCCGCAGACCGACACGCCACAGCTCCTCGTGCGCCCACGCTTCGCGACGCTGGCCCAGCTCGGGCTCACCCCGCGCGAGCTCGCCGAGTTCGTCGAGACCGCGTTCCAGGGGCACGTCGCCGGACAGTACTGGGAGGGTCAGCGCACCCTCGATCTGCTCGTGCGCTACCCGGAGTCCCACCGGCGGAGCCTCGACGCGCTCGGGCACACGCCGCTGGACGCCGGCGGCCAGGCCTTCACCTCGCTCCTCCAGGTCGCGCGGCTCGACCGGCGGCTCGGCCCGAACCTCATCAACCGAGAGAACGTGCAGCGGCGGATCGTCGTCATGGCCAACGTCGCCGGCCGGGACATCCGGGGCGTGGTGGCCGAGGTGCGCGAGCGCATCGAGCGCGCGGTGCGGCTCCCTCGCGGTACCTTCATCGAGTACGGGGGGGAGTTCGAGAGCGAGGCGCGGGCGACGAGGACGATCGCGCTGCTCTCGCTGCTCGCGCTCCTCGCGATGGTCGCGCTCCTCTGGGTCGCGTTCCGCTCCGCGCGCGACACCGCGCTCGTCCTCGCCAGCCTGCCGCTCTCGCTCCTCGGCGGGGCGCTGGCGGTGCTCGCGATGGGCGGGACGCTAACGGTCGCCTCGCTCGTCGGGCTGATCACCCTCTTCGGGATCGCCACCCGCAACGGGATCATGCTCGTCACCCACTACCGCCACCTCGTCGAGCACGAGGGCGCGACCCCCGACGAGGCGATCCGGCGCGGGAGCGCCGAGCGGCTGGTGCCGGTCCTGATGACCGCGCTCGCGACCGGCCTCGCGCTCGTGCCGGTCGCGCTCGGCCTCGGCGAGCCTGGCAACGAGATCCAGGCGCCGATGGCGCTCGTCATCCTCGGCGGCTTGCTCTCCTCGACGGCCTTCACGATGGTCGCGGTCCCTGCCCTCTATCAACTCTTCGGTCGCTCGAGGCCTTCTCCTGTCGGAGCTGAGTAGCGCAGGTCGAGGCGGAACCGACTGGCAGCGCCTCGTTCCCTCGTGGCAAGATGCCGTCCATGTGGCTCCGATTCGCACGCAAGACGACGACCTCCCAGGCGGAGTCGGGGATCGTGGTCCTCGAGGGGAAGGTGATCGCCGAGAAGGCCCTCTCGATCCCCGGCTCGCAGACCCGACCCGTCTTCTACGACATGATGCTCGAGAGCTTCCGCGCCGCCGACGGACGCGGACGAGCCGGCTGGAACGTGGACCGGGTCGATCTCAAGGTCGAGTCCTTCATCCTCGAGGACGAGACCGGGAGCTTCTGGATCAGCATCGATCGCGATCAGGTGGTGGTGAAGGGCGGCTGGAACGAGCGCGGCGTCGCGGGGCGGAGCGGGCTCGCTCGCTACAGCGCCCGGTTGATCGCCCCCGGGGACACCGTGCGTGTGCGCGGCGAGGTCTTCGAGCCCCGGCGCGCCCCGGTCGCGCGCGGCCTGCGCGCGCCCAAGGACGGGCTGCTCGAGATCCTCTTCCGCAAGCGGGGCGCCCCGCCGCCGCCGCCGGCGCCGGTCGCCGCGGTGGGCCAGGGCGCGAAGCGGGAGAAGCGAAAGACCAAGAAGCGGCGGTGAGCCCGGCGCGGCCAGGTGGACCGATCCGTCACTTGGCGAGCGCGGACCGGATCTGGGCCTCGGTCACCTCGCCCTGGAGCAGCTCGACGAGCGCGCCGGCCTTGTCGAGGAAGTAGATCCCGGGCGCGGCCATGATCGGCTTCTTGGAGAGGAACTCCTCGGCCTGCACCTCCTGCGTGTCGAGGTGGTAGCGATCGACGGGGAGGCGCGGGGTCGCGCCGACCACCGCCGTGAGCGCCTTCCAGGAGCTGTCGATCCGCTTGCGCGTGCAGGCGCAGCACTTCTCCTGATCGACGAAGACGACGCGCGCGACCCTCGCGCTCGCCTCGGTCTTCGCCGGCGGGGCGGGCCTGGTCGCCGCGCTCTTCGCCGCGGCGACGTTCTCCGCGGCCGGCTTGCAGCCCGCCAGGGCCAGCGCGAGCAGGGCCCCGGTCAGTACGCGCGCGCTCCACGTGGACATGGCTTGGCTCTCCTTCACTTGAGACCCGAGTAGACGAAGAACGCTCCGACGAGGATGACCACCCCGCCCGCCGCGCGGCGCATGATCTCCGTCGCCCTCGTCACGCGCTTCGACTCGATCAGCTTGCGACAGAGGCCCATCGAGGTGCCCGCGACGAGGATCAGCACGCTGTGGCCGAGCGCGTAGACGAGGAGCAGCGTCGCGCCCCACGGCACCGACGAACCCGAGCCGGCGAGGTAGGTCAGGAGGACGATCAGCATCGGCGCCGCGCAGGGCGCGGAGACCACCCCGAAGAGCAGGCCCATGACGAGTGCGCCGACCACGCCGCGCGTCCGCGGCTGCACGTTCAGGCTCGGGATCGGGAGCTTGAGCACGCCCAGCAGGTGGAGGCCCATCACCAGGCAGACGACCGCCACCACCCAGTTCCAGACCTTCGAGACGTCGCCGTACATCGTGCCGGCGAGCGCGGCGACCATCCCGAGGGCGGTGAAGGTGATCCCGAGACCGGCGACGAAGACGAGCGAGTAGAGGAGCGCGCGGAGCGGACCGACTCTCTCCTCCCCGGAGCCCGCGACGAAGCTCACCATCAGCGGGATCATCACGAGCACGCACGGCGCGGAGGCGGTCAGCACGCCGCCCACGAAGACGGCGGCGAGCGCCAGGAGCGGGCTCGAGTGGACATACTGGCCGACGCCGCCGAGGAAGCTCTCGAGCATCAGCCCGCCCTCGCCGCGGCCGTGGTGATCCAGACGACGAGCTCCTTGCACTTGGCGCAGCCGACGCCGAGCAGCTTGATCTCCATCTCAGCTCCTCCTCTCGTCGCTGCCCACCGGCCAGGCGGCGAAGAGGGGCTGCAGGCGGCGGCGCAGCTCGTCCCGCACCGCCCTGAACGCACGGAGCGCCTCCGCCTCGCCGCCGGGCGCGGCCGCCGGATCGGGCAGGCCCCAGTGCACGCGCGCGGCGCGGCCGAGGAAGACCGGGCAGACCTCCTCGGCGCAGAGCGTGATCACCGCGTCGACGCTCTCCGCCTCGATCTCGGCGATCGCCTTGGACCGGTGGCTCGAGATGTCGATCCCGAGCTCCGCCAGCACCTGGACGGCCTGCGGCCGCACCGACGCCGGCGCGGAGCCCGCCGAGGAGACGCACACGCCCGCGGGCGCGAGCGCGCGAGCGATCCCCTCGGCCATCTGGCTGCGCGCGGAGTTGGCCACGCAGAGGAAGAGGAGGTGCCGCGGGCGCAGCTCGCGCAGGCGCGCCACGTCGGCCAGCCACGCGGGCTGCTCGTCGGGATGCTCGCCGCTCGCTCCGCTCATCTCAACCTCGCGCTCGGTCAGGCGCGCCTCGCACCAGCCGAACGCGCCGAAGTGGAAGCGCAGCACGCCAGGGACCTCCGCCTCGGCGAGCGCCTCCCGGTGCACGAGCAGCGTCAGCCCGCCGCCCTCGCAGCGCTCGTACGCCTCCTCGCCCTCCGGGCTCCCCAGGGATCCGACCGGACCCCGCATGGCTCTTCATCAGCCCTCCCTGAAGTCCCGGATCGCGAC
>DYIW01000274.1 GCA_020723465.1 Phycisphaera mikurensis
GGCGGCGATCGAGCGCCTCGACACGAACACCGCCAGCCAGGTGCTGGTCGGGACGGCGGGGTACATCCCGCGCGAGCATCTCGAGAAGCACGGCACCGACGCAGACGCGGTGTCCCGGCGCTTCCTCGGTCGAGTCGCCGGACTCCTCGGCGGTGACTTCGGCCGGATCGGAGGTTCGAGATGAGCTCCCCGTCCTCGTTCTGGAAGCGCGTCCCGGCGGTCTGGAAGGTGCTCACCCTGATCGCGGGGTTCATCGGGGTCGGCGCCGCCGCGCACGCCTACTTCGATCGTTACCTCACCAAGGACGAGATGGCCAAGCATACAGCCGGCGAGATGGGCCTGCGCGATCAGATCCGCCAGTTGCGCGAGGCCGACGCCAAGCGAGCGGCAGACATCGCCGCGATCAAGGAGCTGGCCGCGGACACGCGTGACGACGTGAAGCGGCTGCTCCAGCACATGCTGCGCTATCCGCCGCCGAGACGAGGTGGCCGATGAGCCGGTGGTATTGGCCCGCGCTCTGGGCAGTGACCCTGGTCGCCTGCAGCCTCCTGAGCTCGCAGCCCCGCGGTGGCGCGCCGAGCCATCCGGTCGCGCCGGCCGCCGCGGCAGAGTGCCCCCGCGAAGACGACGTCGCGGCGCTCACGCGGGAGCTGGATGAGTGCCGGGCGCAAGGGACTACGGCGGAGTCTCCGGCGGCCAAGGTCGTGGGCAGGACCCGCCTGGTTCCCACCCCGGGACCTCCCCGGCGGTGCGGCGGCGACGGGCCGACCATCGTGCACGTCCCGACCAGGGAGTGCGTGAAGGGGATGGTCTGCCTCGACGCCAAGGCGCAGCGCCAGCTGACGCTGAACCTCGCCGCCTACGAGGCGTGGGTCAGAAAGGTTCAGGCCTGCGAGAGCGCGCCCTGACGGCCCACAGACCACTCACGTGCGGAGCTTGACCCGCGCCAGGTTCATTCCCATACTTGCTCAAGTGAGGTAGCGAGCGTGGGAAGACCGAAGCCGAAGCCTGCGCCCCCGTCACCCAGGTCCCTCGGGGACGCTGAGCCACGGGAGAAGTGCGGCGTCTTCTCTCTCGACGAGACGCGAGTCCGGCGCGGACGCCACGCCCTCCTCCCGGATGATGCGCTTCGGGACATCGCCGAGACCTTCCGGGTGCTCGCTCATCCGTCGCGCCTGAAGATGGTCCGCGCACTCTCGGCCGGCGAGATGTGTGTGTGCGAGATCTCCGAGGTGGTCGGGCTGTCGGTCTCGGCCACCTCTCACCATCTGCAGCATCTCCGAAACCTGCGATTGGTGCGCTCGCGCTCGGAGGGCAAGCTCGTTCACTACTCGCTCCACGATCCATTTCTGGCTACGCTCATCGACGACTGCGCGGCGCATGTCTCGGGCAGCGGGCGGTCCTCATGATGCTCCGCGCCCTGGCCCGCGTGGCGCTGGTCTGGTTCATGGTCGGTGTCGCCGCCCCCGCGTTGGGGGAGAGCCTCCATGCTGGCACCGACGAGGCGAGCCACGCCGCGGCGCCCTGCCCTGATCCGGATCCCGGCGGCCATCCCTGTGGTCCGGTCTGTCCCTGCGCTTGTTGCCCAGGCCACCGCGTCTCCCCGGCGCTCACCGCGGGCGGCCCGCCGCTGGTCGCTCCCTCAACTCTACATCTCGAGCATCGCCTCGCTGAGACGTTCCATCCGCAGGACGTCCTTCGCCGCGTGTTCCATCCGCCCCGGTTCGCCTAGCCTCGCGTCTGACGTGATCTGAAGGCGAACACCGGCCGCAGTGGTCGAGGTGGCGCGTGCGCGACACCCTTCATCCACGGGGCCGTGGGATTGGACCGGCAGGAGGGCGATAGATGGACCTCAACATTCGAATCGCGTCAGTGCTCCTCGTGGGGTGCTTGGGCGCTTCCAGGACGCACGCGCAGACGACGCAGCCGACACCGTCTGGGCTTCCGGTGACGCTGCAGCAGGTCCTCGCGCACGCGGAGCAGCGAGCACCCGCGCTGCAGGTCGGCCGGGCCCGCGCCAGCCTGGGCGATGCCGAGGTCGAAGCCGCCTCGCCGCTCCTGCCCGACGACCCGGAGGTGCGGCTGGCGCTCGGGCCGCGCCTCACCGCCGAGGGTCGGACGCTCGACATCGAGGTCGCGCTGGAGCAGCGGCTTCAGATCGGCGGCGAACGCAGGTTGCGTCGGCGCGCCGCGGAGCGCACGCGGGAGCGATCCCGCGCCGAGCTCGACGAGCTCCGCTGGGAGGTCCACCGTCGCGTCCACGCCGCGTTTCACAGCGCCCTCGTCGACAGGGAGCGGCTGCGCGCCGCCGAGCTCGAGCTCGCCTTTGCCGAGCGGCTCGTCACCATCGCGCGGAAGCGCGAGGCCGCCGGGGCGATCTCCGGCCTGCAGGCCGACCTCGCCGTCGGAGAGCTCGCCCAGGCGCGCCAGGCGAAGGTGGCGGCGGCGAGCACGTATCGCACCGCCCGCCTGCTGCTCGCCGAGCTCGCCGGCTACGGAACCGCGAAGCTGCCGGAGCCGTCCGGGGGACTCGAGCTTCCGGCCCAGATCCCCGCAGAGGAGTCGCTGGTCCGGGCGGCGTTCCGGGCTCACCCAGAGCTTCGCAGTCGGCTCGCCGCTGTGCACGAGGCCGAGGCCCAGCAGGCGCTCGCCGCGCGCGAGGTTCTGCCAAAGCCTGTGCTCGGGGTGACCTACGCCCAGGAGGCCGAAGCGGGCGGCGTCAGGGACCACGTCGTCCTCGGCACGCTGTCCTTCGCGCTGCCCGTCTGGCAGCGGAACCTGCCCGCCCGCGCACGGGCCGCGGCGCAGACGCGGCACGCCCGGGCACAGCACGAGTCAGCCCGTGCGTTCCTCCGCTCGCGGGTGGCGCGAGCGCGCGAAGCGCTGCGGAGCGCCGCGGAGCGCGTCCGCATCTACGGCACCGAGGTGGTGCCGACCTTTCGCGGGAACCTCGACAAGCTCGAGCGCGCCTTCGTCGAGGGAAAGGCAGACGTGCTCCAGGTCATGGTCGCCCGCGGCCGCTTCCTCGAGACCCAGCGAGCAGCCTTGGCGGCCCACGAGGACTATTTCCGTGCCCATGCACGCCTCGAGGCGGTGGTGGGCCTCGACCTCGAGGCCGGTCTGAACCGCGGAGGTGCACGATGAGACACGCGGTCGTGATCGCCGCGGCGCTGGCGGTTGCCTCCTGCTCCAGGCAAAAGGCGGGCAGCGGAGAAGACCAGCACGAGCACGGCAACGAGAAGAACCAGCACGAGACCAAAGATGGGCGCGAGGGCCTCGTCGTTCTCCGGCCCGAGGCGGTCCGCCGGATGAAGATCCGCTCGGCTCCGGCCGCCGAGCAGGAGCTGGAGCCGGTCATCGAGACGACGGGCGAGGTCGCCTTCGACCAGGATCGCGTTGCGCAGGTGAGCGCGCGCATCCAGGGCCGGGTCCGGGCCGTGAGGGCACGCCTGGGCCAGGCGGTCCAGGCGGGCGAGATCCTGGCGCTCGTCGAGTCGCCCGAGATCGGTCAGGCCACTGCCGAGCTGCTCCGCAGCAGGGCCCAGCTCGAGCTGGCCCGCCAGAAGCTCGCCCGCGAGGAGCGGCTCTTCAAGGAGCGCATCTCCTCGGGCCAGGAGCTCGAGGCCGCGCGGGCTGACCACCAGAAGGCGCGGGCCGAGGAGCGCGCCGCCCGGCAGCGGCTGCAGCTTCTCGGGCTGGGGGCCCGCCCAAGCGAAGCCACAGGCTCCGTCGGGAGCCTGCCCCTGCGGGCGCCGATCGCCGGCAAGATCGTCGAGCGCGCGGTGACCCTCGGCGAGATGGTCGGGCCGGAGAAGACCCTCTTCACCGTTGCCGACCTCAGTCGCGTCTGGATCTGGATCGATGTCTTCGAGCGCGACCTCGCCCACGTGCATCGCGAGGATCGCGTGGAGGTGCGGGTCGCCTCGCAACCCGACCGCGTGTTCTCCGGCCAGGTCGGCTACGTCGGAGACCAGGTCCGGCGCGAGACGCGCACCGTCCGGGCGCGCCTCGACATCGACAACCGAGACGGCGCGCTCAAGCCCGGCATGTTCGCCCGCGTGCGGCTGAGCGATCCCCACGCCGAGGGCGGGAGGCGGCGCCGCGTCCTCGCCGTGCCGGCCTCCGCGGTCCAGCGCCAGGACAAGGAGGAGGTGCTCTTCGTCGAGCTCGCCCCGGGCCGCTTCGAGCGCCGGGAGGTGCAGAGCGGCGTGAAGACCTCGGATCAGATCGAGGTGCGCTCGGGGCTCCGGCGCGGCGAGCGGGTCGTCGTCGAGGGGGCCTTCCTCCTCAAGTCGGAGCTCGCCAAGGAATCGCTCGGCGAGCACGAGCACTAGGGAGGTCGGCCATGATCCGCCGCATCGTCGATTTCTCGCTCCGCAATCGCCTCCTCGTGATCGCCGCCTGGCTGCTCGTCGTCGGCGTCGGGGTGCACGCTCTCTCCGCCTTGCCGATCGACGCCGTGCCGGACGTGACCAACGTGCAGGTGCAGGTGCTGACCTCGAGTCCAGGGCTCGCTCCCGAGGAGGTCGAGCGCTTCATCACCTTCCCTGTCGAGACGGCGATGAGCGGCCTGCCGCGCCTCGAGGAGGTCCGTTCGGTCTCCAAGTTTGGGCTCTCGGTCGTCACCCTTGTGTTCGAGGAGGGGACCAGCATCTACTTCGCCAGGCAGCTCGTCGGCGAGAGGCTCGTCGAGGCTCGGGAGCAGATCCCGGAGGGCTACGGCGAACCGGAGATGGGCCCGATCTCGACCGGCCTCGGCGAGATCTACCAGTTCGAGGTCAAGGGCGAGCCCCGCTGCAAGCCCCGCCAGCCCGACACCAATCGCTGCTGGAGCGCCATGGAGCTCCGCGCCGTCCTCGACTGGCAGCTCAACTTCCAGCTCCGCTCGGTGCCAGGTGTGGTCGAGGTCAACGCCTTCGGCGGCGAGCTCAAGACCTACCAGGTGACGCTCGATCCGGCGCGCCTCGCCGCGCACCACCTCACGGTGAGCGAGGTGGTGCGGGCGCTGCGGGCCAACAACCGCAACGTCGGCGGCGGGTACATCGCCCATCAGGGCGAGCAGTACCTGGTGCGAGGCGAGGGCCTGGTCGAGCAGCTGGCGGACATCTCGCGCATCGTCCTCGCGCGAGACGAGGCAGGGACCCCGGTCACGGTCGGCCAGGTCGGGCGGGTCGAATTCGCGCCGATGCTGCGCCAGGGAGCCGTCACCCGCGACGGTCGCGGTGAGGCCGTGGTGGGCATCGTGATGATGTTGATGGGCGAGAACTCGCGCGCCGTGGTCTCGCGGGTCAAGGAGAAGATCGAGACGCTCCGGCGCACGCTCCCGGCGGGCGTCAGCATCGAGACGTTCTACGATCGGACCGATCTCGTCCGACGCACCATCCGCACCGTCGCGACGAACCTCATCGAGGGTGGGGCGCTCGTCATCCTGGTCCTCGTGCTCTTCCTCGGCAACGTGCGCGCGGGGCTCCTCGTCGCGCTGGCCATCCCGCTCTCCATGCTGGTCGCCTTCGCCGGCATGCGCTGGGCCGGGCTCTCCGGCAACCTGATGAGCCTCGGGGCGATCGACTTCGGGCTGATCGTCGACGGCTCGGTGGTGATGGTGGAGAACGTGCTCCGGGTCCTTCACGCCCGGCGCGAAGAGAGCGGGGTGCCGGCACGGGAGAAGGTGCGGCAGGCGGCTCTCGAGGTGGCGCGGCCGGTCGTCTTCGCGGTCGGGATCATCATCGTCGTCTACCTGCCCATCCTCGCCCTTCGCGGGGTCGAGGGGAAGATGTTCGTGCCCATGGCACTGACCGTGGTCTTTGCCTTGCTGGGATCGCTCGTCTGCGCCCTCACCCTGATGCCGGTCCTGGCGAGCCTGCTCCTTCGCCACGCGCCGGAGCGGGAGCCATGGCTCTTCCGGCTCGCCCGCCGCGCCTACGTCCCGCTCCTCGAGCGCGCCATGCAGCGGCGCAAGACGACCGCGGGCGCGGCCCTCGCGTTGTTCGTGGCCAGCCTCGGACTCATCCCCTTGCTCGGCGCCGAGTTCATCCCGCGGCTCGACGAGGGCTCGATCGCCATGCAGATCTGGCGGCTGCCCTCCATCTCCCTCGAGAAGTCGAACGAGATCTCGACCGCGGCCGAGCGGGTCATCCGCGAGCGCTTCCCCGAGGTGGAGACCGTGGTCTCGCGGACCGGGCGCGCCGAGATCGCCGTCGACCCGATGGGCGTCGAGGTCAGCGACACCTACCTCATCCTGCGGCCCAGATCGGAGTGGCGATACGGGAGCCGGGAGGAACTGGTCGCCGCCATCGATGAGACGCTGCGGCGCGAGGTGGCGGGCGCGGTCTTCAGCTACTCGCAGCCCATCGAGCTCCGCGTGCAGGAACTCATCGCCGGGGTACGCTCCGACGTGGCCGTCCACATCTACGGCGATGACCTCGCGCTGCTCAAGCGCAAGGCCGACGAGGTGGCCCGCGTCCTCGCGCGGGTCCGCGGCGCGGCCGACGTCAAGGCCGAGCAGACGCAGGGGCTCCCCATGCTGCGGGTGCGCGTGGATCGTGAAGCGATGGGATCCGGCGGTGCGGCGTGACCTCGACCAGATCAAGAGGCTGCGCGTGGCAGCGGCCGGCCGTGGCGAGGCGAAGGAGGCGCAGCTGATTCCACTCTCCGAGCTGGCGCGGATCTCTGTCGAGGTCGGCCCGGCGCAGATCAGCCGCGACCGGGTCAGCCGCAGGATCAACGTCGAGGCGAACGTGCGGGGCCGCGACCTCGCCTCCTTTGTCGCCGAGGCGCAGGAGGCGGTCGCGCGCGAAGTGCGGCTGCCGCCGGGCTGGACGGTCGAGTGGGGTGGGCAGTTCGAGAACCTGCAAGCGGCGTCAGCTCGTCTGATGCTCCTCGTGCCGCTCGCGCTGCTCCTCATCTTCCTCCTGCTGTTCTCGACGTTCGGATCGGCGCGCCTGGCGGCGCTCATCTTCCTCAACGTGCCGCTCGCCGTGACCGGCGGGCTCGTCGCTCTTGCCGTGCGCGGTTACCCCTTCTCCATCTCGGCCGGCGTGGGCTTCATCGCCCTCTTCGGGGTGGCCGTGCTCAACGGCGTCGTCCTAGTCTCCTACGTTGTCGGGCGCCGGCGCGCGGGCCTCGAGGCCGGCGAGGCCGCCCGCGAGGCCGCGCGCATCCGCCTGCGGCCGGTCCTGATGACCGCGCTCGTCGCCTCGCTCGGCTTCATCCCCATGGCGCTCTCCACGAGCGCCGGGGCCGAGGTGCAGCGTCCACTCGCCACCGTGGTCATCGGTGGGCTCATCACTTCGACGCTGCTCACGTTGATAGTGCTCCCGACGCTCTATGGCTGGCTCGGCCGCAAGTGGGCAGAGCAGAGAGAAGCGTCCTAGGCGGTCCAGGGCTGTCCTTCCTCCTCGGCGGGGCACGGGGGGTCGCGTTCGTCTTGACCTGCCATATGGAACCTCCATATACTCATCTGAGATGCTGCTATGGCGCCGCCTCTGATCACCACCACGAACCCGACCTCCGGTCCGACCGGAGGCAAGACGCTGGTGACCCTCACCGGCGACGGGTTCCGCCTGCCTCCCGTCCCGTCACCCTCGGCCGCGCCGCTCCCGCCCCCGAGCCCCACGGTTCAAGTGCTGGTCGGCGGACGGCAGGCCGAGGACGTCCGAGTCCTCGACGCCACGCGGCTGTCCTTCCTGACGCCACCCGGTGAGCTCGGAGCCGCCGACCTCGTGGTCCGCAACGTCGCCGACGACGGCGTGCCCATCCCCGGCGAGGAGGCCACCGCGCCCGGCGCCTTCACCTTCGTCCGGCCGGGGCTCGCCCCGGAGAGCGACCTCACGCGGCTCGTGCGCACGCTCATGCGCGAGCTCAAGCGGCAGATCCTGCCCGAGGTCAGCCTCACGGTACAGACGGACTTCGACGCCGAGACGGGCGATGAGCTCCACCTGGCGCAGCTCGCCAAGCTCCCCGCCTTGGTGCTCGTCGGGCCGGAGCTCGCCGAGAACCGCTTCTTCTCCCTGAACCGCCTCCCCGAGTCCGGCGCCTGGCCGGCCGGGTTCAGCCGGCGGCTGGTGCCGTACACGGT
>DYIW01000275.1 GCA_020723465.1 Phycisphaera mikurensis
CGCGCGCGCAGGCCGCGCTCGACCAGGGCCTGATGCGCGCGCTCGCCGAGGTGACCGGCGGCGCCTACCACGAGGCGCGGGACGCCGAGGCATTGGCGCGCGTCTACGCCCGGGTCGACGAGCTGGAGCGGGTCGAGCGCGTGGAGCCGCGCTACGAGGTGGAGGAGCGCTTCCTGCCGCTCTTGGCCATTGCCGCGGCGCTGTTGCTTGCCGCCCGGCTGCTCCGCATGAGCGTGCTCGAGGTGCTGCCGTGAGCGCCGCCGCGCCGTTCTTCTGGCCGGGAGGATGGCCTCTCCTTCTCGCCCTGCCGCTCCTCTGGCTGGCGCTCTTCGCGCTGGAGCAGGCCGGCCTGCGGCGCCTGGCGCGCGTGGCCGGCGCGCGCGCGCCGTTCCTCGCGGCGGACCTCTGCCAAAGGAAGCGCCGCGTGCGGCGCGGGTTCTTCCTCGGCGCCTGCCTGCTGGCGCTCCTGGCCGCGCTCCAGCCCACGTGGGGCGAGGGCGCGCGCACGCTCGAGCGCCGCGGCGCCGACCTGCTCATCTGCCTGGACGTGTCGCGCTCCATGCTCGCCCCGGACCTCGCGCCCACGCGCCTGGAGCGCGCGCAACAGGACATCCGCCAACTGTGCGAGCGCGCCCGCGGCGATCGCTTCGGCCTGGTGGCCTGCGCCGGCGAGGCGCAGCTCATCGTGCCGCTCACGCGCGACCTGGAGTCCTTCGCGTCGCTCGCCGAGGCCGCCGGCCCGCTCTCGGTCGGCCGGGGCGGCACGGACCTGGGCGCGGCGCTCGCCTGTGCGCTCGAGGCGCTCGGCGGCCGAAGCGGCGAGCACGAGGCCGTGCTGCTCCTGAGCGACGGCGAGGACCTGGAAGGGCGCGGGGCGGAGGTCGCGCGCGCCTGCCGGGAGCGCGGCATCACGGTGCATTGCGTGGGCTTCGGCTCGGCTCTCGGCAGCAAGATCGCCCTCGCCGAGGCAGGCGGCGAGGCCTTCCTGCGCGACCGTTCCGGCGCCGAGGTCGTGTCCGCGCTCGATGCCGCGGGCCTGCGGCGCATCGCCGAGGCCGCAGGCGGCGAGTACCTGGAAGCCGCGGCGACGGCAGCGCCGCTGCTCGATTTGTACGAAGCGCGCGTGCTCGAGGGCGCGCGCCGCGCCTTCGAGGCCGAGGTGCTGCGCGGCCGCGAGAACCGCTTCCAGTGGCCCCTGGCCGCGGCGCTGCTGCTCTGGCTGCTGGAGCTGCTCTTGACCGATCGGAGGCGGCGATGAGGCGCGCGGCCGGAGCGCTTGCCTTCGCCATGCTGCTGCTGCCGGGCTGCGGCGGAGACGACGCGGGCGAGAGCGCTGCGCCCGAGCTGCTCTACAACCGCGCGCTCGCCGCGCTCGGCGCCGGCGAGCTGCGCGCGGCCGAGATCGCGGCCGAGAAGGCCGCGGCGCGCGGCGGACCCGAGTTCGCGGCGCTCCGCGACTTCCTGCTGGGGAACGCCGCGTTCGCGCGGAGCGTCGCGGCCTCTGCGCAGGCCGCCGCTCCGGAAGCCGAGCCGTTCGCTTTCGATCTGGCTATCGCCCACGCCGAGGCCGCGCGCCGCTTCTGGCAGCGCGCCGCCCTGAGCCGCGCCGACTGGCCCGAGGCGCGGCGCAACGTCGAGCGCGTTCTGCTCCAGCTCCAGGACCTCCGAGGCAGAAAGGAGCAGGCGGAGAAGGAGCGCAAGGCCCGGGCGCGCCTGCCCGAGCCCCCGCCGCCGCAGGCAGATCCCGGGCCCCAGGATCCGCTGGCGCGCGGCGAGGAGGAGGGCCTGGCGCCGCTCTTCGAGCCGCAGCCTCTTGATCGCTCGGCCGACCTGGTCGAGCGCCTGCGCGAGCGGCTGGCGCGGAAGGAGAACGAGAAGCGCGCGCTGCGCCAGGCGGCGCGCCGGGAGCGCCAGGCCGGCGTGGAGAAGGACTGGTGAAGCGCGCGCTGCTGCTCCTCTTCTTCGCTTCCGCCGCCGCGGCGCAGGAGGTCGCCGTGCTCGGCCCGGATCCCGAGGTCGTGCGCCTGGGAGAAGAGGCCGCGGTCACGCTCGTGCTCGACGGCGCGCCCGAGGATGCGACGCTCCTCTCCGTGCCGGGCGTCGACGGCCTGGACATCGTGCCTGAGGCGCCCCGGCGCTCGTCCTTCCAGAGCCTCGAGCGCGGCCGCCTGGTGCGCGGTGCGAGCGTCTCCTGGCGCGTCGCGCTCGTGCCGCGACGCGCGGGCGAGTTCGACGTGCCGCCGTTTGAGCTGCACGCCGCGGGCCGCAGCCTGCGGAGCGCGCCGCTCCGGCTCGAAGTGCTCGCCACAGGCGCGGGCAGTGGCGAGCATGCGTTCGTGGAGGTGTCGGCGCCGCGCGAGGAGTACTTCGTGCAGGAGCCGGTGCGTCTCTTGCTCCGCATCGGCGTGGAGAAGGGCTTCCTCGAGGCCGGCCTGCTGCCGCTCTCGCGCCTGAACCTGGACGTGCCCGTGCACTTGCGCGCGCGCTGGCTGCGCGGGCTTCCCGGCGCGGCCGCCATCGGCGAGGAGGCGGACGCGGCGGCCGGCGGCGCGGGGAAGACCTTCGCCGAGGACGGCGCGCCCGTGCACGCGACGCGCGTTCTCGAGGCCGAGCGGGACGGCCGCTCGTACCTGGTGCTGGAGTGCGAGCGCACCCTGCTGCCGCTGCGCTCCGGCGACCTGCGCCTGCCCGGCCCGGTGCTTGGCTTCGCCTATGCCACGCGCTTCCGGGAGGACCTGTTCCGCGGCCGCGTGCCCGAGGATGCGCGGGACGCGGTGGTCCACGGCGCGCCGCTCCGGCTCTGCATCCTGCCTCTGCCCGAGGAAGGCCGGCCGCCGGAGTGGGGCGGCGCCGTGGGCCGCTTCACGGCGCGCGCCGAGGCGGATCCAAGGCGCCTGGAGGCGGGCAGCAGCCTGCGGCTCGCGCTCGTCATCGAGGGCGAGGGCAACCTCGAGTCCTTCGAGGCGCCCGGGTTGCAGGGCCTCGCGGGCTTCCACGTGCTCGGCAAGATCGAGGAGAAGAGCCGCGCGCGCCGCCAGGTCGTCTATGACCTCGCGCCGCTCGGCGTGGACGTGAAGGAAGCGCCGGGCATCGCCTTTCCCTGTTTCGACACGAGCCCGCCGGCCGGCTATCGCGTCCTGCAGACCGAGCCCATCCCGCTCGAAGTGCTGCCGCGCGCGGGCGGCGCGGGAGTCGCGGCCATTGCCGGAGGGGAGACGGCGCGCAGGGCATTGCCTGGGCTGGACATTCGCGCACTGAAGCCGATCGGCGCGGCGCCGCACGAGCGGACTCAGGCAGGGCCGTCCGCCGCGCTCTTCATCGGCGCTCTCCTTGTGCCCTGGGTGCTGGCGCTCTGCGTCTTGCTCCTGCTGCGGCGCCGCGCCCTCCAGCGAAGCGATCCGCACGCGGCACGCGCGCGGCGCGCGGCCGCGGCGTTCCTACGGCGCGTGCGGCGGCCCGGAGCGGACGTGAGCGGCGCGTTCGCCGAGTTCTTGGCCGCGCGGCTCAAGTGCAAAGCGGCGGCCGTGATCGCCCCGCGGCTCGGCGAGAGGCTCGAGGCCGTCGGCGTGCCCGCGGAGCTTGCCGCGCGCGCCGCGGCCCTGCTCGATGGCCTCGTCGCGGCGCGCTACGGCGGCGCGGAGCCGGAGCGCGGCGCAGAGGCCGCGCGCGGCCTGGTGGGCGAGCTGGAAGCCGCGTTCCTGAGCCACGGGAGCGCGGCATGATCGAGCTGCTTCTCGCCCTTCTCCTGGGCAATGGCCCGGCGCAGGCCGAGCGCGCCTATGAGGCCGGCGAGTTCGCCGAGGCGCTGGCCCTCTATCAGGCCGCGCTCGAGGAGCCGGGCGCGGCAGAGGGCTCGCTCCTCTATGACATGGGCAACTGCGCCTTCCGCCTGGGGAGGCTGGCCGAGGCCGCGCTCTTCTATCGGCGCGCGCTCGTGCGCATGCCGCGCGACGAGGACGCCGAGCACAACCTGCGCCTGGCCGAGCGCCGCCTGGGGCTGGAGGCGCCGCTCGGCGTGCCGCTCTCCGCCCTGGCCGTGCGGGCAACGGACGCTCTCGCGCCGGGCCTGCTTCTCGCGCTCGCGGCCGCGCTCGAGACCATCGGCCTGCTCGGCGTCGTCTTTCTGCGGCGGCGGCGCGCGGCGCAGCTCTCTGCGGCGCTGCTCCTTCTTCTCGCGCTCGCGGCTGCAGGGCGCCTGGCGGAGCGGCGCTGGTTCCCGGGGCCGCCCGAGGCAGTGGTGCTCTCGGCCGAGATCGCCCTGCGCGCCGAGCCGCACGCCGAGGTCCCGGCCATCCTCAGGCTCAAGGCGGGCGAGACCGTGCGCGTCCTGGAGCGCTCGGACCGCTGGAGCCGCGTGCTCCACGCGCACGGCGGCGGCTGGACCGAGAGCACGGGCCTGGGGCTGGTCGAGTGACCGCGCGGCCGCCGCGACAGGCGGCTGTCAGGTCACTTCCCCTTCTCGATGTCGGGCAGCCGCCAGCTCCTGTCGAGGTAGGCCTCCAGCGGCGCATAGAGGCGGAACCAGGCGAACCACGCCTTGCCGGGCACGGTCGGAATCCAGTTCGTCTCCAGACCCTCCGGCGCCGTCGGAGCGAAGTACAGGTCCACCGAGCCATCGGGGTTTCTCACGAGGTCGGACATGCGCGAACTGCGGTCGGCGATCTGCTGCTCGTTCTGGATGAGGGCGCGGGTGTCCACGTCGTAGAGCGTGATCGACCAGAACTGCTTCGCCGGCGGGTTCGGCGGCACAAGCAAGCGATAGGTCTTTCCCCCGTCGAAAGCGTTGCCGTCCTTGTCGCGGTAGGCGCCGAGGTAGGCCTGGCCAACGCCCTGCGTCCTGCTGATCATGGCGCTGGTCAAGAGGACCGCTTCGTAGAAGTAGGCCGCGCGCTCGTCGAGCTGGCTGTAGTCCGCGCGCTCCTGCGTCGGATCCACCATGATGACGTAATCCCAGTGCGTATCGGGCCGGTACCGCGCGCCCTCGAACCGCTTGTCGAAGGTGTTGGCCTTGGCCATTGCCTCGCCGACAAGCGCCGCTTCGGACAGGATCCTCTTCTGCCGTTCGTCCGGCTCAAACGGTTTCCCCTTCTCGATGCCGAGCGGCTTCAGCATCGCCATGAAGAAGCGGTCGCGGTCCTGCACGGGTTCGTGGTCGATGAACTCGGCGAGGCGCTCCCAGTACTCCAGGCCGCGTGGGATCGCCGGCATCTGTGTGATCTTCTCCGGGTCGGGAACGAGATGCCGCGTCGGTGTCGGATTCTCCCGCTCCCGCCACGGATACACGCGCAGACCCTTCTTTGCGGCCTCGGCCTTGGCCGGATCGGGATCGACAGCCCGGTAGAAGAACATCATGCTGAGCGTCGGGCAGCGTACAACGTTCAAGTCCTCATCCTGCGGCGCTTGCTGCCCCGGGCCGACGAACAGGTACCGGGCGCCTTTGCCCTGGTCCGGCCCGGCGACACCGAAATCGGTGAGCGGACGCTGCCAGAGGTCCATGGCCGAACCCGCGATCAGGCCGGCGGGCACGTCAAGCACCATCGGGCCGTTCTCGGCGAGGTCGAAGCCGCCCCCCACGTACGGCGTCGTCACGTTCGCCGTGAGCAGTCCGCTGAGGTTGCGATAGCCCTCGAAGGTTGCGACGTCGCTGTCGCGCCCGCCGGTGACGAACTGCGTATAGAGCCTCACTTGCGCGGCGCTGACGGCGGGCAGCGCCCAGAGGTAGAGCTGGCAGGCGCGCTGGAAGTCGAGCTCATCGTAGAGCTTGGCGACGGACTCCTTGGTCGGCACGCCGAGCTCGAAGTCGAGACTGCCGATGCGTGTGTCGATGGTCTGCGCGAAGGCCGGCGGACTGGCGCCGAGCCCGGAGATCAGGATGGCGAGCACGACGATTCGCACGTTGTAAGCCGGTTTCATGGCTGATCCCGTCGCGTTCTGAGTGTGTAAGAGGAACCTGTGGCGCATTGCTGGTGGGCATTGCGCTCTGGACTGGGTGATGCACACCAGCCGATGCTGGGCGCCGCGGCTGATGATACCAGCGCTTCGTGCGGGACGGGAAGCGCCCCTTCGCCGTGTAGAGGCCGTTGCTGCTCTGGGTCGTATCGAGGGACGGGGTCGGGATCCGGCGTCTCGCGGTGACGGCCGGGCGGCGTCCCTTGACGGCGCTCGTCGTGCCGTGCTACACCGATCCGCAGAAAAAGGCGGCGCGGAACCGGAGGTTCCCAAGCGAGACGGCCAGGGAAGTCCTTGGCGGAGCGGAGTGGAGATGAAGTCTGAAGAGCCTGGAGCATTCGAAGAACTCGACCCGGCGGATTCCGGACAGGCAGAGGCCCAGGGTTCGGCGCCAGATGCGCACGGCGCATCGCCCCACCGCGGCGACAGGGGAGAGCGCCTCGAGGCCGCGAACAGACGGCGCCTCGACGAGCCGTCGAGCGGCAAGCGGCACAAGAAGCGGCGCAAGGGTGTGTTCGACGCGCGTCGCGTGCGCTTCGTCTCGTTCGTCGTCATCGCCATCGGCCTCTTCGTCACGTCCGCCTTCTGTATTCTGGCCATCTGGAAGTACACCTCGCGCGACACGGCCTGGCGCGCCCTCTCCACGCTGGGCGTGGTCGCCGGCACGATGTTCATCTTCACGCTGATCAACGAGATGTTCGGCGCGTCGATGGAAGAGTGAGGGACGGTCCGCCGCTCGCGGTCCGCTGGAGGTTTGAATGGCCCAGAAGGCTCCTGCCAACAAGAGGGACCTCGTTCGTCTGGTCCAGCGCGGGGAGGGGCCGATGCTGGAGTTCAAGCGCTCGACCGGCGAGCTGCGCGAAGGCCTGCAGACCATCTGTGCCTTCCTCAACGGTTCAGGTGGGACCGTGCTGTTCGGAGTCCGTCCGGACGGGCAGATCGAAGGCCAGCAATCTTCCGACCAGACACTCCGGGACATCGCGGAGGCGCTGGATCGGTTCGAGCCGCCGGTCAACGTCCCGATGGAACGTGTACCGGCGGTAAAGGGCCGGGTAGTCCTGGTGCTGAGCGTCAAGGGGCCTTCGGATTCGATCCCGTTCACCTTCGAGGGCCGTCCCTACGAACGGGTCGGCAGCACGACGCGCAGGATGTCGCAGGCGAGGTACGAGAAGCTTCTGCTCGATCGCACCCACAGCAAGCGGCGCTGGGAGAACCAGCCGGCCGACGAGATCACGCTCAAGGACATCGACCGCGAGGAGGTCTTCCGCATCGTGGACATCGCGCGCTCCGTGGGCCGTCTGGTCGGCCCTGTCGGGCGGAGCCTTCCGGATGTGCTGCAGCGGCTGGGCCTGCGCAAGGAGGGCTATATCCTGCGCGCCGCCGTCGTCCTCTTCGGCAAGACCTTCCTGCCGGACTACCCTCAATGCGAGCTTCGCATGGCCCGCTTCCGGGGCACGGACAAGACCGAGTTCCTGGACCAGCGCCAGGTTCGCGGTCCCGCGTTCAAGCTCCTGGAGGAGGCGGAGGTCTTTTGCCAGCGCCACTTCCCGATGCCCGCGCGAATCGTCCCGGGCCAGATGAGGCGCGTGGAGCGGCCGCTCATTCCGCCGGACGCGATGAGGGAAATCGTGGTCAACGCCCTCATTCACCGGGACTACTCGATCGCCGGGGGCGCGGTCTCGCTGGCGATCTTCGACGATCGCGTGGAGGTCTGGAGCGCGGGAGCCTTCCCCAGCGGGATCACGCCGGAATCGCTGACACGGAGCCACCAGTCGGTGCAGCGCAACCCGATCATCGCGGACGCCTTCCATCGAACCGGACTCATCGAGAAGTGGGGACGAGGGACGAACCGCGTTGTCGCCATGTGCAAGGAGGCGGGGATGATCCCGCCGGAGTTCGCGGAGATCACGGGTGCCGCGGTGGTGACCTTTCGCGTGCGCGTGGGCGAGACGGGCTGGCCTGAAGGGGTGTCCAGCGGAGATCCGCGGTCAGGGCGGCAGCCAGAGTCACGGCCAGAGTCACGGCTAGAGTCACGGCTAGAGTCGGCGCTGGCGGCCCGGCTCGGCGGCGAGCACGTCTTCACCACGATTTACCACC
>DYIW01000276.1 GCA_020723465.1 Phycisphaera mikurensis
GGCCCCCCGGCGCTCGCAACGCGGCCGCGGGGGATTCCTGCTCAGGCTCTGAGGCGGGCGGCTGCGCCGCCAAGCGGTCAGCGCTCAGCTTCTTGAGGCGTCAGGAGCGCGCGGGACGAGGCCGCGCGTCGGGCGCCGCCGCCGCGGCGCGGACCTCCTCGCGCAATGCCTCGACCTCGGCGGCGGCGAGGCGCCGGTAGGTCCCGGGCTTCATGCTGCCGAGAGCGAGGGAGCCGATGCGGATGCGCGTGATCTCCAGCACGGGCAGCCCGAGGCGCAGGAGCGCGCGGCGCAGCTCGAGGCTCCGGCCCTGGCAGAGCGTCACGTTGAGCAGCGAATCCAGGCGCGCGCGCTTGACCACCTGGATGCACGCCGCGGCTCCGTTCTGTTCCAGCCGGGACAGGCTGGCGCGCAGCCGCGCCAGCAGGCCGCTCTCGGTCCGGCCGCTCACTTTCACGCGGTAGGTCTTGGGCAGGGCGTGGCGCGGGTGCGTCACGAGGTTGGAGAACTCCCCATCGTTGGTGAGGATCAGTGCCCCCGTGGCGTCCTCGTCGAGCCGGCCGGCGCTGAACAGGCGCTCGCCCTTCTCGGCGCGCACCAGGCTGGCCGCGCTGCGCTCGCCCCGCCGCACGCGGCCAGTGCACGCGTAGCCGCGGGGCTTGTTCAGCAGGTAGTAGAGCGGCTGCTGCAGCACGATCGCGCGGCCGTCCACTTCCACCTTCTCCAGGCCGGGATCGACGCGCGCTCCGGGACCGGCCGCCGGCGTTCCGTCGACCGTCACCCGGCCGGCCGCGATGAGCGTCTCGCAGTCACGGCGCGAGCCCAGGCCGGCGCGCGCCAGGATCTTCAGCAGGCGCTCCTTCATGGCTGCCGCATCCGCACGAGCAGGGCCGGGCCCGCGCCCGTGCGCGGGTGGATGCCGAACGGGCCGGCGCCGGCCGGCATCAGGCAGAAGCGGCCGGGAGCCAGCCGCACCTCGCCCGCCGGCAGGCGGACGGCGGCGGCGCCCTGCCAGCAGAACCAGACCTCCGCGCTCCGCGCGTCCGGCTGGATGGCGGCGGGCGTCGCGACCTGGAGGACCTCGAGGCGAAAGTGCTCGCAGGCCAGGCTGCTCTGCTGGCGCGGGCCGGCGTCGTGCCGCAGCGCCGCGGGCGGGACCAGTCCGGCGCGCGCGTCCAGCCGCAGGGCGAGCCGCGCCTCGGGCAGGTGCAGCGTCCGCCTGGGTTGGCGGTTCCAGTCGAACACGCGGTAGGTGGTGTCGCTGACCTGCTGCACCTCGAGGAGGACGACGCCCGCGCCGATCGCGTGCACCGTCCCGGGCGGGACGAAGTAGACGTCTCCGGGCCGCGGCGCGTAGGCGGCGAGGAACGGCGACACGTCCGCGCCCGCAACGGCCGCCGCGAAGAACTCGTCCGGCGTCGCGCCCGGGCGCAGGCCGAGGAAGATGCGCGCGCCCGGGTCGGCGGCGAGCACCAGCCAGGCCTCGGTCTTGCCGCAGGGCAGGCCCTGCGCCCGCGCCAGCTCGTCATCCGGGTGGAGCTGGATCGAGAGGTTCTCGCGCGCGTCGATGACCTTCACCAGCAGCGGGAAGTCATCCGTGGGCAGCCACCACTCGCCGACGGTCGTGCCCGCGGGCGCCGCCAGCGAGAATTCGGGGAGGCCGTGGCCGCCCCAGGGGCGCTCCACGGGCCTGGCCGCGAGCAGTCGGGGAGCGGGGCCGAGCGGGGCGCTCACGTCTCTTCCTGTCCCTGCCGCAGGATGGAGCGCGCCTCGCTCTGCGTGGTGCCGCCGGCGCGGCTGCCGCGCAGCATGGCGGCGATCTCGGCCTCCCTCTCCTGGCCCGCGAGCGCGTCCACGGTGGTCTCGACCACGCCGTGCCGCGCGGCGCGCGCCACGCGCAGGTGGTTGTCGGCGCACGCGGCTACCTGCGGCAGGTGCGTGACCACGATCACCTGTCGCTCGCCGGCGAGCGCCTTGAGACTGCGGCCCACGACTTCGCCGAGCCGCGCGCCCACGCCGGACTCGATCTCGTCGAAGACCATGACCGGCGCGTCCAGCACCGGTGAGAGCGTCATGCGCAAGGCGAGGGCGATGCGCGCGGACTCGCCGCCGCTGGCCACCTTGGCCAGCGGCAGGGCCGGGTGGCCGGGGTTGGCCGCGAGCAGGAAGTCGACGCTCGAGAGGCCGGTGGGCCCAGCCCGCTCGAGCAGGTGCTCGCCGGCATGCGGCGCCACCACGGTGGTGAAGAGCGCGGCTTCCATGCCCAGGGCGCGCAGCTGCTCCTGCGCCTGCGCGGCCAGGCGCGCCCCGGCGGCGCGGCGCGCCCGGTCGAGCGCCTCGCCTTGCTCCGCCAGCGCGCGTTCGGCGGCTTCCGCCTCGCGGCCAGCGCCAGCCGATTCGTCCTCCTCCTGCTCCAGCCGGGCGATCTCGGCGGCGAGGGCGGTGCGGCGCGCGAGTAGCTCCTCCTCGCCCGGCCCGTAGCGGTCGCACAGCCGGCGCAGGGCGTCCAGGCGCTCGGCCACGTGCGTGCGCCGCGCCGGATCGGCGGAGACGCCCTCGAGAGCGGCGCGCAGGCCGGCTACGGCTTCCTCGATCTCGCGCGCGGCTCGGTCGAGCGCGGCCAGCGCCGGCTGCAGCACGTCGCGCGCGCCGCCCTGGAGGCCGCCGGCCCGCCGTTCGAGCCGCGCCAGGCGGTCGAACATGGAGTCATCCGCCTCGTAGAGGTCGGCCAGGCCCTCGGTGCAGAGGGCCCGCAGCTCCTCGGCCGCCTCGTGCACCTCCAGCTCGCGGGCGAGCCGCTGGAGTTCGCCGGGCTCGAGCGCGGCCGCGTGCAGCTCCTCATCCTGGAATCTGAGCAGGTCGAGCCGCTGGCGGCGCGCGTGCGTTTCGGCGTGCAGGCGCGCGCGCCGCTCGGCACAGGCGGCGGCGCGGGCGCGCGCCTGCTGGTAGGCGGCGCGCTGGACGTGCAGCCCGCCGCAGGCGTCGACCAGCCCGGCGCGGTGCTCCTGGTCGGCGAGCAGGCGGGCTTCGCCTTGCCCGAGCACGTCGATCAGGCGGCCGCCGGCCTCGCGCAGGGCGGCGAGCGGCACGAGACGGCCGTTCAGGTAGCAGCGGCTCGTGCCGTCCTGGGCGAGCGTGCGCGCCAGCAGGAGCTCGCCGTCTTCCAGGGGCACCGGAGCGATGCGCTCCCGCGTCTCCTGTTCGAGGCGCGGTGGCACGCGCAGCAGGGCGGAGACCGAGCATTGTGCCGCGCCTGCGCGCACCTGCGCGCGGTCGCCGCGCTGGCCGCGCACCAGGTCGAGCGCGCGCAGCACGAGCGTCTTGCCGGCGCCGGTCGCGCCGGTGAGGACGTTGAGCCGCGGAGAGAAGGCGATCCGCGCCGCGCGGATCAACGCCAGGTTCTCGATCTCCAGTTCGACCAGCATGAGCGACCGAGCGCGCCGGGAGAATACGGGGGACCTCCGCCCCTCTCGACGGAGCGGAGGTCCCCAGGATACTGCGGGAAGCGGTGAAAGTCAGTCGGCGCGCGCCAGCGCCGTCCGTTCCGGGCGCGGCGCGGCAGCGGGCGTGGCGGCCACGGCCTGCTCGCGCGCCGGAGCCTGCGCTCGCGCCGAGCAGGAGGACCACGGGCGCCACGGCTTCTTGGGCGGCGGCGTCTGGCCGAAGGCCACGCGCTGGTGATGCTCGGCCGAGTAGTGCGTGTCGAGGGGGACGACGTCGATCACTTCGATGAAGGCGTGGCCCGCGAAGATGCTCTGCACCACCGCGGTGGCCCGGAAGCGCTGGTATTTCTTCAGGCCAAACACGCTCTCGACCTGCTTGCCGCTGCGGCGCGCGATGTACAGCAGCGAGCACTTCTGCGCGTACTGATCAGGGGCGCGCAGGTCGTTGCGCACGTCCCACGCCGCGAAGTTGGCGTGGACGAACTCGTCGAACACGGTGAAGAAGGGCTGGTAGATCTCCCCGAGCCCGACGTAGCGCGCCTCGAACTGGAACTTGGTCTTGAGGTAGGCGCCGGGCTGCGCCATCACGTCGTTCAGGTTGGCACAGACCACCGCGTCGTCCCGCGCGGCAGCACCGGTGCAGAACGTGGTGGCGAGCAACAGGCCAAACAGGCAGGAATGTCTCATGCGGAATCCTCCGTTCGTGGCAGCCGTGACCGCCGGGCGAGGTCTAGCCCGACTGGATCTCCTCGAGCATCAGGTCGAAGGCCTGGGCGAGGCGCTCGTCCGTGATGTACGTGCCCTCGGCGATGGCCTTCTTGATACTCTCTATCAGTTCCTCCCGCGGAATGGGACGATCAGGGATCCCAAATAGGATCTCCGCGATTCTCGAGCTCTCCAAGGTGTGTCTCCAGTAGGTGTGCGTCAGCTCGCGCTCGAGGGGTCAGTGTGTCTGGTCAATCCTCCCGATCAGCGGTGCCTCCTGTCCGGGTCAAGGCGCGGGGAGGCCCGTGCCTTCCTCGACCTCACCTAGATCGACTGGTCGTGAACGCGGCTTGAGGAGGGCGGGAGCCGCCTGTCGAAAAAGTGGAGCGCGCTGTCTCCGTAGGTACGGGATTCGAGTAAAGTCAGGCCGGTGACCGACGGTCGCGGCACGCGGGTGGGCGTTTCCAGCACCAGAGTTCCGCTCGCCGACAGCAGTCGGGCGACACACGCGAGGACCTCGGTGATGCGCGTTTCCGCGTGCTCCTCGAAGCAGGCGTACGGGGGCCCGAGGAAGATGAACTCGAAGGACCCGGCGGCGCCCTCCTGCACGAAGGACAGGGCGTCGGCGACGGCCACGCGCGCCTGGGCGGCCACGCCGAAGCGGGAAATCGTGGCGCGCAGGGCGCGCACCGCGGGGAGGGCGTTCTCGACCAGGACGACCTCGGCCGCGCCGCGCGACAGCGCCTCGAGGCCGACCGTGCCGGCCCCGGCGAACAAGTCGAGGACGCGGGCTCCCGCGATCCCGGGACCGAGCACGTCGAACAGGGAGCGGCGCGCGAGCGCGCGCAGCGGCCGCGTGGCCCGGCCCGGCGGGGTCGCGATGGCGCGGCCGCGCAGGATGCCGGCGAGGATGCGAGGAGCGTTCGACTTGAGCCGCAGGCGGGACTCCCGGGGAGCGAAAAACTCGAGCACGCGGTCGTGGCGGCTGCCTGGGCGCCGCGCCGCGCCGGGCGAGTATACTCCGCCGGCGGAACCTCGCGGAGGTGTTGCGGCATGGCCCGACTCCAGGTGAACATCGATCACGTCGCCACGGTGCGCCAGGCGCGCGGCGGCGTCGAGCCGGATCCGGTGCACGCGGCCGTGCTGGCCGAGCTGGGCGGGGCCTCGGGGATCACGATCCACCTGCGCGAGGACCGGCGCCACATCCAGGACCGCGACCTGGAGCTCCTGCGCCGCACGGTGGCCACGCGCCTCAACCTGGAGATGGCGGCGACCGACGAGATGGTGGCGATCGCCTGTCGCGTGCGGCCGGAGCAGGTCACGCTCGTCCCCGAGAAGCGCCAGGAGCTGACCACCGAGGGCGGGCTAGACGTGGCGGGCAACCTGGAGCAGGTCCGGCGCGCGGCGCGGCGCTTGCGCGAAGACGGGCGGATCGTCTCGCTCTTCATCGACCCGGACGCGCGCCAGGTCACGGCGGCGTGCGCCGCGGGAGCCACGGCGGTCGAGCTGCACACCGGCCGCTACGCGCAGGCGCGGCAGGCGGAGCTGGCGGCGCGCGAGCTCGAGGACCTGCGGCGCGCGGCGGAGGCGGCCCGGGCCGCGGCCCTGGTGGTGCACGCCGGCCATGGCCTCAACTACCAGAACACCGCGGCGGTCGCGGCCCTCCCCGGCCTCGAGGACCTGAACATCGGACACAGCGTCGTCGCGCGCGCGGTTCTGGTGGGGCTGGAGCGCGCCGTGCGCGAGATGGTGGAGATCATCGCGGCCGCCAGCCGCCCCTGAAGGCATGTCACAGGCGTCCCGCTGCCGGCTATAGGATGCGATGGAGTTGAGACCGACGCCGCCGCTCGAGAGCGAAAAAAGGACTCGGTTGACCAACACAACTCTGCAGGGCGCCGGTTGTTTGGTCGATTGATCCAGGTATGGCAGACGCGAACCCCAGCCGCAAGCCGCCCGACCGCCCGCCGGAGGCAGGGGCCGGGCTGGCACTGCCGCGCGCGCCGGGAGGGGCACGGATCTTGATCACGGCCCGGCAGGGCGGGCAGGGCGGCGCGCCGGGATTCGAGACCTGGCGCATCGTGCTCGACCAGCGTGCCCTGCCGCTGCCGGTGCTCAGGCCGATCACGATCGGCTCGGACGCGCGCAACGGCATCCAGCTCGCCCACGGGTCGGTGAAGCCGTTCCACGCGCGCCTGAAGAAGCGCGGCGCCGGCATCCACATCAAGGTGCTCGATCCGGCGGCGGCTCTGATCGTGGGGGGCGCGTCCGTGCAGGAGGCGCTGCTCAAGGGGGGCGAGGAGGTGTGCGTCGGGGACCTCCGCATGCGCATCGACAAGGGCGCGATCGCTCCCGCCGTGCGTTCGCGGCCGGACGCGGCCCCCTCGCTGGAGCAGGAGTTCCAGCGCCTGTTCCTGCGCGAGCTGCGGCGTGCCCCCAGCTTCGTGATCTCCGTGCTGGCGCACGCGCTGCTCATCTGGTCGCTGCAAACCGGGCTGGAAGGGCCGCCGCCCGACGACGAGGTGCGAATCATCGTCGCCACTCTCGACGAGAGAGGCGACGCCATGCCGGCGGAGGAGCCGGAGGAGCCCGAGGAGTCGCCTCCCGAGGTGCTGGAGACCGAGGAGGAGCTGCCGGAGATCGACCTGTTCGAGCTGGAAGAGGAGGAGCCGGAGGTGGTGGGCGAGGATCCGTTGAGCGTCGACCTGGCGAGCGGCGCCGCGCGGATCGGCGTGGGCGGAACCGGCCTGCGCGGCGGCTTTGGCGGCCGCGGCATCCGCCTCGACGGCGTGGCCGGTCCCCTGGGGGAGCGGCTCAGGCGCTTCCGCGAGCACGGGCTCGATGTGGTCTTCCTGATCGATACCACGGCGAGCATGGAGCTGTTCCTGAGCGCGGCGAAGCAGACCGTGGATCGGATGATCACGGACCTGGCCGCGCTGATCCCGAACCTGCGCCTGGGCATCGTCGCCTATCGTGACCGCAGGGACGAGTACGTCACGCACGCCGCGCCGCTGTCGACCGACCGCTACGGCATCCTCAACTTTCTCGAGGGCCTGCAGGCCAAGGGCGGCGACGACGTCCCCGAGGCCGTGCTCGACGCCGTGGAGTTCGCGCTCGATCAACTGGAGTGGCAGAAGGACGCGCACAAGGTGCTGCTCATCGTTGCCGATGCGCCGCCGCACGCCGACGACATGGCCAAGCTGCGCACGCGCATCCGCTCCGCGGTGCGTTCGACGCGGTCGTCGGTCGTGGTGAGCACGATCTTCACTGGCGCCGGCGAGCTGTCCCGAGCGCGCCAGGTGGAAGCGGTGGAGGCGCTGCAGGAGATCGCTGAAGCGGGCGGGGGGGAGTTCTCCCACCTGGAGGATCCCGCGAGGGTGCTCACTCAGTTGGTGAGCATGGCGCTGGCCAGTCAGGAGCGCGCGTCCGTCGAGGAGACGCTGCGGCGGCGCAAGGAGTCGCCGCGGGTGGCGCTGGTCCAACGCAAGGTCGAGGAGCGCGACGTGGAGTGGCTGATCGGCAAGCTCTCCAGCGTCCCGGTCGAACCGGCGGTCGTCGAGGGCCTGGTCAGGATCGCCTCGCCGGCAGTGGCGCGGCGCTGCCTGGACGTCGTGGCGGAGGCGGACGCGGCCAAGCCGGCGCGCGAGGCGGCTCTCTACGTGTTGCGGCGCATCACGCGCTTCGGCGGGTCGCTGGACTTCAACCGTTCCCTGGCGGCGCAGGAGCAGGAGCTCATGGAGCTGCAGGCGGCGCTGGAGCGGACGTACCGCCGCGAGCGGCGCTAGCGGGACCTTCGCATCCGGGTCCTCGGAATCGTGGCAGGATGCCGAGAA
>DYIW01000277.1 GCA_020723465.1 Phycisphaera mikurensis
TAGTAGTTGCCGCCGGTGTGGATCAGGTCCATGCCGTAGTAGGGGATGCCGTAGGCCGTGGCGATCGCGCCCGGGATGACGTCATCGAGCGGCCGCGGCCGGTTGTAGATGTTGTCCACCAGTCCGAAGTTCTTGTTGCCGTCCCAGATGAACCAGGGGCCGTAGTCACGCACCCAGAAGGTGTCGGTGGACGCGTTCAGGTAGTTCACGTTCGTCGTCGGGATGCCGTTGCTCGAGAACCAACTGTTCCACCAGCTCGAGCTGGTGGTGATGACGTAGATGTCGTTCCCGTTCTGCAGCTCGTTCATGAGCTCGGCGTTGGACCAGAGGCAGAAGACTCCGATGTTCTCGTCATACTCGGCCGAGGCCGTGGCCGGGCCGGTGGGCGGCGCCGTGGTGGCCTTGTTCATGCCGATGGTGTGGGAGAGATCCCTCTCGCCCGGTCCCCAGCCGATCGGGAGGTTCTTGACGCCGGGAGGCATCGGGGCCGTGCCCGCCGCGCTCTGGGCCAGCAGGCGGGTCGAGCCGAACGCAAGGAGCGACAGGACAACGGTAGACAGCAGCAGCCGGGAAGGGCTCATACGCAAGTCTCCTGCAGGGTCTCCGGGTGTGGAAAGGCTTGATGGCGGCTGCTGCAGTATATGTTGCAGCACGCCGCCGGCAAAGGACGCATCGCTGTGGGTGTCCTCGCGCGCGGACCTCGCGCGGCGTCCGCTGAGCGAAGACATCACAACTTATTATTCAATAAACTCTTATGGACAGGTCCGCGCCGCGTGCGCCGCGGGCAGGAGCACGCGGAAGGTCGAGCCCGCGCCCGGCGCGCTCTCGATCGCGACCCGTCCGCCCCAGCGCGTCACGATGCCGTAGACCACCGCCAGCCCGAGTCCGGTTCCCTCTCCCGGAGGCTTGGTGGTGAAGAAGGGCTCGAACATGTGGTCGATCGTGGCGCGATCCATGCCCGTGCCCGTGTCGCGCACGATCAAGGCCGCGTGCGGGCCAGGCCGCGCCCCGGAGAAGCGCGCGTCGCCTTCCTCTTCCACGTCGACGTTGGCGGTGGCGAGCAGGAGCGTGCCGCCGCGCGGCATGGCATCGCGCGCGTTCAACGCCAGGTTCATCACCACCTGCTCGATCTGGCCCTGGTCGGCGCGCACCGGGCGCAGGTCCGCGGCCAGGTCGATGTCGAGCGCGGTGTGCTCCGGGATGACGCGGCGCAGCAGGTGGCGCATGCCGGCAACGGTCGCGTTGAGATCGACGTCCGCGGGTCGCACCACGTCCCGGCGGCTCACCAGCAGGATCTGGCGCGTGAGCGCCGCCGCGCGCAGCGCGCCCTGCTCGATGCGCCCGAGCTCCTCGAGCCACGCGGCCCGATCGGCTCCCGGCCCCTTCAGTTCCTCGGCGAGCAGCTCGACGCTGCCCAGAACGCCGGTCAGGATGTTGTTGAAGTCGTGTGCCAGGCCGCCGGCGAGCTGGCCGATCGCTTCCATCTTCTGCGCCTGCTGGAGCTGCGCCTCGAGCCGGCGGCGCTGCTCCTCGGCGAGCTGGCGCTCGCTCGTGTCGCGCGCCACCGCCACCACGTGGACTTCACGGCGAAAGACCACGGGCCGCGCGCTGATCTCGAGGTGCAGGAGGCGGCCATCGCCGCGTTCCAGCGAGACGGCGACGGTGATCCCCGGCCTCTCTGCCGGCCGCTCGCCGGCGCAGAGCGCGGCCACGGCCGCGCCCGCCGGCGCCGGGAGCAGGTCCGCGATCGGGGCGGCGAGCAGCGCGCCGCGCGGCCGGCCCAGCAGCTCCGCGGCCGCCTCGTTCGCGTCGGTCACGCGGCCGGACGGGGTCTCGATCAGGAGGATGCCGTCCCCGGCGTGGTCGAGCAGCCCGCGGAAGCGCTCCAGCTCGGCGACGCGCTGCCTGAGCTCCGGGTAGTAGCTCTTGTGCAGCGAGGCCTCGCCCAGTCCGATGATCCGGGCGCGCTGCTCCTCCCAGCTCTCGCCCGCGTCAGAGCGCCTCTTCATAGACGACCTCGATGTCGCGCTGGCTCGGGCGCCGCGGGTTGGTCACCATGCACGGATCGCGCATGGCGTTCCTGGCCAGCGCCGGCACGTCGCTGCGGTCCACTCCGGCGGCGCCGAGCGACGTCTCGACCCCCACGGTGCGCCGCAGGCGCCGGATCTCCGCGCAGATGGCCTCGCGCTTCCCCTGCGCGGTCATGCCGCGCAGGTCCAGGCCGATGGCCTCGCCGATCCGGTCGAAGCGCTCGGCGGCCGCGGCGTGGTTGAACGCCACCACGTGCTCGAGGAGCATGGCGTTGCATTCCCCATGCGCGAGATCGAGCAGGCCGCCCAGGCTGTGCGACATGGCGTGGTTGGCGCCGAGGCTGGCGTTGGAGAAGGCGAGGCCCGCCTCGAGGCTGCCGAGCATGATCTGCGCGCGCAGCTCGAGGTCGTCCGGGCGCTGCATCGAGGCCACGAGGTGCGCGGACACGAGGCGCATGGCGGCGAGCGCGTGCGGGTCGGTGAGCGGCGAGCTGGCGTTGGAAACGAATGCCTCGATGGCGTGCACCAGCGCGTCGAGCGCGGTGCACGCCGTGAGGTAGGGCGCCATGGTGGTGAGGGTCTCGGGATCGACCAGGGAGACGTCGGGCACGACCGCCTTGCTGATGACCGCGATCTTGGTGCGTTCCTCCAGGTCGGTGATGATGGCGAACTGCGACACGTCGGCGGAGGTGCCGCCGGTCGTGGGCACGCAGATGAGCGGCGGCATCGGCACCCTGACCGCGTCCACGCCCTCGAACTCGAGGATGTGCCCGCCGTTCGAGCTGACGATGCCGATGCCCTTGGCGCAGTCCATCGGGCTGCCGCCGCCCACGGCGACCAGGCCGTCGCACTTCTCCTGCTGGAAGACGCGCGCGCCGGCCATGACCTCCTCGGCGCGCGGGTTGGGTGTGACGTCCGCGAACACGGAGTAGGCGATGCCCGCCTGCTCGAGGCGCGCCGCCACCTGGTCGGCCCAGCCCGCGGCGCGCACGCCGGGATCGGTGACCAGCAGGACGCGCTCCAGGCCGAGGTTGGCCGCGAAGCGGCCGGCGGCGAAGCGCGCGCCCGCGCCGAAGGTGATCTCGGGGGCGAAGAACTTGCGTAGCTCTGGATACCCAGCCGGGTCCATCTGTTCACCTCGGCGCGCCGCGGTGCCCGCGGCCAGAGGTCATGATCGATGCCTTTCGGATCGCGCACCTCACACCGCGCCGAGCAGGCGGTGCGCCGCCGGCGCGAGGTTCCCGACGCGATAGCTCACGGAGCGGACCGTGCCCGAGCGATCGAGCAGGAAAAAGAGCGGCGTCTCGCTCGTGCGGAAGCGCCCCTCCCACGGCATCTCGCCCGTGGCCGCCTCGTAGCACTGAGGCCAGGTGATGCCGCGCTCGAGCAGCGCGGCCTTCAGCGCCTCCTCTCCGCCGGCCTCCCCCCAGAGGTGGACGCCGACCACCTTGAGACCGCGCGGGCCGAGCGCGGCGTGGAGCTGCCGCAGGCGCTCCAGCTCGCCCGCCATCACGCCGTGGAAGCCCGACCACAGGTGCACCAGCACGGGATGGCCGCGCAGGTCCTCGCCGTCGATGGTCTCGCCGCTCAGCACGTCCCGGAACTCGAGCGGCAGGGGCGTGCCGATCCGGTCGAGCTGGACCAGGAAGCCCTTGGCCGGCGCGCTCGCGTACGCCTCGTCCGGCCACTCAGCGAGCACGCGCTCGCACAGGGCGCGCATCTCCTTGACGTCCTGCGTGTGGTACTTCGCCACGTCGATCAGGTAGATCCCGCCGAGCGGTTCGTCGGGGTCGCGCGCGATCGCCTCCTCGACGAAGGCGCGCTTCTGCTCCGCGGGCACGTCTTCCGCCACCAGGCCGGCGCGGGCGCGGGCGAACAGGGCGGCCGTGGCGAGGCGCTCGCCGATTCCCGCGGCGAGCAGCTCCTCGACCTCGGCCAGCACGTCGCCGGCACGCTCGAGCGCGTTGCTCATCAGCGCCCAGCGCGCGGCCATGGCCCCGGGCACGCGCGCGTGCTCGGGATGGGCGCGATACAGCTCCAGGGCGAGGTCGGCCTGGCGCCGCGCCGCGGCCTCGATCTCCTCCTGGAAACGCCGCACGCCCTCTTCGCTCGCGTCCGCGGACATGCCGGGGAAGCGCACGGCGTCGAACTCGACGAGGATCTCCCGGGCGGAGCGCGGCTCGTCCTGCGCGGCCGGGCTCCCGCCCGCGGCCGGAGCGAGCAGGAGCGCGAGGCCGGCGCCGAGCACTCGTGGGGCGGATGACGAGAACATGTTCTTGGACCTCCCGGCCGGTCGCGCGCGTGCTCCCTGGAGTCTAGCTCCAGTCGGTAGAATCGAGCCATGCTGCGCTTGGCTCTCGCCCTCTCCGCCTTGCTCTTCCTCGCGCAGCAGGAGCCGGCGCCGCCGGTCCAGGGGCTCGAGGCGCTCGAACGCGAGCTGCCGGCGCAGCGCCGCTCCCTGGAACACGTCGCGCTGCTGGCGCGGCTCGAGGAGCGGATCTCCGCCGAGAAGGACGAGGCCGCGCGCGCGCGTCTCACCGCCTGGATCGCCCTGGTCGCGGCCGAGAAGGCCCTGCTCGAGCGTGCCGCGCCGCTCGAGCGGCTGCGCGGCCGCGCTCCGGCCGAGCTGCTCGCGGAGCTCGCCGCGCTGGAGCGGGACGCGCGCGAGGAGTTCGTCCTCGCCCGCTTCGCCCTACTGGTCGAGGCGCGCGGCGCCGCCGAGGAGGCGCTCGCTCGCGCGCGCGACCGGGACGCTGCCGTCAAGGATGAGACCGATCTGCTGATCGCCGCGGGCCGCGGCGAGGAGGTGCCGCGCGGCGGCTACTTCCGCTATCGCGGCCGCTTCGTGCCCATGGAGCAGCGCGACGAGGAGCAGGCGCTGGACGACGCGCTGGAGCGCGTGCATGCCGCCGCGCCGCACGGAGCCGGCGGCGACTTCACGCCTTCCGCCAGCGAGGCCAATCTCGCGGCGTTTCGCCGCCGCTTCGGTGACGGGGGCGCGGCCTGGCTGCTCGGCCGCGCCGAAGAAGTGCGCGAGACGCTGCGCGCCGAGTACGCGGAGGTGCGGGGCCTGCTGCCCTCCTACGCCGCGCAGCCGTCGCTGCGGAGGGCGCTGCTGCTGCGGCGCCAGGAAATGCGTGCGCCGCGGCGCGAGGCCCTCGACCTGATCGCGCGCTACGACAAGCCGGAGCAGCCGCAGGTCGACGCCAACCGCCGCAACCTCGAGCGCCTCTACCAGAAGTACGCGGAGCTGCTCGACATCGACCGCCGCGGCCTGCGCGCCGCCGGCAGCGAGCGCGCCTGGGAGCTGCTGCAAGCCATCACCCTCCAGGAAGAGGCGCTCGCCGCCGTGCACCGCTATCTGAGCGGCTGGTGCGGATCGGGCCTCGCGCCGGTGGAGCCGCGGCCGCCGCCCGAGGCCGACGCGGCGCGCCATCACATCCTGCCGGGACGCGAGCACTCGGAGCTGGAGGACTCCCTGCGCGTCGTCCTGCTCTTCGCCGCCTGGCAGAACGTCGCGGCCATGCAGCAGAGCGAGGAGCTCCTGCGCCAGCGCGAGCGCCTCACCGCCTGGGAGGTGCTGCTGCTCGAGGAGATCCAGGCCGACGCCATCGACCGTTACAACGCCTGCTGCGCCACCTCGCTGGACGGCGAGGAGCGCCGCTTCGTCGCGGTGGTGAACGCCTACCGCCGCGCGCTCGGGCTTTTCCCCTTCGAGGTCGAGGAGCGGCTGAACGTGTCGGCGCGCAAGCACAGCCGCGAGGAGGTCATCCTGGGCTACTTCGGCCACATCTCGCCCGTGGCCAGGAACCGCACGCCCACGGACCGGGCGCGGCGCGAGGGCTACGCCGGGGGCGTGGGCGAGAACTGCCTCGGCGGCCACGCGGACGGCGCGGGAGCGTTCGAGGGGTGGTACCACTCGCCCGGCCATCACCGCAACTTGGTGAGCGGCGGGCCGCACCTCGGCATCGGCGCCACGCGCGACCACTGCATGTGGACCATGGTGGCCGGCGGCGCCGACTTCTCCTGGCGCTCCCAGCACCGCGACCTGGCGCCGGCCGAGCGCCGCCGCCTGGAGGAGGCCGCGGACCGGCTGGCGCAGGCGCTCGCCGTGCCCGGGGGGATCTGCACCGGGGAGGAGGAGTTCGTGCGCTCGCTTCTGCCCGACGTCCTGCCCGGGCTGGCGCGCCACGCCTTCCTCGCTGGCAACGACCTGGCCGCGGGCAATCACGCTTCCTGGCCGCGTCTCGCGGCCCTGCTGATCGGCGCCGAGGTGGACACGATCTGGCGGCCGCTGCAGATCGCGGCCGTGGCCGCGGCCGTCGAGGGCATGGAGGAAGAGCGCCTGCTCGAGACGCGGGCGGCGCTCTGGGCGCTGGTCGCTCCGCTGGTCGAGGGCGGTCCGCCCTTCGAACCCAAGGCCGCCGAGGCCGAGCGCCGGCGCCAGGCGCAGGCGGTGAGCGTCTTCTGGGAGGATGCGGCCCAGTTCCGCTACCGCCAGGGCGCAGGGCAGGACCTGCCGCCGCCGCCCCTGCCGCCGGGGCGCCTGGCCGACGGCCCGAGCCTGGAGGCGCCGCTCAAGGCGCTGGGCGCGCGCGAGCGCCTCGCCATCGCCAGGAAGCTCGGCGGCAGCAGCGAGACCGAGCAGGCGGTGGAGCTCGGCCTGCAGTGGCTGGCGCGCGTGCAGGACCGGGACGGCGCCTGGCGCGCGCGCTCGTTCGCCAGCGTCGACCGCCGCTTCCGCGGGCTCGAGCCTGCGCTCGGACTGGGCAACGCCGAGTGGGAGGTGGCCATGACCGGCCTCGCCCTGCTCGCCTTCCTCAGCGCCGGCAACACGCCCGCGCAGGGCGAGCACGCCGCGTGCGTGGCGCGCGGCGCGCAGTTTCTGCTGGAGCGCGTCGTCGACTACGGCAAGTTCGACACGGTCTCGAGCCACTACATGTACAGCCACGCCATCGCCACCCAGGCCCTGTGCGAGGCCTACGCCTACACCGCCGACGCGCGCCTTGGCGCCAGCGCGCAGCTCTGCGTCGACTACCTCGCCTATGCCCAGCACCAGCTCTCCGGCGGCTGGCGCTACGACGCCAACGAGCAGGGCGACATGTCGGTCACGGGCTGGGTGGTGATGGCGCTGAACTCGGCCTACAAGGCCAGGCTCGACGTCGCCGGGCTGCGCGGCGCGTTGCGCTTCCTGAACAGCGTCACCTGGCCGGCCTACTTCTACATCGGCTACCAGAGCCGCCGGGACGGCGGCACGGTGCGCCTGGGCGCTGTGGGCATGCTCGCGCGCCTCTTCCTCGAGGGCGACAAGGACGACGCCGGCCTCCGCATGAACGCGTGGCGCCTGAAGCGCGAGCTGCCCGCTCTCGGGCGCGAGGACTTCTACTGCTGGTACTACGCCACGCTCGCCCTCTTCCAGCTCGGCGGCGAGGTGTGGCAGGCGTGGAACGTGGCCCTGGTCGAGACGCTCCTCGCCGGGCAGGAGCGGAACGCGCGCTCCCCCTTCTGCGGCTCCTGGCCGCCGCGCGGCGAGTGGAGCGACGTGGGCGGGCGCGTCTACCAGACGGCCCTCGGCGTGCTCATGCTCACCACCTACTACCGCTACGACCGGGCGCGCACGCCGCGCGTCGTGCCCTTCACCGGCGACCTGGAGCCCGCGCTCAAGCCCTACCTCGACCTCTTGAAGAGCGGGGAGGACGAGCTGGCGCGCGCGGTCGCGGGGCGCAAGCTCGCCGACCTGTTCGGCACGGCCGCCGCGCCCGCGCTCTTTCGCCTGCTGCGCGACGGCGCGCAGCCCGAGGAGTTCCGGCGGCGCCTGGCGGAGCTGCTGCCGGACTGCGTCTCGGCGGACCACGAGGTGGCTCTGCTCGAGCTGCTCGCCGCCGAGAAGGACGCGCGCGTTCAGGAACTGCTCATCCTCGCGCTCGAGAGCG
>DYIW01000278.1 GCA_020723465.1 Phycisphaera mikurensis
ATTCGGCCCCCCGGCGCTCGCAACGCGGCCGCGGGGGATTCCTGCTCAGGCTCTGGGATGGCGTCTCAGCCGGGTGGCGGTGGCGTGGCGCGGGAAGGCGAGGAGGTGGGACCGGTCCGAGGCGACGTGTACGGAAGCGGCCGGGGGTGTTTCGGCAGACGGAGGCAGAGGACAATGGAATCGACAGGGCCGTACGCGCGGATTCTCACCGAGGCGGAGATCGCGATGGTCGTCAAGGCAATGCGCAAGGGGCTGGGCGAGGACATCGCCCGCATGATTCCTGGCGGCACGAACGCGATGGCGGACAGCGTCCGCTTCCTCCCTGTCGCCGGACACTGCAACTGGCTCCGCGAGGCCCAGGGACTGACCGTGAAGGAGGCCGCGGCGGCTCTGCGCGTGCCGCAGTACCGTCTGCTGGACATCGAGGCCGGCTCCACGGGCAGGATGAGGGCCGACGTGCTCCTGGCGTACGCGGCGCACCTGGGCGTGGATCCGGAGTGGATGTGCGCGTGGGCCGAGGCGAACCGCCAGCTCGCCAGGAAGCTCGGGCTTCACGCGCTCCTCGCCGCAGGAGAGGATGGGCCGGAGCGGGCGCCGGCGAGGAAGCCGGCGAAGCCGAAGTCGCGCCGCGCGCGCCGCAGCAAGGAGTGAGGATGTTCGCAGTGGGTGATTTCGATCTGGCCTTGAGCAAGTCCGAGCGAAAGGTGGTTCGGGGCCTGAAGAGCCCGGGCGCGGTCCAATCCTTCCTGGATGGAGTGCCGTACAGCACCGAGTCGATCTACCGCTGTCCGCTGCGCGTGCTGCGCGAGCGCGTCGCGCACTGCTTCGACGGCGCGCTGTTCGCGGCGGCCATGCTGCGCCGCCTGGGTCATGCGCCGCTGATCGTGGACCTGCTGCCGAACGCGCGGGACGACGACCACCTGCTGGCTTTGTTCAAGCGGGACGGGCACTGGGGGGCGGTGGCGAAGTCGAACTTCGTGGGCCTGCGCTACCGCGAGCCGGTGTTCCGGACGCTGCGCGAGCTGGTGATGTCCTACTTCGAGCCGTACTACAACGTGGCCGGGGAGAAGACGCTGCGCGGCTACGCCGGGCCGCTGAACCTGAAGACGTTCGACCGGCACGGCTGGATGAGCCGGGACGAGCCGCTGGAGGCGATCGCAACGCGGCTCGACCAGATCCGGCGCGTCTCGGTCGTCACCAGGGCGATGGTGGCCCGGCTCCTGCCCGTGGACAAGCGGTCGTACGATGCCGGCATGCTCGGCGTGGATGAGGCCGGCCTCTACCGGCCGGCCGGCGGCGGCGGGCGCTGATCCGCCCCGGCGCGGGAGGAAGCGGGCTGCTGGTCGGGTCGGATGTCCTGGACGCGGTCGGATTGCTGGTAGCCGTGCGGCTGGTGCGGCGCGTCACCGAATGGCAGGATGAGCGCGCGGAGCGCCTGGCGCAGGCCGGTGCGGCCGCGGTCGCGGCCTGCCTGTAGCCGGATGCGCCCCGAGGAGGGTCCGCCCGCGCCGGCCGCGCTCCTGACCGAGAGGTGAAGACATGCCGTTCGTCCCTTTTCGTGACCACTTCCGCGAGATCGCGGATCACGAGACGCGCACGATCACGGTCCTCGCTCAGGATCCGGGCATGCCGCCGCCCGGGGAGTACGCACTCTGCGAGATGTACTGCGACGAGCCGGGCTGCGACTGCCGGCGGGTGTTCTTCTGGGTGGCCTCGCCCGAGGGCCATTCGCCGGCGGCGGTCGTTTCGTGGGGCTGGGAGCCGGCGGAGTTCTACACGCGCTGGATACGCGGAACCGATCCCAAGATCGGCGAGGAGATGAAGGGCCCGTTTCTGAACCCGGGCAGCCCGCAGTCGCGTCATGCTCCTAAGATCTTGCGGATGATCGAGGAACTGGTCCTCACGGACGAGTTGTACGTGGACCGCCTGAAGAGGCACTACAAGACGTTTCGGCGCCACATCGATCAGCCGAAGAAGGGCAAGCGCAAGGGGCGCAAGAGGTGACGCGCGTGCGGTCACGTGCCGCCACGCCGCTGGGCCGCGCCGTGACATCGCAGGCGGTGGCGTGGGCTCTCCTGGCCCTTTCGGGCTGCGCGCCCGGACCCGACTTGTCCGCCGGCGATGCGCGGGCGCTGGTCCCGCGTCTTCCGGCCTGGAGCAGCGGCCAGAACGCGGCCGTGAGCGAGGTGGGCCGCGCCTGGAGTCGCGCCGATGTCGAGGGGCGGCTGCGGCAGGCCGATTACGCGGTCTGGGAAGAAGGCGACGTCCTCCACTTCGCCTGCCGGGCGCGGGCCGAGGACGTCATGCTCGCCGGCGGGATCCAGACGCCGATGAGGCGGCTTCCGGACTCGGACCTGTGGGTGGTCGCGGCGCGGGTCAAGGACCTGGACCAGGCTGCGATCCTCTACAGCTTCCTGCCGGACTTCCAGAAGGGGGCGATGGATGCCGCGCCGCTCGGAGGATCGTGGCGCGGTGCGACCGCGCCGGCGCCGCCGCCGTCGGCCTGGCCGCTCGCGGGGGAGACCTGCGACCTCGAACTCGACAGCCGGCACCTCAACGCGCGCCGCGCGCTCACCGTCTACTTGCCGCCCGGCCACGGACCCAGGACCGAGACCACGGTCGTGTACCTGACCGACGGGCAGTCGACCGCGGAGTACGCCCGCTTCATCGAGCCGGCAATCCAGAACAGGCAGCTCCCACCCCTGCTGCTCGTGGGCATGCACGCGGCGACGGCTCGCGATCGGACCGGGCCCGACGACGATCCGCGCGGAGCGGAGTACCTGGAGATCGCGGGGGACGAGCGTTTCCTCCGGCATGAGAGGTTCTTCCTGGAGGAGGTCCTGCCGCGCGCCGAGAAGGAGTGGGGCGCCGCGCGTGACAGCGGCCGGCGCGTGCTGTTCGGAGCGTCGAACGGCGCGGCCTTCGCACTGTCCATGCTGCTCGCGCATCCGGATCGCTTCCAGAGCGCCGCCGCCTTCTCAGTGGCGGGCGGGCCGCCGGAGCGGGCGGGACGGGCCGGACAGCGCGCCTGCCTGCTCGTGGGCACGCTCGAGGGTGGCCTGAGCGAGCGGAACCACACGCGGCTCTGGGCGGCGCACCTCTCGGCGGCCGGCGCGGACGTGTCCCTCGCCACGCGCGTGGCCGGCCACGATCGGCTGATGTGGACGGAGGAGCTGCCTCGGGCACTGGCCTGGCTGCTGCGGCGTGAGCTGGAGGACTTTCGGTGAAGCACGAGACTCTGTTCGTGGAACTCCGGCCGGACTTGGAGGCGCTCGCGGGTGCTCTGTTCGAGTTCTCCGAGGGTTGCCTGCGGGAGATCGGGACCCTCATCCCGCACGGGGCGGTGCTGACCGAGCAGGGCAAGGTCGAAATCGTGGGCGCTGTGCCTGATGGAGACCGTGAGTGGAGCACACCAACCGAGGTGCTGCTGGTCCTGTTCCACAGCCTGCGAGCCTTGGCCGAGGAAAGGGCCCTGCGCGCCATCGGCGTCGTGGAGGTCGGGACGGTGAACTCCGAAAGCCCGCGGGCGACCAGGGCCATCAGGGTCCTCGTGGAGCATCGGCGCGGGCTGTGCGTGGCCGTGTACAAGCCGTTCAAGCGCAAGGGGCGCCGCCACACGTTTGGCGCCGTGTTCTTGTCCCCGGCCGAACCTGAAGTCGGTGCGTGGAGAGAGGGTGGCACGTGAGTGCGCCACGATGCCAGGCCGGGAGCGCGCCCCTATAGTGTGAGGCCGATCCCTGTCACTGGGCGGGCGCTCTGCTGTTGCGCGAGAACGAGAAAGGCGAGGACGCCGTTGGCGCGGCGCGGCCCGGACGGGTGGCGCCGGTCCCGGCCTGGCGTCTGGTGCGCATCGGCCTGGTGCTCCTGGTCGTGCCGGCGCTGCTCGCGCTCGTCCTCGGCGGCCAGCTCCCCGAGCTGGAGATCTACCCGCACGAGCACGTGCTCCTGCCCGCGCTGGTCCTGGCGCGCGCCTTCTGGGCCTTCACTCGCGGCCTGCGCCTCCTGCCGCTCCTCGACCTGCCGCTCCTTGGCGCCGTCTTCGTGTTCACCGGCGCGGGCGAGAGCCCCCTCGATCCGGCGCTCTTCCTCATCTACGCACTGCTCGCCTTCTATCTGGAGCGCTCGGCGCGGCCGGCGCTCGGCGCGCGCGACTACGCCGTGTTCCTCGGCGGCTTCGCGGGCATGTACGGCATCGTGCTGCTGCATGTCCTCCTGGCGCAGCACGAGGCCATCGCCGGCAAGGAGGCGGATCTCGCCGAGACTGCGCTTTCGGTCAAGGCGCCGCTCGAGGCCCCGCTGTTCGAGCGCGCCGATACCGATCCAGCGTTCCTGGCGCTGCGCGCGCGCATCGACGCCTCGCGCGCGGCCGACCCAGTGATCGCGGCCCAGGCCTACTTCGCGCCGGATAGCGGCGCGCCGGGCGCGGCCGCGGGCCTCGACGGCTTCTACGAGACGTACGTGCGCTGCCTGGAGGAGCGGGTGCGCCTGCTGCGCGAGGCGGCCGTGGCAGTCGATGCCGCCACTGCGGCCGAGAAGGCGCTCGCGCGCCGGGACGCGCTGGCCGAAGGCTTCGACGCCACGGACGAGCGCATCAACGCGGCCGTGGAGGAGCTGGCCGCCGCGCTGCAGAAGCTGAGCGAGGACGCCGGCAGCGCGCGCGCCGCGCTGGCGCCCTCGCAGTGGTTCGACACGCTGCTCGCCGAGGATCCCTACCGCACGCTCGACCGCACGTGCACCGCCCAGCATGAGATCCGCGGCGCCTTTGAAGACTTCTTCCAGCAGGACGTGCAGGAGCTGGCGGCCCTGCGCGGCGACCTGAGGGGCGCGCTCAAGCGCATGCTCTCGCAGCGCCTGGCCATCCTCATCATGGTGCTGGCCACGCTCTCGCTCATGGCCGGCCTGCGCTTCAACTTCGAGGCCGAGGTGCGGCGGCGCGAGGCGGCGCGCGCGGCCGCGGAGGTCCTCGCCAAGGAGCGCGAGACGGACAACTGGATCGCGCTCACCGCCGGGTTGACGCACACCATCGGCAACGACATCCTCGCCTACGACGCCTACGGCGAGGAGGCGCTCGAGGCGCTCGCCAGCTTCCGGGGCGAGCTGCCGCCCGAGATCGGGCGCAACCTGCGCTTCATCTACGAGTCGAACAAGGCGCGCCTCGGCTTCATCAAGTTCCTCGACGAGTTCGCGCGCGCGCGCAAGCGCTCGCTCGGCGCCGCGCCGCCGCGGCGCACGGGGCTCGCGGAAATCGCGATCGAGCCGCTGCTCTGCGCGACGCGCGCCCAGGTCGGCGAGGTCGAGGTCGCGGACCTGCCGCGCGACTCGAAGGACCCGCAGGTGCGCGCCCAGCGCCAGAAGTTCAGCGAGCTGCCGCTCGAAGTGGTCTTCCGCGGCGACGGCGAGGAGCGAAGCCTTCAAAGCGGGCAGCGCGGCATCCTGCAGTTCTTCTGCTACGAGCTGATCAAGAACGCGCTCCGGAATTGCGCGGGCCGCGAGCCGCTCAGGGTCGAGGTGACGAAGGAGGGCGGCCGCGTGCGCCTGGCCTTCCTGAACGACCTGGACGTGCAGGCGAGCCAGGACAAGGACGGCCGCGCGCTCTTCCGCCTGCCGCGCATCACCGCCATGCAGCCCTGCCCTGAGGAGGAGTTCCGGCGGCAGGTGGACGAGATCCTGGAACATTGCTTCGAGCCCGGGCGCGGCGGCGGCACCGGGCTGGGTCTGTTCCTGATCCGCTACTTCGCCCGCGAGTACTATCGCGGCAGCGTCCGCGCCTACGTGGCTGACTGGCAGCGCCGGCTGGTTGCGTTCGAGCTGGACCTGCCGGACGACCTGGAAGCCGCGACGGAAGGAAGCTCCGGTGAGCAAGGTCCGATTGCTGTTCTGTGACGACTCCGCCGGGGTCGTGAAGGGCTTCGAGAAGAACGTCGCCCGGCCGCTGGCGGAGTTGATCGAGTGCGAGACGGCCGCGAGCTCTGCCGGCGTCGAGGCGCTCGTCGGCGAGGGCCGCGCCTTCGACGTGGTCGTCACCGACCTGAACTTCGAGAAGGTGGGGGGCGGGCCCAAGGACGGCCTGGAGATCATCCGCCTGGCGCGCGAGCACTGGCCCGAGTGCGAGCCCATCCTGATGACCGCCTACGAGGGGTCGCTGGACGTGCGCGACGGCCTGCGCCTGCGCGCGCTCGGCCTGGGCGAGGGGTCGCTCCTGCCCAAGACGGACGCCGAGGACCCGGGCGTGACCTGGCTGAGGCTGCGCGAGCGCATCCAGGGCATCGCGCTCGCCAAGCAGGAGGAGGGCGCCAAGGTTGGCGCGCTCAGGCGCGAGAACCGCTACCTGCGCGAGGCCCTGGCCGGCGGCGGCGTGGCCTGGATCTCTTCCCTGCCGATAGAGGAGGCGGCCGCGGCCATCCGCTCCGATCCGAACGTCTTCTTCGAGGGTCAGGCCGGCAAGTCCTACGCCATGCAGGAGGTCTTCCGCCGCATCCGCCGCACCGCGCCCCTGCCGAGCGACGTGCTCATCCTCGGGCCCACGGGCACGGGCAAGGACCTGGTGGCGCACGCCATCCACAACCTCTCGGGCCGCCGCGCCCGGCCGTTCGTCAAGGCGGACCTGACCACGACCTCGGGCAACCTGGTCGAGAGCGAGCTGTTCGGCCACGAGCGCGGGGCGTTCACCGGCGCGGACGCACGCAAAGAGGGGTTGATCGCCAGCGCCGAGGGGGGGACCTTCTTCCTGGACGAGATCGGCAACATCGCGCCGGAGGTGCAGGCCAAGCTCCTGCGCGTGCTCGAGGAGCGCGCCTATCGCTCGCTCGGCAGCACCAAGGATCGGCGCGCCGACGTGCGCTTCATCGCCGCGACCAACGTCGACCTGGCGGCCGCGGTCGAGCAGGGCGCCTTCCGGCCGGACCTGTACGAGCGGCTGAACGTGGTGCGTATCGTGCTGCCGCCGCTCGCCCTTCGCATCGAGGACGTCCCCGTGCTCGCGGCGCTCTTCCTGGACGAGTGCCGCGCGCGCTTCGGCGCTTCCGGCTTAGGAAGCATCGACGCCGGTGCCCTCGAGCTGCTCATGGAGCAGGACTGGCCGCGCAACGTGCGCCAGCTCAAGCACGTGATCGAGCGCCTCTTCACCGAGGTCGATCCGGCGTGCCCGGTGGTCGACCGCGCCGCGATCGAGCGCGTGCTGGAGAAGCCGGGCGCGGCCGCCCTCGAGGCGCCGAGCGGCGCGGGCGCGCTCTTTCGCCGCATCCTCGCCGGCGAGGTGTCGCTGGCGCTTCCGGCCATCAGGAAGAAGCACGGCGAGGAGGTGGTGCGCGAGATCGTGCGCCGCACCATGATCCACTTCCGCGGCCTGCCGGACGCCGCCGAGTGCGAGCAGTACTTCGGCGGCACCTCGGCCAACGCCTGGCGCCAGTTCGCCTTCCAGCTCGGTCTGACCTGGAAGAACGTGCGCGAGCCGCGGTAGGTCGGCGGCCGGCCGCCGCGCCGCGCGTGGCTTCTTGCCGGCGCGGCCGCGTGCGGTCAAGGCGCGCCACGGTTCCTCCGCCTCAGGACGGAGGGACGCGGTTCGCGGACGCTGACGTTCCGCTCGTCTCGGGGCGCATATTCGATGATTCTCGGTTTCCCGCTTGACTCCCGGGGGCGTGCAGGCTAATTTCTGCCCAATCACATGAGCAGGAAGCGACGGCCCGTTCGGATCCAGCAGCAGCTCGCCTTCGCCAGGCGCGGTGGCAGGCGGCCCGGCGCCGGGCGCAAGCCCAAGGGCGAGCGGGCCGGTGTGTCGCACAAGACACGGGACGCGCTCGCGGCGCGCTTCCCGGTGCATGTGACCGTGCGGCTCGAGCGCGGTCTGCCGGGTCTCCGCGACAAGCGCACCTACCGCGCGCTGAAGGAGGCGTTTGCTGCCGGGTCCGACCGCTTCGGCCTCCGACTGGCGCAGTATTCGGTGCAGACGAATCACGTGCA
>DYIW01000003.1:0-9671 GCA_020723465.1 Phycisphaera mikurensis
CGCCCAAAGCGCGCGGCCGCGGCCCGTGGCCGCATCAGCCTTCGAAAGCGACGATCTTCCCGGCCAGCGCCGAAGCCGCCACCGTCAGAGGGCTCGCCAGGTACATCTGCCCCGGGCCGCTGCGTCCCGGGAAGTTGCGGTTGATGGCCGAGATGGTCACCTGCGCGGCGCTCGTGGACACGCCGGGCCCGGCGTTGATGCACGCGCCGCAGGACGGCTCGATGGTGTGCGCGCCGGCCCGCTCGAAGAGCTCGAGGTAGCCCTGCTCCTGGCAGTAGCGCTTGACGTCGGCCGAGCCGAACTGGATCCAGAAGGCCACGCCGGGATGGACCACGCGCCCCTGCTCGAGACCGCGCTTGAGCACGCGCGCGTACATGTCCATGTCCGCCTTCTTGCCCGCCGTGCACGAGCCGCCGTAGGCGATGTCGATGCGCACCGCGCCGAGAGTACGCACCGGCACCCCGTTTCCCGGGTCGCCCGGCGTCGCCACCAGCGGCTCGATCTCGCTCGCGGCGATCTCGATCACGTCCGCGTACTCGCAGCCGGGATCGGACTGCCACTCGGCGCACAGGCGGCGCCCCGCGGCGCGCCCCAGGCCGCGCGCCGCCAGGAACTCCACCGTCTGCTCGTCGGGCGCGACGATGCCGGTGAACGCGCCGATCTCCGCGGCCATGTTCGTCATGGTGGCGCGCTCGTCGATGTCGAACGCGCGCACGGCGGAGCCGCCGTACTCCACGATCTTGCCGATCATCGCGCCGCTCTTGACCTGCGGATGGGCGAGGATCCTCAGCATGAAGTCCTTGGCCGTCACGCCGGCGGCGCGCTCGCCCTCGACTTTGATCAGCACCGACTCGGGGACGGTGATGCGCGTGTCCTGCGTCACCCAGCCGTTGAACACGGCTGTGGTACCCACACCGAACGCCAGGCAGCCGATCGCGCCCGAATGCGGCGTGTGCGAGTCCGAGCCGATGATGACCTGGCCGGGCAGGGCGTAGTCGCCGAGCACCTTGGCGTGGCAGATCGCCTCCGAGCCGCCGCTCCTGGTCTCGCCGTGCAGGGTGATCCCCTGGCGCGCGGCGAAGCTCTGCTGCTTGGTCGCCAGCTCGCCGGCCAGCCGCAGCAGGTGCGCCTTCTCCGGCGGCATGACCTGCGCCAGGAAGGTGAGGTGGTCGCGGAAGAACACCACCGACGCGGGATCGCGCACGCGCGCCTCGGCGCCCAGGCGCGCCTCGAACGCCATGGCCGCCATGGGCGTGACGTACTCGTGGCTGAAGCGCAGGTCCGTGCGCACGAAGCCGGCGTCGCCCGGGCGCACCGCGGGCGCGCCCACGCGCTCGTTCTTCAGGTCGGCGACCATGTGCCGGGCGATGATCTTCTCGGCCAGGTTCAGCGGCCGCGGCGCGCGCGCGAGCGCCGGCATCTCCGCCTCGCCGCGCGCGCGCGCCACGTTGAACTCGAACAGGCCGCCGTACTCGACGATCTGGCGCGTGATCAGGTCCTCGCCCGCGGTGAAGCGCGCCAGCGGGATCTCCTGGCCCGCGCGGATGGCGTCGATGAGATCGAAGTCGCTGCACACCAGCAGCCCCAAGTTCTGGCAGTTCTGGCGGTAGATGCGCTCGACGTTCTCGGCGATGACGATGCGGATGCCGGCCGCCATCTCGGCGTACGGCGACTGCTCGCGGCTCGAGCCCTTGCCGCGCCGCTTGCCCGACACGCAGGCGACGAAACCGCCGCGGCGCACGTCGCCCTCGCCGATCGGCAGCACGCCGCCGCATTTCAGGCCGGTGTAGGGGAAGTCGCCCAGCCGATCGTCGTAGTGGTAGCAAATCCGGGCCGGCGTGATCTCATCGGTGGAGATGTCGTCGCGCAGCTTGAGCGACGGTTCCCAGCGCAGGTCCTCGCCGCGCAGTTGCCGGCGGATCAGCTCCGGGTCCTCGGTGAGGAAGAGGATCCGGCCGTGCAGCCTGATGCTGGACGGCCGCTTGCTGACTTTCAGTCGCTGCAGGCGCTCGATCATGACCTCGATTCCACTCGGCGGAGGAGAGGGGACGGCGGCCGGGAGGGGCCGCCGGAATCTAGCGCCTCGGGCGGCGGCCGGCAACCCGTGGACATCCGGACCGCGCGGGATTCCAATGGTACCCCGTGCGAGGGGTCCGCGTGCGACCCTGAGCAGGCGGGCTGGCTTTCTCGTGCCCGTGCCCGTGCCCGCGCACCCCGTGCGAGAGCGCATGCGACCAACTAGCGGAACCTCCAACGCGGCCCTGCTCCTTCTTGCCTGGCTTGCCTGCCTCGGCTGCGCCAGCGCACCCCTGCCGGGCGAGCCCCTCGCGCGCCTGGGCGACGAGATCTCGATCTGCGGTGAGCTCTTCCACACCGGCACGCGCGTGGTGCTCTGGAACGACCCGGGCGGCTACGACGCCTATCGCGTCGAACCGCGCTTCCCCGAGGAGATGACCGCGGCAGACCTCGCCGCCTGGCAGGTGAAGGCGCACTATCACTCGCTGCGCCTCAACTTGCCGGAAGAGACGCGGCGCGGCGTGGCGCGCGCCGGCTGGACGGCCAGCGAGCTGGCCCAGCACGTCGACCTCCTCGTCATCCACTATGACGTCTGCGGAGCCGCGCGGCGCTGCTTCCAGGTGCTGCACGACCGCCGCTGCCTGTCGGTGCATTTCCTGCTCGACGTGGACGGCACGATCTACCAGACGCTCGACCTCAAGGAACGCGCCTGGCACGCGACGCACGCGAACGACCGCTCCGTGGGCCTGGAGATCGCCCATATCGGTGCCTATCCGGACGCGAACGCCGAGAACCTGACGAACTGGTACGCCTGCGACGCGGATGGCCCGTACGTCGTGTTTCCTGAGTGGCCGGGCGGGACCGGAGTGCGCACCCCGGATTTCGTGGCGCGGCCGGCGCGCGCCGAGCTGATGTCCGGCCCGGTGCACGGCGTCACGCACTACCAGTACGACTTCACCGAGGAGCAGTACGCGGCCCTGGCCAGGCTCGCCGCTGCGCTGCATCGCGTGCTGCCGCGCATCGCGCTCGACGCGCCGCGCGACGCCGCGGGCAAGGTGCGCACGAGCGTGCTCGCGCCCGAGGAGTTCGAGCGCTTCTCCGGCCTGCTGGGACACCTGCACGTCACCAGCGGCAAGGTCGATCCCGGCCCGGCCTTCGACTGGGAGCGCCTGCTGCGCGAGGCGCGCGCGCTGGCCGATTGAGGGACGCGCGGCCGGTGGATTGTTGTTCCGCTGCGCCGCGGAACGGCTACGCTGTCGCCGTGGTGTCAGAGGTTGATGGGTCCAGCACGTGGAGGGAACCCGATGAGCACGCGTCCGCTCCTCATCCTGCTTGCGGTCACGGGCTGCGCGACGACGGCGCGCCAGGAAGCCAGTGAGGCGCCGCCAGCGCACGACTCCTTCTCCGTCGACCTCGGCTACAACGATTACGGCCTGTCGTTCGGCAACTCGCCGGAGTGGACTGGCCTGCGCTTCAACCTCCAGGATGACCAGATCCAGCGCATCAACGGCCTCAACCTGACCTTCTGGACTCCGGGCGAGATCGACGGATCATCGGTGAACGGCCTCGCCTTCGGCCTGGTCTCGCCGAGCGCGGGCGACATCACCGGCGTCTCGCTGGGCGGGCTGGCCGCCTGGGCGGCGCGCGATCTCACCGGCCTCGGCGGCAGCGTCGGCCTTGCCTTCAGCGGCCGCGACATGGTCGGCGTGTACTTCGGCGGGCTCGGCACGGCCGCCGGAGGCGACGTGTGGGGAGCGCGCGTGGGCGGACTGCTCAACCTCGCGGAGGGCGATGTGCGCGGCCTGAGCCTCGCGCTCCTGTTCAACAGCACCATCGGGAACGCGACTGGCTTCAACCTCGGCGGATTGGTCAACCTGGCCCGCCGGGACATGATCGGGCTCAACGCCGGCCTCGGCAACGTCGTGGCCGGGGGCGACCTGTGGGGAGTCAACTTCGCCGGCTTCCGAGTGGTCGCGGGCGAGCCGGAGGCGGCCGAGGTGCACTGGTTCTCGCGCATCCCGTCGGACGTCGGCTACGACGTGGAACCGCAGCAGGACAGCGCCGCGGTGGAGGCACCGCCGGACCCGTCCCGCGGCGCTCTGACCGGCCTCTCGGCCGCGCTCGTCACGGCCAAGGGCGAAGAGATCAACGGCGCCGCGCTGGCCGGGATCAGGACGCAGTCCGATCGGCTCACCGGCGTGCAGATCGCCGCCTGGAACCGCGTGCGCGAAAGCCAGCGCGGCGTCACCATCGGCATCTTCAACCAGTCGGAGCAGCTCGAGGGGTTCTCGTTCCAACTCGGCCTGCTGAACCACATCCCCACCAACCCGGCCTGGGCGCGCTGGCTGCCCCTCTTCAACGCCGGCTTCTGACCGGCCGCAGCGCGGGCGCCCGCGCGCGCCTCAGGGCGCGATGAAGGGCAAGACGAGCACACCCTCGCCTGCGGGCGGCTGGCGCGGCCGCAACGCGATTCGCGCCCGTGCGCCGGGCGCGCCGAAGCCGCCCACGCGCAGCAGGTAGCGCCCGCCCTCCGCGAGAGGCAGGCCGGTGACGCGCAGCGCGCCGTGCTCGAGGGACTCCAGGAAGCTGCTCATGTCGAGCGCGACGCCGTCCGGATCCTCGAGGGCGAGGAAGAGCGGCCCGGCGAAGAGCGTGCCCGGCTTCGCGGTCAGGTCCAGCGACGCGTCCGGCAGCGCCAGGACCGGCACGGTCGCGAACCCGTCCGCGTCCGGACCGAGGTGCTTTCGCACGCGCGCGCGCGCCGCCCGCGGCAGGGTGCGGCCGGTCTCGATCTCCACGACGCCTTGCGGACCCGCGACTTCCTGGATGCGCAGCGTGTAGCGGCCCGAAAGCGGCAGCTTCACCGAGCGCTTCTTCGCCTGCGCGCCGTGCTCGATCAGCCACGACTCCAGCGCCTGCGCGTTCGGGTCGAGCAGCGAGACCAGCGTGCGCTGGCCGCCGCCCGGCAGGAAGCGCAGCCGGAGCCGCATCCTCTCGAGGCCGTCGAAGGCCGCCTCGGCCGCGCCGCCCGTGCCCGAGAACTGGCCGAGCAGCCGGTCGCCCGGCGTGAAGACCGGGTTGCCGATGAGCAGGCGCACGGCGAGATCGGCGTGGTCGGCGGGATCGAGCGCGTTCTCGAAGCGGATGCTGGCCGGGTAGTCGCCGTCCGGCAGGCCGCTGGGCTGGAAGGTCAGGCCGAAGGGCCGCGTTTCCTGGCCGGGCACGACCGCGGTCGGTGGCGCCACCGCCAGCCACGAGATCGCCGGCGCGGGCAGAGCGGTCGCGTGCAGGGTGGAGAGCGGGCTTCCCGCGTTCAGCACGTGCACGGTCACAGGCGCGGGCGCGGCCTGGCCCACGACATGGGCGACGGTCAGCTCAGCGGGACCATCGAGCACCAGGTCGGCGGGCGGTTCGACCACCTGCAGCGTCACCGGGACCACGACTTCGTCCGCGGGCGCGCCGCTGTTCAGGAAGCGCAGCAGGGCCGAGTGTACGCCGGGCGCGAGTCCGACCGGATCGAGCTGAAGAGTCACGGACTGCGTTTCTCCGGCCAGCAGGGCGGCCCCGGCGCCGGGCGCGACCGAGGCGAAGCCGCCGAACAGCACGCCGGCCGTCCAGGTCAGAGCGGACGGGTCCGCGCCGCAGTTGCTGACCGTGAACTGCACGGGCGCTGGCGCCGCGCTGCCCAACACGTGTTCAACCGTCACGGCCGCTGGCCCATCGACGCAGAGCGCGCCCGGCCCGTAGAGAACCGTGAGGGACACGGGCAGGTACTCGACGTCGCCCGGAGCGTCGTCGTTGACGAAGCGCAGGGTGGCGGCGTAGGCGCCCGCGGCCAGACCCGCGGGCTCGACGCGGATCGACGCCGCCTCCGCCGCGCCGCCCGGCAGGTCCGCGGCCGCGGGCGGATCCACGGCGAGCCACGCCGCCGGCAGCACGGTCGCGGCCGACCAGTCGAGCCGCGAGTCGGGCGCCCCGCAGTTCTGCACGAAGCGCGCGACCGGCGGCGGCGGCGCGCCCCCCAGCGTGAAGGTGAAAGCGAGCGGCGCGGCGTCGCTCAGGCAGAGGTCGGCCGGTGGCCGCGTCACGACCAGCTCGACCGGCACGTCGAGCGCGCCCGCGGAGCCCGCGGCCGTGAACGCGAGCGTCACCGCGTGCACGCCCGGAGCGAGGCCGCTGGGCTTGACCGACAGCCAGACGTCCGCGCTTGCGGTGCTGCCCGGTCCGCCGTTTCCCAGGTCGCCGGACAGAGGCGTTGCCTCGAGCCACGCCGCCGGGACGTTCGGCGCGACGTTCCAGGCGAGCGTCGAGTAGGGCTCCCCGGCGTTCGAGACCACGAGCTTCAGCGGCGCGGGAGCGGGAGTCCCGAGCACGTGCTGGAAGGAGGCCTTGCCGGACGGCGCGACGGCGAGCTTGGGCTGAGCCTGATCGACCTGCAGCAGGACCACCAGCGACTCCACGTCGGACGGGTCGCCGGAGTTCACGAAGCGCACCGTAGCCACGTTCGGGCCCACGGCCGCGAGCGCCGGATCGAAGTGGAAGGTGACAAGCGCGGGCGGACCGCCAGCCAGGAGCCCCGTGCCGCTGGCCGGCAGCACGGCGAGCCAGGGAGAGGGCGGCGTCACCTGCACGGTCCAGTCGAGGGCGCTGCCCGCCGCTCCCGCGTTCGCGAGGCCGCGCGTGCGGTCGCCGGGCAGCGGGCCGCCCAGGACGTGCTGGACCTCGATCGAGGAGGCGTCGCCCAGGACGAGGTCGGAGAGCGCCGGAATCACGGTCACGTTCGGGCTCGCGTGCGCGTCGCGCGGCAGCGAGCGCCACGGCCCGGCGGCCGCGAGCGGGAAGGCGCGCGGATCGGGCCGCAGGCGCAGCCTCCAGGCGTGGCGACCAGAGGCGAGCCCCTCGAGCGGCCCCGTGAGATCGACTCCGGCGACGCCCGAATCGAGCCAGGGCCCGCACGCCGCCGTGCCGCCGAACGCCTGGCCCTGGGGACAGGCCTGCCACTCGAGGCGGACCGGCCCACGGCCGAACGGGCCGCGGCCGCGCGCGAGCAGCAGCACGCCGTCCTCCGCCGGCCCGAGCGGCGCCACCGGAGCGCCATTGTTGAGCCGCCGCTGGCGCGGAGCGAGGAGCGCGCCCGCGCCGAGGTTGCCGTGGACCACGAGCGCGCGGCCGCGGCTCGACGTTCCGCCCGAGGCGTCGGGCAGTCCGAACAGCAGGTCGGCGCAGCCGTCCCCGTTCACGTCGCCGGCGGAATCGACCGACCACACCTCCTGGCCGGAAAGCCCGGGCAGCGCGGCCGCCGACCAGACGGGCTCCGCGGACAGGCCGTCTGCCGTACCGGAGAAAAGCAGCGCGGTCGTGCCGCCGGCCGCGGACAGCCCGACGAGAAGATCCGCGCGGCCGTCGCCGTCCACGTCTCCCGCGCCGGCGAGGCCGCGCCCGGCCTCGGCGCCGGAGCTGCCCGGGCTCCAGGTCCAGTCCGGAGCCGCGCCGGGGCCGGCGGCTGAGCCGAGATGGAGCCGCACCTCGCCGCCCGGCGGACCGCCGGCGCCGTCTCCAGGCGCGGCGAGCGCGAAGTCCTGGAAGCCGTCGCCGTCCACGTCGCCCGCTCCCGCCACGCGCGCGCCGAGCGTCGCGCCCGCGTTCGCTCCCGCCGCCGCGAAGCCCGGCGCGGGCGCGGAGGCCGCGGACCCGAAGTAGAGATCTACGCGCCCCTGCTGCGCCAGCGCTCCGGACCACGCAGGAGACGCGGCGAGAAGGTCGCTCCAGCCGTCGCCGTTCGCGTCGCCCGCGCCGGCGAGAGCCGCCCCGCAGCCGCAGCCCGCCTGGGTGCCTTCCGCGCTCCACCAGGGAAGAAGCTCGATCCCGTTCGCTCCGCCGCGATGGAGCCGCACCTGACCAGCGTCCGCGCCCGCGGCCCCGTCTCTGCCCGGCGCGCCGAGAAGGACGTCCGCGTACCCGTCGCCGTCCGCGTCGCCGGCAGCGGCCACGGCCTCGCCCAGGCGCGCGCCCGCCTGGTCGCCGTCCTGAATCCAGGCCGCCGGCACCACGAGCCCGACCAGGCTCCCGCGGTAGCAGAGGGCGCGCCCCGCGTCGATGCCGGCCGGGCCATCGAAGCCCGGAGCGCCAGCGAGCACGTCCATGAAGCCGTCCCCGTCCACGTCCCCGGCCGCCGCGACCGCGGCGCCGAGGCGCGCGCCGGCCTGGCCGCCGGTCGTCCACCAGTCCGGGAGCGCCGCGGGCCCGGCCTGCGCTCCGCGGAAGAAGAGGATGCGCCCCTGATCCACGAGACCGCCGTCGAAGCCCGGGGCACCGATGAGCACGTCGCCGCAGCCGTCGCCGTCCAGGTCGCCCGCGGCCGCGACCGTCAACCCGAGCTGTTCACCGTCCTCCGTGCCCGTGAAGGACCAGGCGCTGTTTCCCGCGGGACCGGCCGGCGCGCCGTGAAAGACGAGGGCGCCGCCCTCGGAGGCCGGGCTGCCGCCGTGGCTGGCCATGCCGATCACGATGTCGCCGAAGCCGTCGCCGTTCACGTCGCCGGCGGGCGCCACGGCCAGGCCGAGCCAGGCCGAAGGCGCGTCCCCGTTCACGAACCAGGCGGCCTCCGCCGCCAGGCCCGCCTGAGTGCCGGGATGAAGCACGGCGCGGCCTTCGAAGGCGTGGGCGCCGCTGTGGAACGGCGCGCCGATGAGGACGTCGGCCAGGCCGTCGCCGTTCACGTCGCCCGCGGTGTGAACCGAGCGGCCGAAGGCGGCGCCGGCGCCGCCGCCCGCGCCGGTCCAATCGGGTAGCACGGATGGGCCGCCTGGCGAGCCGTGGAAGGCGTGCGCGCGGCCTTCTCCCGCGCCGGCGGCCGATTCGCCCGGCGCGCCGGCGAGCACGTCGGCAAAGCCGTCGCCGTTCACGTCGCCCGCGGGTGCCACGGCCCAGCCGAGACGGCCGTTCTCCTGCGTGCCGTCGCGGGTCCAGAGGGGAGCCGCGGCCACGCCGCCCGCTCCACCGCGATACACGACCGCGCGCCCGGCGTTTGCCTGCGCGGCGCCCTGGCCGGGTGCGCCGGCGAGCACGTCCGCAAAGCCGTCGCCGTCCACGTCGCCGGCGGCCGCGACGCTCGCCCCGAGGTTGGCGTCCGGCTGGCTGCCGTTCGCGATCCAGTCGGGAAGGGCCGCCGGTCCAGTCGGGCCGCCGCGCCAGAGATGCACGCGGCCGGCGTGGTTGTTCTGCCGGTCAGCGCCGGCGAGCACGTCGGAGTAGCCGTCTCCGTCCACGTCGCCGGCCGACGCCACGGACACGCCGAGGCGCGCGCCCGCTTGATCGAGTTCGGCGATCCACGAGGCCGCGGCCTCGGGACCGGTTGCCGAGCCGTGGAAGAGGAACACGCGGCCCTCGTTCATCTCGCCGTGATCGTGCTCCGGCGCGCCCACCAGCAGGTCGGCGAAGCCGTCGCCGTCCACGTCTCCGGCGGCCGCGAGCGCGTGCCCGAAGCGCGCGCCCATCTGCTCGCCGCCGCGGATCCAGGCTGGCTGCGCCGACAGGCCCTTGGCCGAGCCCTGGAACACGAAGACGCGGCCCTGGTCCGCCTGGCCGCCGTCGAAGCGCGGCGCGCCGATCGCGACCTCCGAGAAGCCGTCGCCGTCCAGGTCGCCGGCGGTCGA
>DYIW01000003.1:9681-50586 GCA_020723465.1 Phycisphaera mikurensis
TCCTGTTCGTTTCCCGCCGCCGACCAGCCCGGGCCGGTGAGCAGCGGATCGACGAACAACGGCGCGACCGCGCCGCGGTCGTCGATGATCAGGTCGATGGCGCCGTTCGTCCAGCGCATGTGCGCGTCGAGGCGCACGCCGCGCGCGTCCCGCACCTCGAGGCCTCCATAGATGAGCACGGCGCGCCCCGCACCGTCGAGAAACTCGATCCGGTCCGCCGCGGGCCGCGCCGAGAGGTCGGTCCCGACCGCGACGCGCAGCACCAGGTCGCCCTCCCCTGGCGGCGGCGACGGCCACAGGAAGCCCTGCTTCAGGCCGCGTTCCCCGTTCTCGTACCATTCGATCAGGCCGTCCGGCCGCGCGAGCTCGACGCGCTCCCCTTGCACGCGCGGCGCGGCCTGCGCCGCCGGCGGCAGCAGGCCGCCGCGCCCAGTCGCGGCGAGGCGCAGCGACAGCAGGAAGTCCGCGCCCACTGCGCGGCGCGGTTCGACCACCACTCCCCCGGACGCGAAGCGCGCACGAAAGCCCTGGGCGCGGTTCGGCGCCTGCAGCGAACCGCTGGCGTCATCGCAGGGCAGGTACTCGCTGCGGGCGATGAACGCCGCCGCCTGCTCCAACCAGGGCTGGTCGATGCCCGCGGGCGCCTCCTGCCGCAGAAGTTCCTGAGCGCGCGCGCCGCAGAGCGGTGCGACCGTCAGCATGATGCCAGTCAGGATGTGTCGCGGGCGCATGGCGCGTCTCTTCGCGTTCGGCTCCCCGGAAGGAAGGGGAAGGGGCGGAGCGCTCTGCCCCGCCCCTTCCGGGAAGCGGAACGTGACCTACGAACCGAGGAACGTGCCGTTCAACTGCTTGGCCTTCGACTCCCAGAGGAGGTGGCCGCCGTTGATCGGGCCCGCCGGGCCGGAGGTGATGCTGCCGAGCAGCGCCGGGTTCGGGATCGGCGGGTTGAACGGCGAGTTGGCGACCACGCCGTTGATGCGAGCCCAACCGGTCTCGGCGTCGTTGATGTTGTTGCAGTCGAGGTCCAGCTCCTCAGGATCGTCCGGGGTGTTGTTGAAGAGGAAGAACTGATCGAAGAGCGGGCTGACGTTCACCAGGCGCTCGTCAAACCAGCACTTGAAGACCTTGGTCGTCGACAGCGGGAACTCGTTGTCGTTCCACACGTCGAACTGCACCGTGACCAGGGCGTCCGCCGTGCCCGTCAGGTTGATCAGGGCGAGCTGCGAGCCGGCGAGGGCGATGAACGAGTCGATGTAGAGCGTCTCGGGAATGCCCTCGTACTCGACGCCGTTGAAGTCCAGCTCCAGGTCGCCGTCAAGGTCCGTGGGCGCGCCGGCCAGCGGGATCGCCTCGAAGGGGATCGCGTTGATCGCGTACATGCCGCCCGAGCCGTTCAAGACCAGCTCGGAGCCCATCAGCCAGTTGTGCGACCAGGGAACGCCGAACTGGGTCGGGTTCTGGGCGGAAACCACCAGGTAGCCCTGCTGCTGGCCCGCAGTGGCGTTGTGGCAGCTCGTGACCACCGACAGGGTGTCGGCCGCGGTGAAGTACTCGATGCGATCGAAGATCGTGCAGCCGAGGGGCTGCTGGGGCTCGGCCTGATTGTAGATCGTGTTGACGTACTCGTAGTGGACCAGCGTCGCGCCGCCGAGCGGGTTGACGTTGCTGTTGGTCACGCTCACGATCGTGAACCAGCCCTGGCCGGAGCGCTGCACCGGGAACACGAGGGCGCTGCCCGGGTTGCGGCCGTCGGCCAGGGCGAGCGGGCCGGCGGCGAGGGCCGCCAGAGTGGTCATGCCGAGAATACGGGTGAACTTCATGGAGAAGTCTCCTGTTGCTTTCTTGTGATCTCCCGAGGGAGTTTTCCTACACGTGAAAAACTCCCCTCGTCGAACGCGGCACACGCCGCTGACTTTGGTTGACTTCTTCGAGGGGAGGGTCTAGTTCTTGATCGCGGTCGCGATCAAGCGATGAGACTGTCGCGCTGACTCCCTTCTGGGACCTTCAGTCCCGAGTGCCTTGGGTCTCTTGGTTCCAGGTTCAGTCGTCCCTCTCATCTCCCGATGGGGGGGACGACACTTTTTTCCATAGTGCCGGCGCGGTCGACGATCTCCTGGTCCATGGCGAAGTACCAGGTCCCGTCCTGCCACTTCCAGCGCAGCTCGAAATCGGATTCCTGCCTGAGCCCGCCCTCGCCCGGCTGGCGCAGGCCGCTGCGGAAGGCCGCCGGCAGCCGCTCCGGGACGAGCTCGGCGTCGAGGTTCATGCGCACGCTGGCGCTCTGCGTCTTGGCGTCCACGCTCGTGGCGACGGGTTCGAGCTTCGCCACCTTGAGCACGCCGTGCCCGTAGCTTTCGAGGAACGCGGCGAGATCGACGGCGGTGCGCTGCTCCGGAGCGGTCATCGCATAGAGCGCGACCCAGTCGTCCGTGAGCCGCAGCCGCACGTATTCGGCGACGCGCGCCGTCAGGGCCTTCTCCGCGCCCTGGAAGGGATCGGTCTGCCCGGCCGTCCAGTGCAGGGTTCCCAGCATGGCCGCTGCCACCGCGAGCAGGATGCCCGTGCGCCGCAGCCTGCGAACAGTTTCTGATGCCACTCGGAACATGCTATGCTCCTCCCGGGATTCGGGTCTTCAACACGCGCACGCCGCTCAATCCAACGACCAGAACCTCGTGCGTGCGGTCTCCGTCAACATCTCCGGAGGCGAGGTGGATAGCACCGATCGTGTCGGGGATGCGTCCAATGGCGCGGAAATGTCCGGAGGCCTCCGTGGCGAGGACGAGCAGTCCTTTCTTGCCCGCGACCACGACCTCGGGCAGCCCGTGCCCGTCCAGATCGGCGAAGACCACATCGAAAAGGGCCTCCCCCGCGGGCAGTCCGCTGCCGCACGAGAGCCACGAGTCCGCGCCCAGCTTCAGCAGTCGCAAGGGCGGATGGTCGGCGCAGACCATGCCGGCGCAGACGATCTCGAGCGCGCCGTCGGCGTCGATGTCGGCCGCGGCCAGGGCCAGATCCGAGCCGGCGATCTCCGGCTCCGCCAGCTCGACCTTCCACTCCGTCAGGCCGCCTTGGCCGTCGTTCTGCCAGATGCGCGGCCCGAGCGAGGTGGCGGCAATGAGGTCCAGATCGCCGTCCGAGTCCAGATCCACGAGATCGACCTGCGCGCCGTAGTGCTTGTCCTCGAGCAGGGTGCGCTTGCCGTCGAAGGAGCCATCTCCCCGGCCCGGGAACCACCACAGCCCGCCCTCGAGCGGCCAGAAGCCCACGGCGGCGAGGTCGAGCTTCCCGTCGCCGTCGATGTCGCCGAGCGCGACGTCGGCGCAGGTCTTGTCCGCGGGCGTGGCGATGCCATCGGCGGCGAAGGCGCCGGCGCCGTCATTCAAGAAGAGGCACGGCGGCACGTCATGACCGGAGAAGGCCAGGTCAAGATCGCCGTCACCGTCGACGTCCCCGAGCGCCGAGCCGCCGTAGCCCATGTCCCGCCTGAGGTCGCCCCGCGCGTCGTACCAGCTTCCCCGGCCGTCCCCGGTCCACAGCGTGAGCCCTTCCCCGGGCACTTCCTGGGTCCAGCGCCGGATCGAGGCGACGACGTCCGCGTGCCCATCCTGGTTGACGTCGGCGAGCGCTGGCTTGCCGCGCCAATGGCCGGTCTGCGGCAAGCCGTCGCTCAGCGACGTGACGGGCAGCTCCGCCACGAACAGCTCGGTCAGGGACGGCGGCGCGGGCGTGCTGGCGCGCGCCGTTTCGTTGTTCCGGGCGGGCTGCGCGGCGGTCTCGCTCGCCTCGGTCCGGGACGTCCGCCACCAGACGGACGCCGCCCAGAGGATGGCGCCCACGAGCAGCGTCCACTCGAACGCCACGCGCACGCCGGATTTCGCGCTGTTGCTCATTGCTGTTCTCGATCCTTCTGGTGCCGCGCGACGGGCGCGGTGCGGCCGCGCTTCCTGCGTGGGTCGAATCTCGCGTGCGCTTGGGTCCAACATCTCTCGCGTGAAGCAGAATGCTTCGAGTCTACGAAGACGAGCAAGTAGCACCGGTCAAGCGGTCGTCAATCCGTATCCTGCAAATCGTCCCCGGCGGCGGCGACGCCTGCGCGCCCGTTGCCCCGGGGCCGCGCCACCCCAAGCGCGGCTCTGTCAACAGCATGCGGGCGCTCGGGCAGGCGTACGCTTGGCCCGAGGCGCGGAAGAGCGCATGATGGCGGCGCGCGTGCGGCGGGCGGCTCGCCCAAGCCCGCCGTCGGCGAACGGAGCCGAACGATGAAGGACTTGCTGGTTCAGGCCATCACCAGCATGCAAGAAGAGGAAGCGGTCGCCCTGGCCGCGCACATGCTCGGCGCGGGCGCGCAGGCGCAGACCATCCTCGAAGCGTGCCGCGAGGCCATGTGCATCGTCGGCGACCGTTACGAGCGCCGAGAGTACTTCCTGCCCGAGCTGGTGGTCTCGGGCGAAGCGCTCAAGCGCGTCGCCGCGCTCATCCGGCCGGAAGCGCGCCAGGCCGCGACAGGCGAGCCGCTCGCGCGCATCGTCATCGGCACCGTGGCCGGCGACATCCACGACATCGGCAAGGAGATCGTGGCGTTCATGCTGACGGCCAACGAGTTCGAGGTGCGGGACCTGGGCGTGGACGTTTCGGCGGGCCGCTTCGTGCACGAGGTCGGGGAGGCGCGGCCGGACATCCTGGCGCTGAGCGGCTTCCTCACGCTCGCCTACGACTCGATGAAGCAGACAGTCGCGGCGCTGGGCGCCGCCGGGCTGCGCGACCGGGTGAAGGTCATGATCGGCGGCGCGCCCATGGACGACGGCGTGCGCGACTACGTGGGGGCGGACGCCTACGGGCCGGACGCGATGGCCGCGGTGCGCATCGCGCGGCGCTGGTCGGAGGGAGGCTGACGTGAGCGAGACGCCGGAGGTCCTCTACCGCGAGCGGCAGCAGCGCATCCTGGACGCCGTGGCCCTGAGGAAGCCTGACCGCGTGCCGATCGTCAGCCCCTTCCAGCTCTTCCCCTACACGTACGCGGGCGTGCCGTTCCGCGAGGCGATGTACGACTACGCCCGGGCGCGAGAGGCCTGCCACAAGTTCGCCGGCGACTTCCAGCCGGACGCCGATTTCGGCCCGGTCCTCGCCTACCCGGGCAAGCCGCTGGAGACGCTTGGCCTCAAGTGGTTCCGCTGGGCCGGACACGGCCTGCCGGGCCACGCCGTGTACCAGTTCGTCGAGGGCGAGTACATGACGGCGGACGAGTACGACGAGTTCCTGTACGACCCGTCGCACTTCCTGGCGAGCAAGTGGCTGCCGCGCTCCTTCGGCGCGCTCGCGGCCTTCTCCGACTTCCCGGCCATGCGCCGCATGATGTGGTTCGGCTGGACCGGGCTGTTCGCCAGCCTTGCGCGCCCGGAGATGCGCCAGGCGCTCGCCGCCGCGCTGCAGGCCGGCGAGGAGCTGTCCGAGTGGTTCGCGTCGCTCGCGCGCTACGCGGCCGAGATCAAGGCCAAGGGCTTCCCGCAGGCCTACGCCGGCTTCTCCTGGACGCCCTTCGACCTGGTGGGAGACACGCTGCGCGGCACGCGCGGCATCATGGGCGACGTTATCCGCCGGCCCGAGAAGCTCCTCGCGGCCGTGGAGAAGGCCACGCCCATCGCCATCGAGTACGGCCTGGCCGCGGCGGGCGCGGACCTGCCGCTCTGCTGGATCTGGCCGCACAAGGGCTCGGCCGGCTTCCTCTCGGACCGCCAGTACGCGCGCTTCTACTGGCCCTTCCTGCGCGAAGTCATCGAAGCGCTGGTCGCGCGCGGCGTCATTCCCGTGATCTACTTCGAGGGCGACGAGACGCCGCGGCTCAAGCACCTCGCCGAGGTTCCGCCCGGCAAGGTGTGGTTCCACTTCGCCACCATGGACATGGCGCGCGCCAAGGAGGTCCTCGGCGGGATCGCCTGCATCTCCGGGAACCTCCCGAGCCACCTGCTGCTCACTGGCACGCCCGAGGACGTGCGCCGCTGCTGCAGGAGTTTGATCGACACTTGCGGCCGCGACGGCGGCTACATCATGGACACCTCGGTGATGGTCGACGAGGCCCGGCCCGAGAACGTCCGCGCCATGTTCGACTTCACGCGGGAGTACGGCGTGTACTGAGCGCCGTCACCGCTCCCCAGACGGACATTCAGCACGATGAGGTGGGGCCGGCTTCCAGCAGCGATCGTGAGAGCCCGCGCGCACACCGCCATCGTCGTGGCTTGCGCCGCCGGGATTGCGCTGCGTCTGTATCAGCTCCCCGGCCAGATCCCGTATGACGACGAATGGCACGCTCTCGTCAAGGCGCATACGAGCGGCTACGCCGACATCCTCACCAGCTTCGGAATCAACGACTACTCGATTCCGCTCGCCGTGTACTTCAAGCTCCTCATGGACACCATCGGCATGTCCGATTGGGGACTGCGCGCGCCCTTCCTCCTCGCGGGGGCCGTGACCCCGCTGGTCTTATCCCTGCTTCTGCGGCCGCACATCGGGCCGCTCGGCGCCGGCCTCATGGCCTGGCTCCTGGCGGTTTCGCCGCTCCTCGTCTACTTCTCCCGGACCGCACGCCCCTATGCGCTCACGCTCCTCCTTGGGTTCGCCGCGGTGCTCCTGGCCTACCGCTGGTGGACCACCCGCGGCCGCGCCGCCGCACTGTCCTACGTCCTGCTCGCGGGGCTGACCGCGTGGCTGCATCTCGTGACGCTCCCGTTCGTCTGCGCCCCACTGCCCGTGTTGTTCCTGCTCTCTGTCTTCGATCGAACAGCGAGCGTCCGCCAGGCGCTCGCGCGGCTGGTCCCCATCGTCCTCCTGACGCTGCTGTTCTTGCTGGTCCTGCTCGGACCGCCCCTCTACGGCGACTTCCGCGCGATCGCTTTCAAAGCGGCCCAGGAGCCCATTCCGCTCTCCACCCTGATGGGCGCTCTCGCCGGCATGCTCGGAGCAGAGAACCGGATCGTGACCACGGTTCTCGCCCTCCTGGCCGTCGCGGGAGTGGTCCGCCTCTGCCACACGGATCGGCGGTTCGCCTGCTACCTCCTTCTCGCAGGACTCGCCCAGTTGCTGGGGCTGTTCGTCGCGCGCCCTCTCGACGCGCGCTACGTCCTCATCTTCGAGAAGTACTCGCTCCTGGTCCTGCCGATCCTGCTCGTGCTGGTCTCGCTGGGCATCGCGCTGGTGCTGAGCTGGTTGCGAGCGATCCGGTACGGCCTGGTGCGCGACGTGGTCTTCCTGGGGCTCGCGGTTGTGCTCTTTCAGGCCGGTCCCCTGCCACACCTCATGCAGCGGCCGAACAATGCGTTGACCCTGGGGCTCGCCGTGCGGATCGGGCTCGGGCTCGATGATCGGGACCTGCTGGCACGTGTTCCCGAGTTCTACCGGCAGCTCGGGCAGCTCCCACCGTCCAGCGTCACGCTGGTGGAGGCGCCTGCGCGCCTCATCGCGGACCACGTGCCCTTCTACCAGCGTGTGCACCGGCAGCAGATCGTCACGGGTGCGGTGACGCGAATGCACCTCTCAGGGGAGCAGACCGACGAATCCGAGCTCGTGCGGGCGCTGAACCTGCCGAGCGTCGTCGATGTTTGCGACGTACGCGCCATGTTCGCCAGCGGCGCACGGTACCTGGTCTTTCATCCCGATCTGTCCGCCGAGATCCCGTTCGTGCTCCGCGGCGTCAATCCCCGCTATCTGAGCCAGTGCATCGAGGAGTATCGCGACTTGCTCGGAGATCCTGTCGTCGACGATGGCGCGCTGATCGTCTTCTCCCTTCCCGCCGGCCGGTAGCGCCCGCGAGCAGAGAGGTGCCGCGCCGCCCCTTCCAACCAGCCGATCTCATGTCAGAATGGCGCGTTCGTGTCCCCGGTGGAGCCTTGGAATGAACCTGAACGAGCACCTGCTGCAGGTCGCCGGCGAGATGGGCGAAGTCGGGGGATACCTCTACGACCGCGGATGGGCGGAACGCAACGCGGGGAACCTCTCGGTGGACGTGAGCGACATCGTCGAGGTCGGGGCGTCCGACCTCGAGCGAGGGCCGCGGCTGCCGGAGACGGTCGTGTACGAAGAACTGCGCGGCCGCGCGTTCCTGGTCACGGCCACTGGCGGGCGGTTTCGCGAGATCGCGCGGCGCCCGGAGAGCAGCCTGATCCTCGTGCGCGTCAGCGACGAACTGGACGGCTACCACGTGCTCTGGGGGGGCGAGGGCGCGCAGCGCAAGGCGACCTCCGAGTTCGTCTCGCACCTCAAGGTCCACGGCCTGCTGCGGCGCAAGGGCCTGCCGCAGAGGGCGGTGCTGCACACGCACCCGACCGAGGTCATCGCGCTCTCGCACATGCCGCGCTTCTGCCGCGCGGAGACGCTCAGCCGGATGCTCTGGAGCATGCACCCCGAGGTGAAGGTGGTGCTGCCCGAGGGCCTGGGCTTCGCCCCCTACCGCCGTCCCGGCACCGAGGACCTGGCGGACGCCACCATGGCGGCGCTCGCCGGCCACCGGGTGGTCGTCTGGGAGAAGCACGGCGTGGTGGCCATCGGCAGGAACCCGGTCGAGGCCTTCGACCTGATCGACACCGTCGCCAAGGGGGCGCAGATCTTCTTCCTGTGCCGCAGCGTCGGAGTCGAGCCGACCGGGCTCGACGACGCGCAGCTCGCCGACCTCGACGGCGCCTTCGGTCCACCCGACCCGACGCCGTAGGGATCGCCGGCCTCTCAGCGCCCCGGCGCCCCCTCAGCGCGCGTCCCGCTCGCTCGCCTTGCGGCGGCGGTACTCGCTGGCGCGGTAGGCGAGGACCGGATCGATCGCGCCGCCGTCCCGGTAGCGGGCCATGGCCAGGAGCGGCGAGACGTCGGTCAGAAAGGCCCGCTTCAGGCTGCAGAGCGCCAGCACGGCGTCGTTGGCTTCCTGATGACGGCGCAGCTCCTCGCGATCGACCAGAAGAGCGAGCACCTGCGCCCGCTGCACCTCCATCGCGCTGATCATGAGCGACTCGATGGGGTCGGTGACGTTGTGCGACTGATCCAACATGTAGGCCGGCCGGAACGTCGCGTCGCGCGCCTGGGCGGCGGTGAGCTCGTTGAAGATGAGAAAGAGCTGATAGGGATTGATGGACCCGCTGTCGAGATCGTCGTCCCCGTACTTGCTGTCGTTGAAGTGCAATCCGCCGAGCTTGCCGAGCCGCCAGAGCCGGGCCACGACCATCTCGATGTTGGTGCTCGGGGCGTGGTGCCCCAGGTCCACGAGACAGAGCGCCTTGCGGCCGAGCTGGCTCGCGCACCAGAAGCTCGTTCCCCAGTCGTTGATGACCGTGGAGTAGAACGCGGGCTCGTACAGCTTGTGCTCGAGGTACAGGCTCCAGTCCTCGGGAAGCGCGGCATACACCTGGCGCATGCTGTCGAGGTATCGGTCGAGCGCCGCGCTGAAATCCTGCTGGCCGGGATAGTTGCTGCCGTCCGCGATCCACACGGTCAGCGCCTTCGAGCCCAGCGCCTTCCCGATCTCGACGCACTCGAGATTGTGCTGGACCGCCTGCTGGCGCACCGCGGCGTCGGTGTGGCTGAGGCTGCCGTGCTTGTAGGAGTGCCGCTGGCCGGGGAAGTCCTGGAAGGTATTGGAGTTCACGGCATCGAAGCCGAGACCCATCCCGGCGGCATGTGCCGCGAGGAGGCCGGCGTCGTCGGGGCGGTCCCACGGGATGTGCAGCGAGACGCGGGGAGCGCAGCGTACGAGCTGCTGGATCGTGCCGCAGTCATCGAGCTTTTCGTAGATATCGCGCGGCTCTCCCGGACCCGGAAACCGGGCGAAGCGCGTGCCGCCCGTGCCCACCCCCCAGGAGGGGATGGCGATGGTGAAGGCGCGAACGCGATCGAGCAGGTCCGCGGCCGCGATCCCGCGGCGCGCCAGTTGCTCGCCGAGAGCTGCGAAATCGCGCTCCAGGTCACCGACCAGCTTCTGATTCTGGTCCACCACGAGCTGCGCGGGAATGCGGTAGGGCGTGCTCATCGTGTCGGTCGCTCCTCTGCTGCGGCGTCACACGCCGGCCGCGCGACCGCGGGATCGTCGCGCCATCCAGACGGTTGCCGCCACGAAGTAGACGAGGCTCATCCACAGGAGGCCCGTCTTGTACGAGTCCGTCCGTTCGAGCAAGCTCTCCTGCGGGCCCGCGTAGAGCCACAGCGGCAAGACGACACAGCCTGCCAGCGCCGCGATCGCCAGCCCGCCGGCAAGCAGGCGCACGGGATCCCGATAGGCCGCCGGCCGCGCCGGGACTTCCGTCGTCGCGGACGGGGCCTTGTCTTCCGGCTCGCGCTCGTCCCCGGTCTCAGGTGAACCGCCCGATCGGCGCGCCCCGGCACAGGCGGCGGCGACCGTGTACAGCCCCCCTGCCACCAGCCAGGCCGGGACGGCGAGGAAGAAGAGGTGCACCAGACCGGTCCGCCAGAGCACGGCGGCGCCGCTGCTGGCCACCGCCCAGGCCGCAAGAGCCGGTGCGTTGACGGCCCGGTCGCGGGCCCAATACGGTGCGAGTCCGATCCGGGGGAACAGCCAGTGCTCGGCGACGACGATCCCTCCCACCGGCGCGAGCAGCATCCCGTAGACGCCGACGAAGTCGAGGAGCCCCGTGAAGACGAACGGCAGACAAGCGATGAGCGTCGTCAAGATGCCGGCGACGAGCGTGATGCGCCAGCGCGGCCAGTCGGGCGTGATGGCCTGCAGAGCCAGCCCCGCGCGATAGAGCGTCGGGTTCGAGGTGGTCCAGCCGGCCACGATTACGCCGATGGCGCCGGCGATGCCCGCGGCGTTCAGCGCCACCTCGCCGGAATCGAGCTGGGCGAGCGGCCTGCCGAGCGCCTGAGCGGCGGCGGCGCCCATGACACCGGCGCAAACCCAGGCCAGGTAGTGTCCCAGGAACATGCCGAACGCGGAGTTGAAGCCGTAGGTCCAGCGCTTCGCGTAGCGGAAGATCGCCATGTCGGAAAGCCCCAGGTGCATGGCGATGTTGCAGATCCACGCGAAGGCGGCGACGTGCCAGAAGCCGATCCGAGTCGCGTCCGCCGTGGCCACCCCGGTCCAGATGCGCTCCCGCGCCACGGCCAGGAAGTCGCCCGCGCTCCGAACGCTCTCCACGTCCGGGACGGAGGCCGCCAGTGAGGGCAGCGTGGCCAGGCCTCCGGCGAGGAAGACGACGATCATCCAAGGGGAGCAGATCGAGGAGAACTGCGCCAGGCGCGTGAAGCCCCAGATGGCCAGCATTGTCACGACGGCGCCGACGCCGAGAACCACCAGGACGAAGCGCGCGTCGTCCGGATACCAATGGGTCTGCGCCGGAATGCCGAACGGGATGCGGACGGCGGAGGCCGCCACCGTGATCATGGCGCCGGCCAGGATGCAATAGAGGATCGCGTTGAGGACGTTGTAGATCGTGGTGAAGACCGGGCCCGCGATGCGGCGCAGGTACCAGTAGAGAGTGAGGCGGGTCTGGGTGGCGATCGGCGCACAGATGAACGCCCAGGACAGCACCGCGAGCAAGTTGCCCAGGAGCAGGCCGAGCAGGACATCGCCGGTCCGCGCGCCCCAGCTCACGAACAGGGCGCCGATGACGAACTCGGTGGCGGCCACGTGCTCGCCGGCATACATGCCGGCGAAGCGGCCGCTCGGGTGCAGCTTGTCGCTTGCCACGGGCCGGCGCTCGAACTCGTAGAGCCGGTCCAGCCTGGCCGCGATGCGACCCGTCCCGCCGCCGGATGCCTTGTCACTGCTCATGGATTCTCGCCTGGTGTCTCGCTCACAAGATCGCAAAAGCGCCGGTAGGCCCCGTCCCACGCCGCGGCGTCCCGCGGCTCGAGGACCTCCGGCGCGAAGCTCCCTCGCACGATGCGCCGCACGTGGCTCGGATCGGCGACGTGCCCCGCTCCCAGCGCCTGCACCAGACCGTTGCCGATGGCGGTCGCCTCGGCCGGGCCCACGAGCACGCGCCGGCCCAGGGCATCGGCGGCCATCTGGTTCAGCAGGCGGTTCCGGCTGCCGCCGCCCACGAGGTGCACCACGTCGAAGCGCCGACCCAGGACCCGCTCCATCTGCGCCAGTGTGTGACGGTAGGCGAGGGCCAGGCTCTCCAGGCAGCAGCGGACGAGCATGCCCGGATTCACTGGCTCCGGCTGCTTCGAGGCTCGCGCGTAGGCTCGTATCTTGGCCGGCATGTCGCCCGGCGTGAGGAACGGGGCATGGCTCGTGTCGATCAACGTGCGGAACGGCTCGGCGGCGGCGGCCAGCTCGGTGAGAGTGCTGTACTCGAAGCTCCCACCCTGGCGCTCGAGCTGCCGGCGACACTCCTGCACCAGCCACAATCCGGTGATGTTCTTCAGGAAGCGTATGGTGCCAGCCACGCCTCCCTCGTTCGTGAAAGGAATCGCCCGCGCGGCGGCGGTGATGCACGGCCGGGCCAGCTCGGCGCCGAGGAGAGACCAGGTCCCCGACGAGATGTAGCACCAGCTCGTGTCATCGCCGGCCGGCACGGCGGCCACGGCGGAAGCGGTATCGTGAGCCGCCGGCGCAATGACGCGCAAGCTCGAGTCGGCTCCGACGAGGGCCGCCACGTGAGGCAAGAGCGGCGCGATGGGCGTGCCCGAGGGCACGGTCTCGCCCAGCATCTGCGTGGGCAAGCCGAGCCTCTCCAGCAGGGGGATGACCCAGAGTCCGGTGCGCGGATCGATCATCTGGCTGGTGGACGCGACCGACGATTCCACCGCTCGCTCGCCCGTGAGGAAGTAGTGCAGAAGATCCGGCATGAACAGGAGACGGTCGGCGAGCCGCAGAAGAGCCGGCTCGCTGTCGTTCTGCGCCACGAGCTGGAACAGCGTGTTCAGCGCCATGAACTGGCTGCCGGTGGCCTCGTAGAGAGCATCTGCGCCGACGGCCGCCATGGTCCTCTCGAAGGCCGCCTGGTTGCGCTCATGACGGTAGCAGTAGGGCAGACCGAGCAGCTCGCCGGACCTGCCCACCAGGCCGTAGTCGACGCCCCACGTGTCGACGCCCACGGAAACGAGTTCGAGCTTCTCGGACGCGGCCAGGCTCACGGCCCGGCGCACCCCCTCGAGAGCGTGGCCCCACAGTCCGGCGATGTCCCAATGCAGGCCGGTCGGGAGCCGGCATGGCGTGTTGGGGAATCGGTGCACCTCGCGCAGGTGCAGCCTGTCGCCCGCGAGGATGACCAGCATGGCGCGTCCGGATTCGGCGCCGAGGTCGAGAGCCAGGTAGGCCTTCTTGAGCATGGCTGGTCAGCCGCGTACCGGCCGGGGGACCGCCGCGTCCAGCGGCGGACTTGAAACGGTCTATCTACCGGATAGACTCCCGCGCGTTCAAGGGCTGAGACAGATCTCCCGGGCCCGCCCCACCCGAGGATCCGGCGCTGAAGATCGCGCTCTTCGTCACCTGCCTGACCGAGACTTTCTACCCGCGCGCGGCAGCGGCCGTGGTGAAGGTCCTGGAGTTCCTCGGCCATGAGGTCGTGTTTCCGCGGCGCCAGACCTGCTGCGGCCAGCCCATGTACAACAACGGCTTCCACGGCGAGGCGCGCGCCCTCGCGCGGCGCATGATCGACGTCTTCGAGGGTCACGAGACCGTGGTCACCCCCTCGGCCTCGTGCGCCGCCATGGTCCGCAAGCACTACGCCGAGCTCTTCGCCGGCTCCGACACGGAGAGGCGCCGGGCCGAGCAGCTCGCGGCGCGCACCTTCGAGTTCGTCGAGCTGCTGACCAAGGTGCTGGAAGTCGATTTCCGGGCGCTCGGCGCGCGCTGGCCCGGTTCGGCGACCTATCACTATTCCTGCCACTCTCGCGACATCGGGCTCACCGACGAGACCATCCGGCTGCTGTCGAGGATCGACGGACTGGAGTATCGGCCGCTGGAGCGCCTGGAACAGTGCTGCGGGTTCGGCGGGACCTTCGCGATCAACTATCCGCGCATCTCCGGTGAGATCGTCCGTGACAAGGTCGCATGCATCGCCAAGACCGGGGCGGGCACGGTCATCTGCAGCGACGCCGGCTGCGCCCTGAACATCGCCGGCGCCTGTCATCGCCTGGGGGTCGATGTCGCGTTCAAGAGTGCAGCCGAGCTGCTGGCCGAAGGACTGGGGCTGCTGGCGAGAGTGGAACGCGGCGCATGACGGAGCATCCCCTCCATCCCCGGCTTCCCTTCGACATGAAGCCGCGTGCCGCGCTGGCGGCGGAGGATGCGCTGCTGCAGCAGTTCATCTTCACGGCGACGCACGAGAAGGACCGGGGTAGGGTGCGGGTTTGCCAGCGCGCCTTCGGGGAGCGCTACGACGCGCTGCGAGGTCTCGCCGGGGCGATCAAGCAGCACACCCTCGACCATCTCGACTCCTACCTCGAGCGGTTCATCGATCGCGCCGAGGCGGCAGGGGCGCGCGTGCACTTCGCCGCCGATGCGGAGCAGGCGAACGCCATCGGCGCGCGCATCGCCGAGGCGCACGGCTGCAGGCTCTGCGTCAAGAGCAAGTCGATGGTGACCGAGGAGACCGGCCTCGTGCCGGTGCTCGAGCGCCTCGGCGTGGAGGTGGTCGAGACCGACCTCGGCGAGTTCATCATCCAGCTCGACCACGACGCTCCCTCGCATATCGTCACGCCGATGATCCACAAGGACCGCCGCTCGGTCGCGCGTGCCTTCGTGCGGGAGCTCGGGGCGGAGTACACCGAGGACCCCGAGCGCCTCACCCGGATCGCGCGCGAGCACATGCGCACCAAGTACCGGCGCGCCGATCTCGGCATCAGCGGCGCCAACTTCCTGGTCGCCGAGACCGGCTCGATCGTTCTCTGCACCAACGAGGGCAACGCCGACTTCTCCGTCAGTGGACCGCCTGTGCACGTGGTGTTCGCGGGAATCGAGAAGGTCGTGCCGGCGCTGCGGCACCTGGCCGTGTTCCTCAAGCTGCTCGCCCGCAGCGCCACCGCGCAGGAGCAGACGGTCTACACCACGATCATCACCGGCCCGCGCCGGCCAGCGGATCATGACGGACCCGGCGAGGTGCATGTCGTCCTGGTGGACAACGGGCGGACCGAGATCCTGCGCGCGCCGACGCGCGAGCTCCTCCGATGCATCCGCTGCGGGGCATGCCTCAATGCCTGTCCCGTGTACCGCAAGGTGGGCGGCGGGCACGCCTACGGCGCCGTGTACTCCGGGCCGATCGGGGCCGTGATCACGCCCCTGTTCAAGGGTATCGAGAACTACCCTGATCTGCCCCGGGCCAGCTCCCTCTGTGGGGCGTGCTTCGAGGCCTGTCCGGTCAAGATCGATCTTCCCCGTCAGCTTGTGTGGCTGCGGCGCGAGAGCGTGGAGCAGAAGGTCACGCGCTGGCGCGAGCGGCTGATGTACCGACTCTGGGCGGCCACCCTCGAGCGCCCGTGGGCCTTCGGCCTGGCCAGGTTCTTGCAGCGCTGGCTCTTGCGCTGGCGCGCGCGATCCCGGGACAGCGGCTCGCAAGGGCAGAGGGAATCGCCGCTGGATCCGCGGTGGATGACGGCGCTGCCTGGGCCCGGGCGCGGTTGGACCGAGTGCCGCGATCTGCTCGCGCCGCCCTCCGGGACGTTCCGCAAGTGGTGGCGCTCGCGCGGACGGGGCGCCGAGAGCAAGGGAGGCGGCCCGTGAGCGGGGAGTTCTCCGTTTCGGTGGGGCTCGACCGGCAGGCCTTCATGGCGAGGGTGCGCGCCGCCCTCGGCAGGCCAGACTCGCCGCCGGCGGCCGTTTCCCCTCCCGATATCGACGAGTCCGTGGCGCGCCTGGCAGGTCCGCGTGACGATCTCGTCGCGCTCTTCTGCCAGCGGGCGCAGGCGGCGGGCATGGTCGTGCATGCGACGACGAGCGCGACTCTTCGCGTTGACCTGGCGGCGGCGCTCGAAGCTCTCGCGCCTCGCGCCGCGTGCGTAAGCGTGGCGGAAGGAAGTCTGCGGGAAACAGTGCTCGAGGGCCTCCGACGGATCGGTTGCGGGGCGATCGACTGGCGCGCGAAAGGCGGTCTGGAGGCGCACTACGACGCCGATCTGGGCGTCACCGATGTCTGGGCTGCGGTGGCCGAGAGCGGGTCACTCGTCCTCGCATCGGATGCCGTTCACAGTCGCGGCACCTTCCTGGTGCCCCCCGTTCATCTTGCCCTCGTGCCGGCAGGAGCGATCGCCGCTGATCTCCTCGACCTGCTCGCGTTTCCCGAGGGCCGCACTCCAGCCGAGCTGCCCGCAGCCGTCGTGCTGGTCACGGGCCCGAGCAAGACCGCGGATATCGAGGGAATCCTCATCACCGGCGTGCACGGACCGCGCGAGGTGCACGTCCTGGTCATCAGGGATGCTGTCTGACGTTGGGAGGAGTCCGAACTCCGCGCGTCATTGAGTGTGCCACTCGGCCGAACGGTCCTCCGGCTTCCAACTACCGACTTCGGACCTCAAGCTCGCGGCGGCGCCGGCCGGACCCAGCCAGGGAGCGCGGACACGCTTGGTGCGGCGCAGCCGCGAGGTGGTACGCCCGGTTGGACTCGAACCAACGACCTTCGGTTTAGGAAACCGACGCTCTATCCACCTGAGCTACGGGCGCACTCGCGAAGGGAGAAGGAGTCTACGCATCCGGCGGGCGCGCGTCACGAGCCCTTATTCACGTCCCGGTGCGAGAGGTCCACGGCCCACTTCGGATTCTCGATCGCTTCGGCCAGGCGCCGGGCGATCACCACCGAGCGGTGCCTGCCGCCGGTGCAGCCGATGCTGATGTTCAGGTAGGCCTTGCCCTCGCGGATGTACTTCGGAATGAGCCTCCTGACGAACGAGACGAGGCTCTTGAGGAAGGCCAGCGCCTCCGGGTCATCGAACACGAAGCTGTCCACGGCCTCGTGGTCGCCGGTCTTGCGCCGCAGGGCCAGCTCGTAGTACGGGTTGCGCAGGAAGCGCACGTCGAACACCAGGTCCGAGTCGAGCGGGATGCCGAACTTGTAGCCGAACGACCGCACCGACACGACCAGCCGGTTGCCCGCCTGGAAGACCGTCTGCAGGTGGTCACGCAACTGGTAGTGGTTGAAGTTGGACGTGTCGATGATCATGTCCGCGGCCATGCGCACGTCGCGCAGGAGCGCGCGCTCCTCGCGGATGCCCTCCTCCGCCCGCGAGGTGAGCGCCAGCGGGTGCGGCCGCTTGGTCTCGCTGAAGCGCCGCAGCAGGACCTCGTCGGAGGCCTCGAGGAAGACGATCTCGGGCCGCGGCTCATGCCCGCGGATCGAGTCGATCGTGGGCAGGAACATGTCGAAGAAGTCGCGCTCCCGCACGTCCACGACCAGAGCCACGCGCGTCAGGGAGTCGCCGCGCGCCTGGACCACCCGCAGGAACTCGGGGATGAGGACGGTCGGCACGTTGTCCGAGCAGAAAAAGCCCATGTCCTCGAAGCAGTTCAGGGCCGCGCTCTTGCCCGACCCGGACAGGCCGGTCACGAACACGACCCGCGCGCTCGGTATGGAAGTGCGCCGCGTCATGGCGAGGGCCGATTCTACTCGCCGGACACGGACTCCGCGCCGGCCCGACCGGAATACGCCCGCCGCGCCCGGCCCGCCCGCAGGACTATCTGCCAAGGAGTGATTTTCCGGTTGCGCTGGCGGCGTCCTTTGGGGACCTTGTGCCCAGGTTCCCGAACTCGACGAGGAAAGCGGTTGGATCCTCTCCGTTCGGCCATCCTTCTGTCGCGGGCGCTGGATGCTCAGCATCTGGTCGACGAGCGCCTGGCCCAGGGCGCCAGCACTCAGGAGATCCTCGCCAGCCTCTACGCCTGCGCGGCGCACCACGTCGACTTCACCTCCTCCGTCGGCGCGGTGGTGCTCGTCCACTCCCTGGAGCGCGTCGTCCCGGACCTCGAACGCCTGCGCCTGCTCCCCGAAGTCAGCCGCATCGTCGCCCGCTTCCTGGCCGCCATGCCGAAAGCCGATCCGGCCGCACTGGAGCCGCCGCGCAGCCCGGGGCCCTGCCCGGACCTGCGCGGAGCGATCGCCGAAGGCAGCGCCGAGCAGGTCGCCTTCCACCTCGTCGCGCTCGAAACGCCGGAAGGCGCCCCGGGCGTGCGTCAGGCCCTGCGCGCCCTGGCCGTGGGGCGCCCGGGCACGCGCGGCCGCGTGCTGGTGTTCGTCAACGCCCTGCTCCACGGCCTGGAGAGGGTCGCCGCCCTCGACCGCGGGGTCCTGGCCCGCCACGCCGCGCGCTTCCTGGCCGCCTCCAGCCGGGACGCCGGCGAACGCCCTTCCGCCAGCGACGGCTCGCCGCCGATCCCGGGCTCCTCTTCCGCCGCCGGGCTGCTCCAGGCGCTGCGCAAGTTCAGTGCCCCGGCCGCGCGCGCCGCTCTCGGCGCCCTCCTGGCGTCCGCGCGCGAGCGCGAAGCCCTGGCAGCTCTGCTCGAGCGCTCCTGCGAAAACTCCGGCAGGGAGAGGGAGAACCTCCTGCTCGCCTGCGCGGCGGCGGAGATGCTGCGCGGCCTGTCGCAGGAGCAGCAGCGCCCGCTGCTCGAGCACGTGCTGGGCGGGCTCTTGCGCCGGGAGAGCGACGAGCCGCTGCTCGAGGGGCTCGCCTGCTCCGTGCCGGAGCGGCCCCCGTCCCGAGCCCGGCAGGAGGAGCTCGAACAGCGCCTGCAGGACGCCCTGGCGCGCTGCGACGCGCGGGCCGCCCTGGAGTGTGCCCGCCCCCTGCTGCACGACGCCGCCACGTCCGACCGCGTGCGCCGCGCTCTCTTCCGCGTGGTCGCGGCCCTGCCCGAGCCGGAGCCGCCGCGCGCCCTGATGGTGACCGCGGCCTGCCTGGCCGCGACCCGCTTCCTCGAGCCGCCCGCGGCCCGCGGCGCGCTCCTGCGCGCGGTCTGCGCGGTCGCGGGCGAGCGCTACGTGTAGCCTACTCCGCGGGCGCGACCACGTACTCGACGCGATCGCCCACGTCGAGCCGCTCCACCACCTCCATGCCCTCGACCACGCGGGCGAAGATCGTGTAGCGCGCGTCCAGGCGCGGCTGCGGCCGGAACGTGATGAAGATCTGGCAGCCGCCCGTGTCCGGGCCGGCATCGGGCATGCCCACGGAGCCCCGCTCGTAGCGCAGCGGATTGACCTCGCCGCGCAGCGAGTAACCGCCGCAGCCGTAGCCGTCGCCACGCGGATCGAGGCCCTGGATCACGAAGCCCGGCACCATGCGATGGAACGTGAGCCCGTCGTAGAAGCCCGCGCGGCAGCGCTCCAAAAAGGCGGCCGCGTGGTGCGGCGCCTCGTCGGCGAGCACCTCCAGCGCGAACGGCCCCTTGCCGGTGACGAGCTTGACCACGGGGTTGGGCTTGCCCGTGGCGAAGTCCCGGCCGGCCCGGGGAAACACGCCGCGCCGCGGCGGCGCCGGCCGCGGCAGCGCGGGGATCAGGCCGCCGAGGCGTGCCAGCTCGTTCCGAGCGGCGTCCCGGACCGCGCCTTCCTGGTCGTTCAGGGCGGCGCGCAGCCGCGCCACGGCCTCCTCCTTCCCGACGAGCGCCAGCGCGCGCAGCAAGGAGACGCGCGTCTCGATGTACTCCGCACCGGCCGAGTCGTCGAACGCGCGCGCCAGGTCGGGCAGAAGGCTGGCCATTTCCAGCGCACCCGCGGCGCTCGCGGCCGCCTCGCGCAGCGCCGGGTCCTTCTCGGCCAGAGCCTGGCGCAGGGCCGGCTCCAGCTCCACGGGCGCGTCCTGGAAATGCGCGAGGGCCGCCAGGGCCGTGGTCCGGACCGCGACCTCCTGGTCGTGAAGCAGCGCCTCGACGATCGGCCAGCCCTGCTGGTCAGGGAGCAGGCCCGCGGCGCGCGCCGCGCGGCTGCGCAGGTAGCTGGTCGGCGGCGCCGCCGTCCTGCCCGCCAGGGCGTCCTCGAGCAGCACCGCTGCGTCCGGCGAAGCGCCCAGCGCGGCCAGCTCCTCCAGGGCGGCTCCGCGCACCGACTCGGACGCATCGGCGAGCGCCGCGAGGAGCGCGGACCGGCAGCCGCTCCCTTCGGCATGCGCCGCGAGAGCTTCGACCGCGGCCGCGCGCACATGCAGCGACGCGTGTCCCGAGGAAGGGGGTCCGGCGAGCAGGGACTTGAGCGCCGCGAACACCTCTGCGGCCGGGTCGGTTCTGAGCGACTTGACCGCTTCGACGACCACGGTCCAGTCGGGATCAGTCAGACAGCGGATCAGCCCGGCGCGGCTCGCCGGTTCCGGCGGCAGCAGCCCGAGGCCCTCGCAGGCGAAGAGGCGCACGCGCGCGTCGCTGTCGCCGAGCGCCTCGGCCAGGAACGGGCGCATCTCCTCGCGTCGCAGCCGGCCCGCCGCGTAGGCCGCGGCGAAGCGCACCGCGGCGTCAGGATCGCGGCGCAGCACCTCTCCCAGCACGAGGAACGCCGCGACCGGCCGTTCCCCGAGCGGGTCATCGATGTTGGCGACGAGGCGCCCGAGACTCAGGGCCGCGGCGGAGCGCACCTGCGGCGAGACGTCCTGCAGCGCCTGGAGCAGAGTGATCAGACCGCGGTCATCACCAGCCAGGCCGAGCGCGGTCACCGCCGCCGCCCGCACGGCCTCGTCCGGGTCGAGCAGGAAGCGCTCGGCCGCGTCCACGACCGAGGAATGGTGCGTCAACCCCAGGGCGAAGAGGCCCTCGGCGCGCAGCTCCGCCAGGGGCTCGCGGACGAGCGCCTGCAGGAGCGGCCGGACCGCTTCCACCCCGCCGGCGCGTCCCAGCGCACGGTACGCGCAGCGCCGCACCACCGGGTCCTCGCGCGCGATCGTCTGGGTGAGGGCCGGATTGGTCGGGTCGCGCGCGTCCTCGGCCGCAAGCAGCAGGTCGAGCCAGGCCTCGCGCGAAGAAGGCGCTTCGGGCTCGCGATCAGGGAGAAGGGTGCAGGACCCGGCCAGGAGGGCAGCGGTCAGCAGCAAGACGAGCAGGATGCCGGGCGGTGCGCGCATGCGCGGCATCGTAAGAGGTAGGAAGGACTGAAGCTACGCGGGGAAACGCGCGGGCCCGCCCGCGCTGGGGTGCCGCCGTGCGCTCCGGAGAAAGGCACCCGCGTCGATCAGATGCGGATGTCTTCCGGCCGGAGGATCGGCTTCGCCCGGCGGTACTTGTCCGTGTTCTCGAAGAGAGGCTCGGCGCTGTTCACCGGCTCTTGCTGCTCGGTCACCTTGCCCACCCTCTCTCGTTCACGGCTCGGTTGCTCCTTCTCATGCCGCTCGCGCAATCGCACGCCACCCTCCGCAGATCCCGCCAGACTCGGTTTCACCGAACTCATTCCTGCCCCTCGAACTCGCGTCACCTTCCGTGTCGATCCCGGCTGCGCGGGGCGCCGAAGCTCACCATCCGATGACTCTGCTAGAGTGCACCGAGAAGTATATCGGAGGATCTCGGCCTCCGCCAGCACGAACGCACCGAATCACGACCTGGCGCGGTCCGAAACGGCCTTTTCGAGGACGGCACAACGTGGTCCATTCCTTGGACTTGGAGCGATCCGGGCGGCGCGCGACCGTCTCCGTGCGCGTCGGTGCGCTGGTCATCGGCTCCGGGCACCCGATTTGCGTCCAGTCGATGACCAACACCGACACCGCGGACCTCGACGCCACGCTGCGCCAAGTGCGCGCCCTGGAAGATGCCGGCTGCGAGCTGATCCGCGTCACCGTGCCGAACCGCGCGGCCGCCGCCAGCATCAAGCCGCTGCGCGAGGCCATGCGCGTGCCGCTCATCGCGGACGTACACTTCGACTTCCGCATGGCCCTCTTGGCCATCGAGGCAGGCGCGCACAAGGTGCGCATCAACCCGGGCAACATCGGCTCCAAGGAGCGCGTGCGAGAAGTCCTGCGCGCGGCGCGCGCGGCCGGCGCGGCGCTCCGCATCGGCGTCAACTCCGGGTCGGTGGAGAAGGACCTGCTGAAGAAGCACGGCTGGCCCTCGCCCCAGGCGCTGGTGGAGAGCACGCTCAGGCACCTCGAGACCTGCCGCGAGGAGGGCTTCGACCAGGTGGTCGTGTCCATCAAGTCCACGGACGTGCGCACCTGCCTGACCGCCAACCGGCTGCTCGCGGCGCGCACGTCGTTTCCCCTGCACCTCGGCATCACCGAAGCGGGGCTCCCCGGCTACGGCGCCATCAAGTCGGCCATCGGCATCGGCGCGCTTCTCGCCGAGGGCATCGGCGACACCATCCGGGTCTCGCTCACCGGCCCGCCGGAAGCCGAGATCCCGGTCGCGTTCGACATCCTCAAGGCGGCGGGCGCGCGCGTGACCTCGCCCGAGCTGATCTCCTGCCCGACCTGCGGCCGCATCGACATCGACCTGGAGAAGCTCATGGCCGAGATCGCGGAGCGCCTGCGCGGGGAGACGCTGCCCATCCGCATCGCCGTGCTCGGCTGCCCGGTCAACGGCCCGGGCGAGGCGGCCGAGGCGGACATCGGCATCGCCGGCGGCGGCGGCATGGGCGTGCTGTACCGCGGGGGCCGGGCCGTGCGCAAGGTGCGGGAAGAGGACATGGTGGACGCGCTCCTCGAGGAGGTCGAGAAGCTGAAGCGAGAGCAGGAACAGGACCGCCCGGCCGGGCGGTGAGGCCATGTGCGAGGAGTGGTTTGAGGGGACAGGGGAAGAGCGGCCGCGCGGGCCCGAGGCAACGCGCGGCGCGTGCGACGCGGTGAGCGGGACAGTTCGTCCAGCCCTGCTCATCGCGCTCTCGTTCCTGGCGCTGGTCGTGGCAGGTATCGCATGGCAGCTCGCGAGGGATCGGCGATCCTGGAGGCACGCGGAGCAGGCCGGACGCGTCGCGAGTGAGCGTGATGCCGTGGACCCCGGGGCTTGCCCCGACGCCTCGCCGGGACTCGCGGCGGGCCAGGGCGAGATCGTCCGAAGCGCGGCAGAGCCGGCGGACTCACCTGAGGCGGACTCCGCGACAGCGCGCATCCACGTGTACTGGGAGCAAGACGGCTTTCTGGAGCCCATCGCCGGGGCGCTGGTCACCGCTCTGCATGCGGATGAGGACGGCCTCCTGTCGGTTACGAGCTGGACGGCGAGAACCGCGGAGGACGGGCTCGCGCTCCTTCAGGTTCCCCGGGCGATAGTCCGTCGTTCCCTCGGCGGGGTAGAGCTGAGGGTAATGGCGCGCCACGATGGTTTTGCACCAGACTGCGGCACTTTCTGTGTAGACCTCGAGGGGGACATCGTCCTTTCGCCGGCGTGCACGATCTACGGGCGTGTGCTGGAAGCCGAGTCCGGGAATGCCATCGCGGGCGCCGGAGTGTCGTTCGGTGTCGTGGGTCCGGATCTCTGGCGGTCCGGAGGGCCGACGGAGGTCGTGACGGACTCGAGTGGCTGGTACCGATACGAGGAGTTTCCCGTCGGCGGCGACAGGATGGTCCGCGTGCTCCGCGACGGATACGCGACGGCCGAGTTCGTGATCACGGCGGGTGACTGGACGGAAGAGCGCGTGGACCTGCGGGTCCCCGGGGGCCGGACGCTGTCAGGACGGGTGCTGGACGCGGAAAGCATGCACCCGCTTGAGGATGTCAGGGTCGTGGGCCTCGACGGCCGCTGCCTCGCGACGACGAACGACTGGGGATGGTTCGCGGTTGGCGGACTGACGCGTGATCCAACCGCGGTAAGGCTCTTGCTTCCCGGCTACTGCTGCACCGTGTGCTGGTCCCGGACCACGGAGGGCCGGGACTCAGGCGAGCAGCAGTTCCCCATGTTCCGGAGCTGTTCCGTGGAGGGACTGGTTCTGGGCGGCGGCGGGGAACCGGTGCAGGGAGCGGTCGTGAGGGTCCAGGGGTACGCGCCGCCGGTGGCACTCCCGGAGCGGTACCCAGACTTCGCCTGGGAGAACGTGTCGATCCTGCCGGATGGAGGGCACCGCGACGTCCGCACCGATGCACAGGGCCATTTCCGAGTAATGGGTCTCGTGCCCGGTTGCGAGCCGATCTCCATTCGGGTCGAACACCCGAAGGACAGGCGAGAGCTGCTGAGCGAGCCGATCGTCTTGGAGGCGTGCGGCGACACGCGGCACGTGACGATGGCGTTTCCGGCCGGAGGCGTGATCGAGGGATCGATCGAGCCGCGCGGCGGAGATTGGGCCATCGAGTGGCGGAGCGGGACGATGTCGGGAGAAGCCTCCGTCCGGAAGAACGGCGCGTACCGCCTGGTCGGTGTGCCCGCCGGTGACGTCCTTGTCCGGGTGATGGACGGAACGGAGGCCGTGGAGATGGCCAACGTCCTTGTGGCCGAGGGTCAGACGGTTCGCAGGGACTTCTGGATCGCGCAGGAGTGGCAAGGGATCGCGGGAGTGGTGTTGAGGCCCAACGGCGAGCCGGTTCACGAGGCGACGGTGGAGCTGCCGATGTTCGAGGACGGTTTGATGCGAGACGACTCTACCGATGCGGCGGGTCGGTTTCGCATACGGGTGGGCATGGATATACCGGGGGAGTTCCGCCTGGAATACGGTTCGCCGGTGCTGGACGTGGAAGGGCCAGTCGTGCATGTGGGAGATGAGGATGTCGTGTTGATCCTGCCAGAGACGGGGCGGTGCGCCATGCGGATCGTGGACGAGGACAGTGGACTTCCACTGTCTGGCGCCGAGATTCGCTGGGAGTGGAAAGGCGAGCACGAAGGGAGGGCGATCAGCCTCGCGGGAAGCACAACGTGGTGGCCGGATGATCCGGAAGGGGTGTGTTCGGTGTATCTTCCGGTGGGCGCGACAACGCTGACGGTTCGCCCGAAGTCCGCCGGATACGACGAAGTCGTCGTGGAGGGGTTCCATGCCGAGTTGGAGAGTCCGTCGTCTCCCCGGACAGTGAGGGTGCGACGCAGGTGATGCGCGGCGAGCCTCAGGAAGCTATGGTGGACGCGCTCCTCGAGGAGGTCGAGATGCTGAAGCAAGAGCAGGAACTGGACCGCCCGGCCGGGCGGTAAGGCCATGCGCGAGCAGAGGGACGAGGGGTCGAGAGAAGCGCCGGTGCACGGGGCCGTGGCGAGGCGCGGCGCCGGCCGGCGGATCGCGGCCGGGCTGGCCGTGCTGATCTTCGCCGTGGCGTGGTGGTTCGTTGACGGCGGGCGCGATCCGGTCGTCGCGCCGCCCGGTCTATCCGAACAGGACGCGGCTGACGTCGCTCCCCCGCCCGAGCCGGCAGAGACGGCAGGAGAAGAGCGGGCGCCCTTGGTCGCGGAGCCCGTGCCCGTCGACGAGACCGCCCCGGCGATCGCCACGGTGTGCGCGCGCTTCGTCGATCAGCACGGCTCGCCCGTGGCGGGCGTGGCGCTCTGCCGCATCGCCGACAAGGACTCCGAAAGGGACTACGAGGAGCAGCCGGACAGGGACCCGACCCGCTACGCGGGTGTGCGCGCGGAAAGCGGCGCGGACGGCCGGGTCGTCCTCGAGGTGCCGCGCACCGAGGAGGACAGCGAGCCGGGCGCCGGCGACCGGTGGGAGGCGACCCTTGCCACGCGCTCTTCGCGCTTTGCCCCGCGCTGGACCGAGGCGGTGGTGTCGGCGGGCCGCGTGACGCACCTCGGGACGCTGCGTCTCGTTGCCGCGGGAACGGTCATCGGCCACGTGCGCGACGACCGCGGCCAGCCGCTCGCGGGGTTCGAGGTGACCGCACGGGCGAACGCGGACGAGGAATGGACGCCCACGAACGCGGTGCGGCATCGCCTTGACCGAGCGGAAGTCGTGAGAAGCGAGACGGCGGTGGACGGCAGCTATCGGCTGGAGTCGGTGCCCGCGCGCCTGGCCATCCTCTCGGTGGAAGACGAGGAACGCACCGTGTCCGTGGAGCCAGGCGGCGTTCTCGAAGTCGACTTCGACCTGCCCTGGAACGACCAGTCCGGAGATGTGCGGTGCGTGGTGGTGGACCCGGAAGGCCGGCCGGTGCCGAGCGCGTTCTGGGAGACGGATGAGCAGGGCCGCACAGTGGACTCCAACGGGACGTTCTACTTGCCCAGGACGCCGTCCGGTGTGCTCGAGAGCGAACTCTCGGTCGACGACGAGACGCACCTCCATGCCCGGCGGACTTTCCCAGTCGGCACGCCACTGAACACGCTGCGCCGGATCACGCTCGAGCGGGCGGAGCAGATCGAGATCCAAGTGCGTGACGAGGAAGGACAGCCCGTCACTCTCTTCGCTGTGTGGCTCGAAGCGGAGAGCCCTGGCTTCCAGCACGGAATCTGGGACCATAGGTCAGTTGCCGGCACGTGCCGGATCCCCAGACCGACCCAGCCGTTCGAGGTCTGCGTGTGGGCGCCCTGCTTCGAGGAGGCCTACCTCGGTCCCTTCGAGCCCTCGACCGTCGTCGAGCCGATCGTGGCCACATTGCGGCGCCGGCCGGGAGTGGTGAGCGGCCGGGTGACCTTCGAAGGCCGGCCCGTCGCTGGGGCGCGCATCCTGTTCGCGGCTGCTGGTGAGGGGATAGGCATCCAATGCCTTGGTTTCGCCTGCCGGAGCGAACCCGTGCCGGAGATAGACGTTGTCTGCTCGGACGAGCAGGGGCAGTTCCGTACTCCCCTGTGCTGGGAAGGACAGTACTTCGTGCGCGCCGAGGCAGCAGGCTTTGCGCCGGGCGAGGCCGGCCCGATCCACGTCCAGACGGATGCCGGCGCCGCCGGAGTCGAGATCGTCCTCTGCCGTGGCGGAACGCTCCGCGGCCGGGTGCTCGCGCCCCCTGACGTCGACCCGACCGGCATGATCGTCGGAATCTCCCGCGGCGACGGGTTCCCCAAGACGCAGCGGATCGCCCCGGACGGCACCTACGAGTTCACAGACCTGACGCCCGGCCCGTGGCAGGTCGCGCCCCGCCAGTTCGAGATAGACCCGTCGCCAGACTCGATCGACCAGTACCTTGACCTGGACGGCCCTGACCTGGTGCCGGCGATCGTCTGGGACTGCGAGGTTCTCTCCGGGAAGGTCACGACCTTCGATCTCGACCTGCGCGGCTCGGGAGATGCGGTCCTACGCGGCCGCATCGAGGTCATCGGCCTCCCCGGCGCGCAGGCCTGGACCGTCCGGGCGGTCCACGAGGATTCGCCGGAAACGACCGCGTGGCAGGGCGGCATTGCGGCCGACGGCTCGTTCCTTCTTCGGTCCGCGCGGATTGGGCGTCATCGCGTCGTCATCATTACCTACTCGGGCCCACTGTCTCCCATGTGGATTGAGACTCACGTGGACCTCGCTCCGGGAGAGAACTCCTGGAGCCTGTCCTTCGCGACCGCCTCTCTCGAAGTGCGGACTACAGCGCCCAGGTATGTTCTCAACCTGGTTCATCGACAGGTCCGTAGCGCAGACACGATCTTCCTGTCCTCCCCCCTGTTCGGCGGGTACGGGACGCTTTCCCAGTGGCTCGTCCCCGCTGGCCGCGGCCAGATCGTGGAGTGGGGCGATCAAGGAAGCCCGGACCTCTGGCCGGTCCTGGCCGAAGTCGAAGTCCCGGCCGGCGGCGAGGCGCGCGTGGAGATCGAGTAGCCCCGCGCGACCGCGCGCTACTTGCCCTCGGGCGGCAGCGGCAGCAGGCCCGCTTCCTTGAGCGCCTGGCCGACGGTCACGGCGAAGGCGCGATGCCCCTTGAGGCTCGGATGCCAGCCGTCGGCGAAAAGTTCCGACTCGAGCGCCTTGGGAAGGCGATCCGCGCCCTCGCCGAGGGCCTCGCGGTCGAGCAGGCGGAACTCCTCGCGCACGTCGGCGAGAGGGATTCCCTCGCGCTCCGCCACCCTGCGGATGGCGGCCGTGTACTCCTCGCCCAGGCCCTTCAGGAACTCCTCGCCATCCCGGCGCCGCGGCGGCGAGACCAGGACGAGGCGCCCGCCGTCTTCGCGGACCGCGCGGTTCAGGTCGGCGAGCGTTCGCTCGAACACGGCGAGAGGCACGCGCTGGACCGTGCCCTGCGCCTCAGGCGGCGCCGCCTCCGCCGGCTTGCCGCCGAGCCCATCGAGCAGGCGGAAGAAGTCGTAGCGCAGCAAGAACTGCCGCAGGCGGTGGCCGAGGCTCGAGACGCGCGCGATCTTCTCCGGGTCGGTGAGGCCAGGCAGCGTCGTGAAGGCCTCGTTCACCGCGCCGAAGGCGGCCACCACCACGTCGGGCCGGTAGTCGCGCACCCGGCCGCGGTAGAGGCGCTCACCCTGCACCGCCGAGAAGCCGATGACGCCGAAGTTCAGCACCTCCACGTCGCAGCCGAAGGCGCGGAGGATCGCCTCCAGGCAGCGCGACCAGCACACGTCCTCGGCCACGTTGAAGCCGTACGTGCTCGAGTCGCCGAGCGTGGCGATGCGCAGGCGCGCGCTCTTGCCCGGCGGGTAGTAGGGGCCGCGGTAGCCGCCCTCGTTGATCGGCGCGCCGAAGACCATCACGCCGGGCCGCGGCTCCCACAGCCAGCGCGGGTGCTGGCGGAACTCGCCGCGCGGCGAGTTCATCTCGCGGTCGCGCGGGCCGTTCCAGACGATGATGGGATCCTCGGGATAGGGCGCGACGTTGAGCGAGGCGACCACGAACTCGGCGAGCGCGAGCAGCAGCACCGGGGCGGCGGCGGCGAGCGCGACTCTCGCGGCCAGCGCGGGCTTCCTGCGTTCGTTTGCGGCCATGCCCCAGAAGATACGCCCGCGCCGCGCCAGCGCGGCGCGGATTCGCCGCACGGCGAGCTTGCCCGCGGCGCGCAATCTCCTAAACTGTTAGGAGTATGTCTGTGCACCGCACGCGCACGCTGCTCACCAACCTCGAGCTCGCGATCATGCGCGAGGTCTGGGCCGCGGCGCCCGAGCCGCTTACGGTGCGCGAGGCGGCTGATCGCCTGAACCGCGGCCGGCGCCGGCCGCTGGCCTACAACACGGTCCAGACCATGCTCGCCATCCTCAGGGAGAAGGGCGTGGTGGAAGCGCGCGCCGGGCCGGGCCGCGCCCACTGCTTCCGCGCCCGGGTCACGCGCCAGCAGGTCACGACCTCGATGGTCGGCGACCTCATCGACCGCCTGTTCGACGGCAAGGTCGAGCCGCTGCTGCTGCAGCTCGTCGGCGGCGAGTCCCTCGGCCGCGCCGAGCTCGAGCGCCTGCGCCTCCTCATCGAGAACCAGCTGCGCGCCGGGGAAGCGCGCTGAACGGCGGACCCGCCGCGCTATACTCCGAGCATGGCAGATCAGGAGCGCATCCGCTCCGCCGTCAGGGAGATCCTGATCGCGGTGGGCGAGAATCCGGACCGCGAGGGCCTGCGCGACACGCCGGCGCGCGTGGCCCGCATGTACGACGAGCTTTTCTCGGGGCTGGGCGAGGATCCGGCCGCGTACCTCGACCGCTTCTTCGACGAGGACCACCACGAGCTGGTGCTGGTGAAGGACATCCCCTTCGACTCGTTCTGCGAGCACCACCTCATGCCCTTCACCGGCCACGCGCACGTGGCCTACATCCCGGCGGGGCGCGTGGTCGGCCTGTCGAAGATCGCGCGCGTGGTCGAAGGGTACGCGCGCCGGCCCCAGGTGCAGGAGCGCCTGACCAGCCAGATCGCCGACGTGTTCATGGAGAAGCTCACGCCCAAGGGCGTCGCCGTGGTGATCGAGGCGGTGCACACGTGCATGACCGTGCGCGGGGTGCGCAAACCCGGGGCGAAGATGGTGACCTCGGCCCTGCGCGGCGTGTTCCACAAGAGCGGCCCGGCGCGCAGCGAGGTGATGTCGCTCATCCTCTCCGGGAACGGGCGCAGCTAGCCAAGCCGCCGCAGCGAGCAGGTTTTGATCCATGCTGGTCTCGAAGATCTTCGACTTCCACGCCGCGCATCAGCTCACCGAGTACCACGGCGACTGCGAACGGCTCCACGGCCACACCTACAAGGTGATCGTCACCATCGACCATCCGGTGCAGGAAGACGGGCTGGCGCTCGACTTCGCGGTCCTGGAGAAGCTGGTCTGGGAGAAGGCCGTCGGCCTCCTCGACCACTCCTTCCTCAACGACCACATGAAGAACCCCTCGGCCGAGAACATCGTGGTCTGGCTGTGGCAGAAGCTGGCCGGTGCGCTGCCCGTGACGCTGCACGAGATCGTGCTCTACGAGACGCCGACCTCCTTCGTGACCTACCGCGGCGCGTGACGTGGACCGGGCCTACCTGAGCGCCGCGAACCGCGCCGTGCCGCTGGCGGCGCCGGACGAGTTCGCGCCGCTCCGCCTCGGCGGGCTCGCCGCGTTCCCGCCGGTGGTGCTCGCGCCCATGGCCGGCGTGACGAACTCGCCCTTCCGGCTGCTGTGCCGCGGCTTCGGCCCCGGCCTGTTCGTGTCCGAGATGATCACCGCGCGGGGCTTCGTCGAGGGCAACTGGAAGACGCGCCTCCTGGCCTCGTTCGCACCGGACGAGCGGCCGCGCTCCATCCAGCTCTACGGCACGGACGAACGCTTCCTCGGCGAGGCCGTGCGCGAGCTCGTCGCGGACGGCGGCATCGAGCACGTCGACCTCAACTTCGGCTGCCCGGTGCGCAAGGTGACCGCGCACGGCGGCGGCGCCGCCATCCCCCTCAGGCCGAAGCTCATGGCGCGCCTCGTGGCCGCCGCGGTGGCGGGCGCGGGCGGCGCGCCGGTGACCGTCAAGGTCCGCAAGGGCATCGACGAGGAGCGCCTCACCTACCTTGAAGCCGGCCGCGTGGCCGAAGAGGCGGGCGCGGCCGCGGTGGGCCTGCACGCCCGCACCGCGGCGCAGCTCTACGACGGCGCGGCCGACTGGGACGCGATCGCCGAGCTCAAGGCGAACGTCTCCATCCCGGTGCTCGGCAACGGCGACGTGTTCGAGGCGCACGACGCCCTGCGCATGATGCGCCAGTGCGCGTGCGACGGCGTCATCATCGGCCGCGGCTGCCTGGGGCGGCCGTGGCTGTTCCGCGACCTCGCCAGCGTGTTCTCCGGCCAGGAGCCGCCCGACCCGCCCTGCCTGGGGGAAGTGGCGGACGTCGCCATGCGGCACGCGCGGGCTCTCTCAGCCTTCTTCGGCGAGATGATCGGCGTGTGCCACATGCGCCGCCACGGCGCCTGGTACACCAAGGGCTTCCCCGGCACGGCGGCGCTGCGCGCGCGCCTGAACCGGGCCACGTCGCTCGCCGACCTGGCCGCCCTCTTCGGTGAGCTGCCGCGCGACCTGCCCTTCCCGGTCGCGTCGGTGCGCGCCCGCCGCGCCAAGGGCAGCGGCACGCAGCGCGTCGCCCTGCCGCCGGACCTGGTCGACGCCGGATGCGAGGCGCTGCCGCCCGAGGCGGCCGTGGACGAAGCGGCGGGCTGGGTGCAGGGAGGCTGACCGTGTACCTCCTCGCCTCCGTCCTCGTCGCCGCCTTTGCCACGTACGCGTACGTCGGCTTGCGCTGGTGCGCGCTGCAGCGCCATCCCCTCGCGATCTACGCGATGCTGCTCTTCTGCGCGCTGCTCGCGGTCCTGCACCTGAGGAGCCCCGGCCACCTGCTGCTGCGGCTCGCCGCGCTCGTCCCCTTGCTCTATGTCGCGGTCTTCGTCTTCGCCGTGGCCGTGCTGCATGACTACGGCGAGGAGCGGCCCGCGGGTCCGGAGATCGGCGGCGTCTTCCCGCGCCTGGAGCTGAAGGACGCGAGGAGCGGCGCTCCGGTCGAGGCCGGCGTGGCGCCGCCGGGCGGACTGCAGCTCATCGTGCTGTTCCGCGGCTTCTGGTGACCCTCATGCGTCGCGGAGCTGGTCCGGCTCCAGGATGAAGACGCCGCCCTGCAGGAGGCGGGAATCTCGGTCGTGGCCGCGAGCAGCGACGGCACCGGCACGGCGCAGAGGAAGGCCGAGAGCCTCGGCCTGACCTTCCCGGTGCTCTGCGACGAGCGCGGCCGGCTCATGGACGCGCTTGGCCTGCGCCACAAGAAGGGCGGGCCGGACCGCTCGGACGTCTTCTACGCCACCCTCTTCCTGGTGGACGAGCGCGGCGCGGTGAAGTGGAAGCACGCGACCGACAACGTGGGCGCGCGCGCCACGCCCGGCGAGATCCTCGCGGCCGCGGCCGCGGCGCGCTGAGGCCGGCCGCGCTATGCTGATGGGCCAGCGGAGCGCACGCGCGCCCCGCAACCGAGAGGAGCCGACACGATGAAGATCCACCTGCTGCTCGCCGCCGCGCTCGCGCTCTCCGCGCTCCACGGCTGCGGCGACGACGAGAAGGCCCGGAACGCCCGCGAGAAGATCGGCGAGGCGATCGACGCCACCTCCGAGTACCTGAACGCGGCCCAGCAGGAGTTCGTCAAGAACGCCGAGACGCGGCTCGCGTCGGCCAAGACCCGCTACGAGGAGCTGAAGACGCGCGCCGCGGAGGCGCAGGGCCAGGCGCGCGAGGAGCTGGATCACGCGGTCGAGGAGCTGCGCCTGAAGCTCGCTGCCGCGGACGAGCGGCTGCGCGAGCTCAAGTCGCGTTCCGGCAAGGCGTGGGAGGAGCTCTCGGCCGGCTTCGACGCCGCGCTCGGTGACGTGAGCACGGCGGTCGAGGCCGCGTGGCAGCACCTGACGAAGTAGGCGCGGCGCGCGTCGCCGAAGACCGCCTTGAAGACGCATGCTTTGATCGTCTCGCTCTTGCTGGGCGCTTTTCCAGCGCTGCCCGCCGCCCGCGCCCAGGTGCACTATTACCCCGACGGCAGTCCCTGGAACCAGCGCGCGGACGGCGGGCCGGACGCGGCCGTGGACGGCTGGTACTACAACCTGGGCATCACCGGCCTGCGCGTGGTGCTGGTCGAGGACGCGCCGCGGCACCTCCTGGTGAAGCACGTGTTCGAGGACACGCCCGCCGCGGGCAAGGTCCGGCCCGGCGACTTCATCGTGGGCGCGGGCTCGCGGCCCTTCGCCAGCGACCACAAGAACGGCTACGGCATGGACTGCTTCGGGCCGGAAGGGCCGATCCTGGAGTTCGCGCAGGCGCTGGAGGCGAGCCAGAGCGAGGCGGGCAAGGGGCGCCTTGCGCTCACCTTGCTGCGCGATGGCCGCACCGTGGAGGCGGTGCTCGCCGTCGGCCGGCGCTACGGGACCTACGCGCAGAGCTTCCCGCGGGACTGCAGGAAGACCGAGATCATCCGCGCGGAGCTGCTCGCCTATCTGGTCGAGCAGCAGCAGCCGGACGGCTCCTGGGGCAGTCCGCCGCACGACACCTTCGCGCCGCTGGCCCTGCTCGCGAGCGGCGAGCGGAAGCACCTGGCCGCGGTCGAGAAGAACGCGCGCATGCATGCCGCGACCACGGCGGCCCGGGACGAGTCGTCGCTGATCAACTGGCGCTACATGGCCGCGGCCATCGTGCTCAGCGAGTACTACCTGGCGACCGGCGAGAAGTGGGTGAAGCCGGAGCTGCAGGAGGTCTACGACTTCCTGATCTCCAGTCAGTACGTCGACCTGACCCAGGTCAATGAGAAGGTGAAGGAGACCCATCCCGACGCCCTGCCGCGCAGCGCGCTCGACTCCCACGGCGGCTGGGGGCACAACCCCGGCTTCGAGGGCTACGGTCCGATCAGCATGCTCACCGGGCAGGGCGCGCTCGCCTTCGCCCTCATGAGCCGCTGCGGCATCGAGATCGATCGCGCGCGCCACGACGCGGCGTATGACTTTCTGGCCCGCGCCTCGGGCCGGAACGGCTACGTGTGGTACGAGGACCAGGCGGCCGGCGCGGACGACTGGGCGGACATGGGCCGCACCGGCGCCGCCGGCATCGCCAACCTGCTCTGTCCCTATCAGGAGAAGCGCTACCGCGAGCGCGCCCTCGCCCACGCTCGGGTGATCGGCGCCCACCCCGAGAGCTTCCCGGACACGCACGGCTCCCCCATCATGGGCATGGGCTTCGCGGCGCTCGCCGCGCACGCGGACGAGGAGAGCTTCCGGCGCCTCATGGACGCCAACAAGTGGTGGTTCGTGCTCGCCCAGTGCCCGGACGGCAGCTTCTACTACCAACCGAACCGCGACAACGCCGGCTATGGCGCGGACTCGCGCCTCTCGGCCACCGCGGTCACGGCCTTCATCTTCTCCATTCCCAGGCGCAGCCTGCAGCTCACGGGCAAGCCGTTCCGCGATTGATGCGCGCCCGGGCGTTCCCCGCTCCTCACGAGGCCGGCCCCTCGGGCTGGGAGATCGGGAAGCGCCGGCCCAGGCCGAAGGCCTTGGGCGTGATGCGGATGCCCGGCGCCGCCTGGCGGCGCTTGTACTCGGACAGGCGGATCAGGCGCGCCAGGCGCTCGACCAGCTCGCGCGCGTAGCCGCGCCGCACGCACTCCTCCACCGGCAGCTCCTCCTCCACCAGGAGATCGGCCAGCGGGCTGACCACGTCGTAGTCGAAGGGATCGACCTGGCCCTCCTTCAGCTCGGCCGACGGCGGTTTCTGCAGCGTGCTCAGCGGGATGAGCGGCCGCGAGGCGGCGCTGTTGACGTGGCGGGCAATGGAGTAGACGCGCGTCTTGGACACGTCGGCGATCACCATCAGGCCGCCGTTCATGTCGCCGTAGAGGGTGCAGTAGCCGAGCGCCACCTCGGTCTTGTTGCCGGTCGAGAGCAAGAGCGCGCCGGTCTTGTTGGAGATGGCCATGAGGATGGCGCCGCGCGCGCGCGCCTGCAGGTTCTCCTCGGTGACGTCTTGCGGGGCGCCGGCGAAGACCGGCGCCAGGGTGTCGAGATAGGCCTGGAACACCTGCTCGATGCCGACCGTCTGGAAGGCGATGCCCAGGTTCGCGGCGAGCTGGCGCGCGTCCTCGCGCGAATGGTCGCTCGAGTAGCGCGACGGCATGGAGACGCCGAGCACGTTCTCGGCGCCGAGCGCGCGCGCGGCGATGACCGCGACCAGCGCCGAGTCCACGCCTCCCGACAGCCCGAGCAGGGCCTTCTTGAAGCCGGCGCGGCGCGCGTACTCGCGCACGCCCAGGACCAGCGCCTCGAGCGCCTCGGCGTCCGCATCGGTCTCGCGATCGGCGACCGGCACGCCCGCGCCGCTCGACACGTCCACGTCGGCCAGGATCAGGTCCTCGGCGAAGGCGCGGCCCAGGCCGATCAGGCGCCCGGCAGCGTCGAAGGCCAGGCTGTCGCCGTCGAACACCAGCTCGCCGTCGTAGCCGTCCTCGCCGCCCACCTGATTGACGAAGAACATGGGCCGGCGGCACTCGGCCACGTGCCTGAGGAGCAGCTCGCGACGCTCGCGCCCCTTGCCCACGTGGAAGGGCGAGGCCGAGAGGTTGACGATCAGCTCGGCGCCCGCCGCGACCTGCGCCCGGGTCACCTTGTTGGCGTAGTTGGCGTCCCACAGGTCCTCGCAGATCTGCACGCCGATGCGCGCGCCCGGCACGTCCACCACCGTCGCCGCGCTGCCGGGCGTGAAGTAGCGCTCCTCCGAGAACACGTCGTAATCGGGCAGGAGGTTCTTGCGGTGGATGGCGAGGATCCGGCCGTCGCGCGCCACGGCCGCGGCGTTGTAGAGCAGCGGATAGCCGTTGTTCCCCACCCGCGCGGGATCGAAGTCGACGAACCCGACCACGGCCGTGATGCCCGTGGCGAGGTCCTTGACGCGGTCAAGCGCGCGGCGCTGGCGCTCGAGAAGGGCGCGCTGGTGGATGAGGTCGAGCAGCGGGTAGCCGGTGACGGTCAGCTCGGGAAACGCGACCAGGTCCGCGCCGAGGGCGCGCGCCTTCCGCAGGCGCTCCTGGATGGTGAGCAGGTTGGCGTCGATGCCGCCGACCACGGTGTTGACCTGGGCCATCGCGATGCGCATGTTCCTCGGCTTCTCCAGCGGCCGGCGACCGCCGTTACCGGCAGCGCGGCCGGCCAGTATGCTGCACCAATCATGCGCGGCATGCCAGGACTCGCAGCGTCCCTTCTCGCGGCCCTCGTCCTCGCCGTGCCCGCGACCGGCCAGGTGGAAGACGCGCCTCCGGTCGAACCGGATCCCGTGCTCGAGCCGCTCGCCTTCCACGAGGTCGTCTCGGGCGTGGTCCTCGCGGATGGGCCGGCCGAGCGGGTCGCGCTCGAGGTGCGACGCCTCGATCTCGAGGACTGGCCCGGTCTGCTGCTCGCCGCCACGGTGCGGAACACCTCCGGCGAACGCGTGGTGCTCGCGCGCCTCGACCTGCTCGACCGCGTGTTCCTGCGGCCGGAGGAGCTCGCCTGGTCGCTGCGCGTCCTGTGCCGCGACGCGCGGGGGGACGGGCGCTGCCGCGTGCTGCCGCTCAGCGACCGCCGCGCCAGCGGGGAGTGGATCGCCGCGGCGCGCGGCGACCGCGGCGCCGCCGTCGTCGCCGGCTTCCTCGCGCCGCTCCCTGGAGCGAGGCCCGGGCTCATGCTCGAACCGAGCACCAGCGGCCTGGTGCGCCTTTCCGCCTGGCTCGAGTTCGAGGGCCTCGTGCTCGAGCCGGGCGAGGCGCTGGAGACGCCGCGCCTGGCGGCCTTCTTCGCCCTGGACGGGCTCATCGGCCTGGAGTGGCTCTTCGACGAGATGGAGGGACGGAGCGCCGCCGAGCCGGCCTCGGCAGCCTGGCCGGCAGGCGGCATCGAGGAGCTGGAGGTTGCGCTCGAGCCGGTCGTGGGCGCGGGCGCGCCGGCATTCAACGTCTTCGGGCGGCCGCTCGACCTGTTCGCCGGCGAAAGCCCGCCCTCGGTGTGGCGCAGGTTCGCGCCGGCCGCCGAACAGCTCGTGTTGTGCAACTGGACGCACGAGCCCGAACTGCGCGGCGCGCTCTTCTCCGACCTCGGCCTGCGGAACGACGCGGCCTATCGCGTCCTGCAGGTCTCGGGCGAGGAGATCGGCGTCTGCCGCCGGGGCGTGGCGCTGCCGCTCTACCCGCGCTCACACCTGCGCCTCGAGCTCGTTTCGCAAGAGGACGAACCGCCGTACTCCGCGGGCTTCGAGCTGCTCGTCGTCGAATCGCCGGGCCCGGGCCACGCGGCTGAGGCGCGCGCCGTGGAGGCAAACGCTCCGGACCTGCACGAGCAGCTTCTGCGCACCCTGCGCGGCGGCGGCGCCGTGCTCCTGAACCACCGCGGCCGGTCGCCGCTCGAGCTGCTCCCGCCGGCGGCCAGCGCGCTCCTCGCGCCGCGCATCGCGCCCTACCGCGCGCACGCGGTGCGAAGCCCGCGCGACGCCCAGGAGGAGCGCTTCCTCGAGCGCGCGGCAAACGTCGAGTGGCTCCTCGACTTCCCGCACCAGGACGCGCGCGCGGACGTCTGGCTCCTCTGCCCGGAGGCCGGCTTCCTGGCCACGCCGCTGCAGGGCGTGCTGGCGGACGGCTTCCTCGCCGCGCGCGGCTTCTGCCTGTTCGCCGAGAGCGGGCTGGCGCTGGTGACCATGGACCTGTCCGCGGCCGAACTCGCGCGCGTGACGGAGCTCCTGGCCGACGAGGAGACGCGCGGCGACGTCCTGCGCGCGACCGGAACGGCGCAGCACGCGGTGCGGGCGGCGCAAGCGCCGGCCGGCTTGCTGCAGGAGCTCAAGCTCCCGCGCTTCAAGGAGGCGGACCTGGCGCCCGCCGATCCATACCTCATGCAGCGCTGGGCCGCGTTCGTGCCGCAGAGTGAACGCCGCATCCGCGCGCTCAGGGCGTGCAGCGGCGAGCTGGTGCGCGAGGAAGTGGTGAACCTGGGTGACCGGCTGATCTTCGCCATCGACGTACCCCCGCGCTTCGAGGACAAGGTGGCGATCATCGTGCGGCGCGCGCCGGCGCCCGCGCCGGAGCGCTACACCTTGCTGATCGACAACACGCCGATCGGGACGCCGCTCGCGCCGCGCGACGAGGAGCCGGACTGCTGGCAGGAGGACGTCTGGTGGCTCCTGCCCGAACAGATCGCCGGGCGCCACCGCATCAGCCTGTCGATCGTGCCAGAAGGGGGCGTGCTGGCCCTGGCGCGCGTCTCGTTCCTGCGCTACGCGGAAAAGCCGGGCACGCCGCTCCATGCGCTCACGCCGCGCGCGCTGCGGCACGAAGGGAAGGCACCGCGCTTCCACCGCTCGCTCGACGGCCAGGTCCTGCGCATGGGCGGCGAGGCCTTCCTCTTCGGCATCGGCTGCGCCCCGGGCACCACCCTGGAGTACGATCTGGACGGGCGCTTCGACAGCTTCCTCGCGCGGGCCGGCATCGACGCCGAGGCCGGCGCGGCGGGCTCGGCCCAGCTTCGCGTGCGCGTGGACGGCGAGGAGCGGTTGGTCACGGAGGCGCTGCGTCCGGGCGAGCGCGCCACGCCCATCACCGTGCCGGTGCAGGGCGGCCGCGTGCTCCGCATCGAGGTGCTCGACGCCGGAGACGGCGCGGAAGGCGACCACGTGGACATCGTCGACGCGCGCCTTATCGAGTAAGGCTGCGGCGCGGCGCCTCAGTCGCCCTCGAGGTAGCCCAGCTCCTTCAGCTCCTTCTCCATCTCCGGCGTCAGGGCGTGCTCGCGTACGGCGGCGGCCGCGGCCCGCATCTTCTCGACGCGCTCCGCCAGGGCTTCGCTCAGGCGCTTGGCGAGCGCGCCCTCGCTCGTTGCCAGGTCCGCCTGCTCGACGCCGGCGCCAGCCAGGTCGAAGAGCTGCGCCGCGGCGCGGCCGCCGGCGCCCTCGCGCACCACCAGCTTCCAGCGCTCGCCGCGCAGGGCCCGGCGTGCGCCCTCGCGTCCTTCGTAGGCGATGGCCGGCTCCGGCGTGCGGCTCCCGCCGCGCAGGAGCGGCACGAGGCTCGAGCCGTCCACCAGGGCGGACAGGCGCCGCAGGCCGGCCAGCTCGCGGATCGTGGGAGCGACGTCGGCAAGCGACACCACCTGCGCCACGCGGCGCGGCGGGAGGTCGGGCGCGAGGAAGAGCAGCGGCACGCGGATCAGTTCCTCGTGCACGTCGTGGCCGTGGCCGAAGGAGCCGTGCTCGCCCAGCTCCTCGCCGTGATCGGAGAGGACCACGACCAGGGCGTCGCGGCTGCGGCCGCTCGCCTCGAGGGAGCGCAGCACCTGCAGGACGAGCTCGTCCACCAGGCGCAGGGCCGCGTCGTAGGCGACGCTCATGCGCGCCAGGTCCGCGGCGTACTCCTCGGGCCGGCTCGCGCCCTGCATGCGCTCGCGCAGGGCGTTCACGTCGACCGGCGGCTCGAGCGGCGTGACGCCCGCGGCCGCACCGCCGACCGCGGCCAGGTCCGCCGCGCGCGCGCGGTACTCGTGCGCGGCGTAGGTGTGCACGAACAGGAAGAGGGGACGCAGGCGCGGCTCGTGGAGGAGCGCGTCGATGCGCGCTCGGGAGCGCGCCGCGGCCGCGGCCGCGTTCGGCTCGGGCTTCAAGGACTCGCCGATCGGCTCGACCGTGTTGTACTCCTCGAAGCCGGCGGCGAAGCCGAAGTCCGGGCTCACGTAGCCTCCGGCCGTCACCGCCGCGGTGCGGTAGCCGGCGGCCAGGAAGTCCGCGGCGAGCAGCGGCGAGGTGGCGGCGTCGATGAAACGGCTCGTGTCCGTGACCTGGTGACGGTCGGGAAGCTGGCCGGAAAAGATGGTGACGTGCGAGGGCAGGGTCCACGAGGCGGGCGCGATGGCAGCCTCGAACACCACGGCCTGGCGCGCCAGCTCGCCGAGGACCGGGCTGGTGGGTTTGGCGTAGCCGTAGAGGGACAGGCGGTCGGCGCGGACCGTGTCGATCGAGACGAGGATCACGTCCGGTTTGCCGATCTCCTGGACGCCGCCGTCGCTCTCGATGACCGGCGCGCCGAAGGCGACGCCCAGCTCGGGGCCGGCCTCGCCCTGGACGGACGCGCAGAGCTCCACCTCCACCTCCTCCCCGGCGAAGCGCGCCACGTCGAGCGCGAGCTCCCACCAGCAGGGCAGACCGTCCGCGCCCGCGAGCTTCACCGGGAGGCCGGCAGCGGCGCGCCCCGCCCCACCGCTCACCGCCACGCCCATCTCCACGGGCGGTTCGTCCGCCCCGTCGAGGCGCGCGAGCGCGAGCGCCAGGCGCCGCGCGCGCGGCGGCAAGGTCAGGGAGAAGCGGAACGACCCCGGCGCCGCGAGCACCAGCGACTCCCGGTGCGAGCCCGCGACCTCCACGCGGCGCACCCAGGGCGACGCGGACGCGGCCTCCTCCTGGAGGACCCGGGCGCAAAGTGGGCGGAGCGCGCGCAGCTCGAGGTCGTCCAGGCGCACCGTGCCGCGCGTGACCACCACGCCGGCCAAGAGGTCGCAGCCCGGCTTGGGCCGGAAGGTGCGCGCGTACGTGACGAACCCGTCCGCGTCTGCCTGGCCCGCCGGTCGCGGCTCGTGCCCCTCGTAGTGCGGCGCGCGCTTCAGCTTCCTGGCGTGCGACGCATCGGCGAACTCGGCCAGCGCCGCGCCCTGCCGCACGTTCAGGGCGAAGAAGCGGAAGTCCGCGCCGGCGGAGGCCTGGATGCGCGCCTGCAGGCGCTGGGGATCGCGCTCGGCCACGGGCAGCACGCGCCAGAGCGCCGCGGGTCCCTCGAGCAACGCGTGGCGCGCCGGCCCCTGCCCCTCGAGGCGCGCGGCGCCGCCGCTTGACTGCCCCGCGCCCAGGACGCGCGCGACCGCCTGGCCGGAGCAGGCGCGCCACTCTGCGAGGTCGTCGAAGGGCTCGCTCAGGAGGTGGAGCGTCCCCTGGCGCAGCACGTCCGCGGGATCGGCGAAGTCGATGCGCGCCTCGACCTTGGCCGATGCCGCGAGCTCCACCAGGCGCACGCTGGGTCCAGAAGGCCGAGGCGCCTTCTTCCCGCAGCCGCACGCGAGGGCCTGCAGACAGAGCGCGGCAAGGAAGAGCGCGCCTGGCAACGAAGCGCGGGCGGATGGCATCAACTGGACTCCGGCTGGGCAGGACCAAGCGGGCAGGCGAGCTTACATCGCGGCTGTCTGGCTGGGAACCGGAGGGGAAGCGAAGGGAGGGGAGGTGAGCGGAGCGATCGCAGCCGTTTCCCTTGCTCTCCAGGGCCGGATCGCGACTCCCG
>DYIW01000279.1 GCA_020723465.1 Phycisphaera mikurensis
TCGCGGCGGTGGCTGGACCCGCGGCCCAATCGTGCTAGTCGCTTGACGAATCGCGCGCGCGTGGGATACTTGACCCTGATCAGTCTGTCGTTCAGGACTTACTGGAAGGATCGTCTTCGCCCTGGTTCCACGAGGGAATCCCGCCGCCGGCCTTTTGCCGCGCGCCCGGATTCGCCGATAGGAGCGGCCGCTTTTCGGGACGGCCGTCCACTCGCCAGGACGAAGGCGCCGCTGAAGACCGAGACAACATGATCTGCCGCTCGTTGGTCACCGCTCTCGCCTTCCTCTTCTTCACTCCGGTATTGCTCGCGTCCGCTTCCGCGCCCGAGGCCTTGAAGGAGCCCGCGCAGGACGGCACGTCGCTGCTTTCCGGCGCCGCCCCCCTGCTCGAGCCGTCCACGCTGGTCCTGGTCGGCCTCGGTCTGATCGGCCTGGCGGTCTTCCGCACGCGCTACCGCCAGGAGCACGACTGAGCACGCGTCGCGCGCCCTGACTTGAGCCGCGCCCGGTCTTCCCGGCCCACGTGAATCCTGGTGCGCCTCCCTCCTGGCGGGCTGGTACGATCCTCGCGCCAAGACGGCCCGCCGGAAGACCACGATGCGCCCCGCCCTGCTGCTCCTCGCCGCCCTCCTTCTCTCTCCCGCGACGTTCGCCGCCGAGGACTACGAGCTCGCGCGGCGCGAGTACGCCGACCTCGTGCGCGACCGGCTCGACGCCGAGACCCTGACCGAGGCCGACGTCGAGAAGGCGCGCGTCGCGGTCCGCGCCCTGGTCGAGACCGCCCATCCGCAGGTCTTGGACACGCTCTCCGTGGACGCCGGCAGGACGGCTGCGCGCATCCTCAAGCTTGCGCTCGAGCTGGAGGACGCGCACCTGCGCCTGCAGCGGATCAAGGAGAAGCTGGCCAAGCCGGACGTCTCGGACCGCGCCGCCGTGGAGGAGGAGGCCAGGGCCCTGGAGAAGCGCACCGCCGAGCTGGAGGCGCTGCTGCCGCAGCTTCGGGCCGTGCGCGCCGCGCTGCAGGAGGGTCTCCTGGACATCACCGAGAAGGCGGCCGAGGTCGAGCCCGAGGCGATCTTCAAGCTGCTCGTGGCCTACTTCGAGACCGACACGAACGGCTACTACCAGCTCGAGCAGGAGGTGCGCCAGGGAGAGGCGAGCCTCGCGTCCGTGCGCGAGCGCCTGCCGGCCCTTGCCGCCGACGAGGAAGCGGAGAAGGCCCGGCTCGAGGACGCGGAGGCGCGCGTCGCCGCCGAGCTCGACGAGAAACGCGCGGCGCTCACCGAGCTCGGCCGCCTCAAGGACCGGCGCATCGCCGTGCTCGGCACGCTCTTCCCGCGCCTGCCGGCGGCGGTCCAGGCGCGCGAGCAGAAAGCCATCCAGGCCAACCTGCGGGACGACGTGCGCTGGGAGACGCGGGCCGTGTACAGCGAGCTGCTCGGCCAGGTGCCGGCCGAGGGCACCGTCGAGGACCTCCTGCAGGTCATGCGACGCGCGTCGCGGAACAACCGCGACCTGACCAAGGAAATCGAGCCGCTGCGCGAGGTGTACGACCGCGCGCTCAAGGCGGTCACGACCCAGATCGCCGGCAGCGGCGTGGTGTACACCGACGTGCTCGCCACCAAGGACAAGGCGGAGAAGGAGCTGCAGGCCGCCTCGGCCCGCGCCTACGGCGAGGCGCGCGTACTCGAGTCCTCCGCCGCCGGCCTCGGTCACGCGCTCGCCCTGACGCAGGGCGAGCGGCGGCAGAAGGCCCTGGACACGGCGATCAAGCTGATCGACAAGGAGCAAGATCCGGAAGTGCGCGTGCGCGTGGTCGACGCCCTCGGCCGCGTGGACGAGCCGCCGGTGCGCCAGCGGCTGCGCGAGCTCGCGGGCAAGAGCGCCGACTTGCGCCTGCGCCTGGCCGCGCTCGATTCGCTGGCGCGTCTGGCGGACGAGGACGCGGTCGAGCTCGCCATCACCGCGCTGCTGCGCGACGCGGAATGGCGCGTGCGCGCCGCGGCCATGCGCTTCCTGGTGCAGGTGCCGCGCAAGAACGCCGTGCCCGCGCTCATCGAGTCGATCGGTGCCGAGGTGGGACGCCTGGTGGACGACGCCGAGCAGGCCCTGGTGCAGCTCACCGGCAAGACCTTCCACGGGGACGCCGCGCTGTGGCGCGAGTGGTGGGCGGCGAACAAGGAGTCGTTCGAGCTCGGCGGGCCGCCGGCGCAGGCCACGGCCGAGGCGGAGAAGACCGCGGCAGGGAAGGACATCCCGGGCCACGTGTCGTTCTACGGCATCAGCACGCGCTCCAAGCGCATCCTCTTCGTGCTGGACCGCTCCGGCTCGATGAACGAGCCCGTGGGGAAGGGCGAGACCGGCCCCGGCGTGCAGAAGAAGATCGACGCCGCCAAGGCGCAGCTCAAGGCCGCCCTGGCCGGACTCGCGGACGGCGACCTGTACAACATCATCACCTACGCCGTGGACGTCGAGCGCTGGCAGAAGAAGATGGTCAAGACCACGAACGAGCAGCGCAAGAAGACGGTGCGCTACGTGGACTCCATCCAGGCGGTCGGCGGCACCAACATCTACGACGCGCTCGAGCAGGCCTTCCGCCTGGCGGGCATCGGCGCCATGGACAAGGCGTACGAATCGAACGTGGACACCATCTTCTTCCTCACCGACGGCCAGCCCACGGCCGGCGAAGTGCAGGATCCGGCGGAGATCCTGCGGCGGGTGAAGGAGTGGAACCGCCTGGCGCGGATCGTGGTGCACACGGTCGGCGTCGGCCTGGACCACGACGCTGCCTTCCTCCGGCGCCTGGCCGAGGAGAACGGCGGGCAGTACGTCAGCCGCTGAAGACCGGCGTCACTTCTGCCGCGCGTCCAGGTAGTCCCGCAGGATTTGCGCGGCGGCCATCGCGTCCACGCGCCCCTTCTCGCCTTTCCGCCCCTTGCCGCGCCGGACTTGTCGCAGGCGTACCTCCGCCTCCCACGAGGTGAGCCGCTCATCCGAGAAGTCGACCGGCAGACCGGTCGCGCGCTCCAGTTCGGCGGCAAAGCCCCTGACCTCGCGCGCCATCTCTCCCTCGCTGCCGTCCATGTTGAGCGGCAGGCCGATCACCACGCGCGCGACCTGCTTCTCGGCGCAGACCCGCGCGATCGCGGCGAGCGCCTCGCTCGGCGTGCCCTCGTGCGCGCCGAGAGGCTGGGCGGTGATTCCCAGGGGATCGCTCGCCGCCAGCCCCATGCGCCGGCGCCCGTAGTCGATGGCCAGGATCCTCTCCACGGCGGCGCGTACTTCAGCAGGCGGGGCGAACAAGAAGGACGGGGGCGTTCACCAGATCCTTGGGTGGAGGGAGAAACTGCGAGGGATTGTCGTTCAAGCCTAAATCAGGATCTCAGTCGAGTGGAGCACTCTTTTGCAGATCCAGCTCAGCCCCCGCCCATCACTCATCTTGTTCGAAGCGACGTTCCCCGAAGGGGACGCCGCGCGCCTGTGGAGACGGTTTCCCGACATGTCACGCGTCGGGTGGACAAGAAGAGCCAACCAGGTGCGCTGCCTTGGTCCCGAACCAACCGCCAATCTTCGAGCGCCGATCATTCACTCCGGAAACCCGGATTCCAGCGAAACATGGGGAGCGATTCACATTTCTTTTCCCGCTGCTTCGCGGCCGTGAAACATGGCCGATCCATCGGGCTTCTGTCCATACGCTCAACACCGATGAGACGGGGATATAACGGGAAGATCGCGCCGATTCTCGAAACGACTGCTCGCGGCGCGGGCAAAGCGTCCAACCGGTGGTCCAGAAACGGGACGGTCACGCAGGCCGGCGCCCTCGCTCACTGAACGGACTCGAGGGCGTAGCTCTCCACGCGCCGATCGTTGTGGTCGATCCGGACCGTCTCCACCCGCTTCTGGAAGCCCTTGCGGGAAACGGTCACCTGGTACTCGCCGGTCAGGACGTTCTCGAAGACCGCCCGGCCCGAGTCGTCGGTCCGGCGCTGATAGGTGATCGCGCCCTTCCCCGCCTTCAGCTCGACCTGCGCCTTGGCCAGCCGGAAGCCGCCGTCCTCGCTCACCTCCACGGTCAGGTCGCCGACCGCGTCGACCCGGAAGTCCTGCACGACGCGCCCTCCCTCCTCCACCAGGATCGGGAACGGCCCGGCCGCGGGTTCGGTCGTGCTCCCGACGCCGATCTCGTACGCGCCGGGCTTGACGTCGCGGAAGGCGTACTCGCCCTGGTGGTTGGAGGGCCGGCGCAGCACTTTGTCCGCGGCCTGCCGCCCGCCGCCGGGCTTTCCTCCGGGCTGGTCGCGGTCCGAGGCCGAGCCGCCGTCCTCCTTCCCGTCGGTCTTGAACCGCGGGCCGCGCCCGCTCGCGCGCCGCAGGAACACCGGCGCGCCCGCCACCGCCGAGCTGTCCGTGGCCAGCACGCGCCCCTCCACCACGGCAGCCGGTACGAGCTCGATGAGCAGCGTCCCCGGCCCGGCGCCGCCGAGCACCACGGGCCGAGGCCGGGGCGACTTGTAGCCCGGGGCCGCCGCGGTCACCTCGTAGCGGCCCGGCCGCAGGTCGGACAGCACGAACGACCCGTCCGGCGAACGGAAGAAGCGCGACACTTCCCGGCGCAGCGCCAGCAGGCCGGGCAAGTCGGCGGCGCGCGCCTCGTCCCCGACCGGCGTGGCGGTGACGTGGAAGGCCGGGACAGGCAGGCGCGTGCGTTCGTCCACGACGCTGCCCGCGAGCGTGAGCAGAGGCGCGAGCACGATGCGGAGCTCCGCGCCGCCGGGAGCGACGCCGAGCCTCTGCCCGGACTCGTAGCCGTCGAGGCGCACGGTCAGCGCCAGCGACTCGGCCTCGTCCAGGCCCACCAGCAGGAAGCAGCCGTCCTCGGCCGTGCGATCCAACGCGCGAAAGGCCGTCAGCATCCTGGCGCGCCCGCCGGTCGCCGCGCGGAACAGCCGCCCCGGATCGACCCGACGCGCGAAGCGCGCGAGCTGCTCCTGGGTGCGCTCCGCGCGCGGATCCGGTTCCCGCTCGCCCCTGCGCTCCCCGCCGCCGCCGGGTCTCTCGTTGCCGCGGCCGCCCGGCCGGCGCCCGCGCGCGGGCGGAGCGCCTTCGCCTGCCCGCAGCGCCCGCGGCACCTCGGGCATGGTGAAGTCCGGGTCCATGGCGAAGGCCGTGACCAGGGCGCCCTCGAGCGGTGCTCCGGACGGATCGGTCACGGTGCCGCGGATCACCTGTCCCTGCAGCAGAGCCAGGGTCAGCTCGTGCACCCCGCCCGGGACCACGGTGACCTGCGCGCCCGCGGAGTAGAACTCGCCGCTGCGGGACGAGACCGTGAGCAACCCGGCCGGCAGGCCCTTGACCTCGAAGGTCCCGGACTCGCCCGTGTAGGTCAGCGGAGACTCTTCCAGGGCCTTCCAGACGCGCGCGTCCAGGCCGTCGATCGTCACCCAGGCGTAGGGCGCGGGCGCGCCGAGGGAGTCCACCACCACGCCCTTCACCGTGCCGCCAGGCTGCAGCGCGATGGCCACGTCTTCGAGGGACTTCCCCTCGTCCACGGCGAGCCCTTCGACCGTTCCCGGCGCGTGCCCGCTCTCCTGGGCCGCCGCCACCAGGTCGAACGTCTGCCCGGGCGCCACGAGGTTGAAGACGAAGCGGCCGCTGGCGTCCGTGGTCACGCTGTCCTTCTCGACCGCCTCGCGCTCCAGCCCGAGCAGGCGCACGGCCGCGCCCGCGAGCGGCTCGCCCGCCGGCCCGGTCACGATGCCGGACACGGTCGCCCCGCGGCGCAGCTCGATCAGAATCGCTTCGCTCTCGTCCTCGGGCGCGTGCAAGGGCTCGCGCAGCGCGGCGTAGCCGGCGGCGCGCGCGGTGAGCGACACGCCGCTGCGCGAGACCGCGTTCAGGGCGAAGCGGCCCTCGGCGTCCGTCAGGGCCGACTGCTCCAGGTAGGTGACGGTCTCACCGTCCATCCAGCGTTCGGCCGCCGCCTCCACGGTCGCGCCCACCAGCGGCGCGCCGCTGGTGGCGTCCTTCACCACGCCGCAGAGGCTCGCGCCCCGGCTCAGGCGCACCTCGCCCGCGTCGCCGCCCGCCTCTCCCACCAGCACGCCGCTCAGGCCCAAGACGTCGTACCCCTCGGCCAGGATCTCCAGGCGGTACGTGTCCGCCGCCAGGTCCGCGACGCGGAAGCGGCCGTCCGCGTCGCTCTCGACCGCCGCTTCCTGGCCCGCGCGCGCCACGCGCACGCTGGCGGAGGCCACGGCCGAGCCGCTCTCGTCATCCACGAGCCGCCCGATCAGGTCGTGGCCGGGTTCCATCCGCAAGACCACGCTGTCGCCCGGCAGAATGGGCGACGTGCTCTCCGGAGCGAAGCCCGCGCGCGTGGCGCTCACGGTGAACACGCTCACGCACGGCACCCTGAAGGCGACCGCGCCGCTCGCGTCCGAGGTCTGCTTCAGCTCGAAGTCGCGAAACGGGACCGGAATCCGGTCCGACTCCCCAACTCCCGCGTGGAGCAGGACCTCGGCCCCGGCGAGGAGCGCGCCTGCCCGCGTTTCCACGCGCACGCGCACCTCGGCGGTGAGCAGGGCGGCAGGCGGCAGGTCCGCGACCTCGCCGCTCTCGGTGAGCACGACCTCCTCGCGGCGCGTGGCCGCCTCCGCTTCCGCGCTGAGTTCCGCGGCGGGCGGGGGCGCTCAGGCGCCGCCGGCCGGAAGACCGGCGAGATCCGTGGTCTCCACGCCGGCAGCCGGCCCACCGCCCTCCGGCTCCGAGTCCAGGAAGAGCAGCGCCGCGGCCGCGGCCAGGAGAACGAAGACGGCGAGGACGGCGATGCGCAAGAGCTTCATGCCCGGCCCTCCCGGCAAGACGCCGGAATCCGCGCTGCTGAACCGTGACCATTACAGCAGGTTTCGCCGCGGCCCTGTGTAAACGCAGCGTCACGACCCCAGGCGCGCGGCCAGCACGGGCGGCGGCACGCCGCCGGGCATCCCGACCAGCAACACGTCCCCCGCCAGGGGGCCGGTGAGGCGCGCGGCGAAGAGCACCTGTTCCTCGCGGATGAACAGCAGCACCGCGTCGCCCGCGCTCGCGGTCAGACTTTCCAGGGCGCGGCGCCGCGCCGGGCGGATGGCGAGCCGCAGGCCGACCCCGCCGGCCACCTGCTGCGGCACGACCTGCTCGAAGTCGTCGAGCGTGAGGTCCACGCCGTCGTCCACGCGGCACAGCGCCAGGCGGCCGAGCGGCGAGGCGAAGCCGAGCACGCCGCCGAGTTCGTCCGGGAGCGCCACCCAGGCGCAGCCTGCCGGGGCCGGCAGGTCCCGGAGCGGCGGCGCGACGCGTTCCAGGGGCGAGGCGAGCGGGGCGTCCAGGAAGGCGGCGAGCAGGCGGCGCGCGCGCTCCAGGTCCGCGCCCCGTCCCGTTTCCTGCAGGCGCAGCACGACCGGCTCGCCGGCCTCGAAGGCCGCGGGCGCGGCGACCCAGAAGGCAGGCGCCCCGGCACCGGCGCAGGCCTGGAAGAACACGAGCAGACAGGGAAGCAGCGCCGCGCGCCGGGGAAACATGAGCGGACTCCCGCATCGCGCCCGCGGCCGATCGGCCGGCGGGGCAGAGGCGAGCATAGCGCAGTCACTCGGTCGCCGCGACGTGGCGGAGCACCTGCTCCGCCGCGTCCCGGCCGCTTCTCACGCAGTCGTTCACCGACACGCCGCGGTAGCCCGCGCCCGCCAGGAAGAGGCCGGGATGGCGGGCGCGCGCGCTCTCGATGGCGGCGAGGCGCTCGGCGTGTCCGAGGTTGTACTGGGGCAGCGCCCGCTCGTGGCGGAAGACGCGAAGCATCTCCGGCTCGCCGCGGAGG
>DYIW01000280.1 GCA_020723465.1 Phycisphaera mikurensis
ACGAGGGTGGCGTCCGCTCGCAGGCTGACGTCGCGCGCTGGCGCGGCGCGCAGGTTCTCCTCGGACGGTCCCCGGATCGGCAGAGTGAAGCAGAAGCGGCTGCCCTGGTTGGGCTTGCTTTCCACCCAGATGCTGCCACCGTGCCGGTGCACGATGTTCTTGCAGATCGGCAGCCCCAGGCCGGTGCCCCGCGGCTTTTCGGTGAGCGTGTCGCCGACCTGCTTGAAGCGGTCGAAGATCCTCTGCTGGTCCTGCGGGGCGATGCCGATGCCGTGGTCACGGACCACCACCGCGACGTTGTCCTCGTGGCGCTCGGCCGACACCTCGACGTTGCTTCCCTCGTGCGAGAACTTGATCGCGTTGGACAGGAGGTTGGTCATCACCTGCAGCAGGCGGTCGCGGTCGCCGCGCACCTCGGGCACGCCGCCGCGGCGCGTGACCGTGGCCTTGAGGCGGTGCTCGGCCAGGATCGGCCGCAGCGAGTGCAGGGCTTCCTCGGCCAGCTCCAGGAGGTCGACGCGACGCAGGGACCACTCCACCTCGCCGGATTCGATCTTCACCATGTCGAGGATGTCGTTGACCAGCCGCGCGAGGCGTTCGCTCTCCTTGATGATGATGTCGAGGAACTCGACGCGGGTGCTCGTGTCCTCGTCCTGGAACTCGAGCAGGATCTCGGCGTAGGCGCGGATCGAGGTCAGCGGCGTGCGGAACTCGTGCGAGACCGAGGAGAGGAACTCGTCCTTCATGCGGTCGAGGACCTTCAGCTCCTCGAGCGCCTCCTTGAGCGCGTTGGTGCGCTCGGCCACCTTCTGCTCCAGGCGTTCGTTGGCCTCGACCAGTTGCGCCTTCATGTCGCGCAGCTCGCGCGTGGTGCGGGCCAGGGCCTGCGCCAGCGCCCCGAGCTCGCCCTCGGTGGGGAGGCTGCCGATGACGATGTCGAAGTCGCCGCGGCCGATCATTCTGGTCGTGGCGATGAGGCGGGTGATCGGCCGCAGGAAGGATCTGACGATGAAGAACGAGGCGACGACGCCGAGCACGACCGAGGCGATGACCATGCGCAGGATCTGGTCGTGGGCCTGGGCGACGCGCTCGAGGATCGGCTGCCGTGACAGGCCGAGGCGTACCGTGCCCACCACCGGGCTGCTGGCCGCCGGCGCCGTTCTTCCCACCGCGACGGCGCGCGTCACGATCGGCACGTCGAACTCGGAGATCGGCTCGCCGTTCTGCACGCACACTTGGACCGGGCCGTGCGGCTCGGCGCCCAGCTCCTTGCCGGACGGCGGGATGTCCACCGGATCGTGGAACCAGATGCCGAGGATTTCGCCGTCGCCGGCGAAGACCGTGGCGTAGCGCACGAACGGCTCCTGCTGGAGCTGCTCGAGCAGGCCACGCAGGCGCTCGGCGTTGCCGCTGCGCACCTCCAGCTCGGCGTTGCGCGCGATGTTGCGCGCCAGGATGAAGCCGGTGCGCTCGTGCAGCTCGATCAGGCTCTGCTGGGTGTTGCGACTGACCAGCACTCCCATGAGCGCTGCCGTGAGCGCCACCAGCGCCACGAAGGCGGCCGTGAGCCGGAATCTGAGCGTGGACGTGAAGCGGAGATGAAGCATCGCCTGCCCGCGGCCCGTGAACCGTGTCCCGGACGGCGACACTTATCGGCGCCGGCAGGCGTGGTGCTTGACGAAAACCGCGGAAAGCCCGGCCCGGTGCGGCCGCGTGCCGTCACTCGAGCGCCAGCGAGTCCACCACCTCCTCGAAGGCCGCGAGCGTCAGGTCGTCGCCGCCCGCCGCCCGGATGACGTAGGCCGTGTCGTCCAGCAGGACCGCGACCAGGCGCCAGGGCTGCGCCTCGGAGCCGCCCGCCACGAACATGCCGTCCAGCCCGGCGACGCGGCGCGACACGCTGAACACGGACTCCGCGTCGCCGCCCGCGAGCTCGTCCGGCAGCGCCTTCAGAGTGAAGTCCGGGCGCACCGATCGCGCGAGCAGGCGAATCGTGCCGGCGCCGGCGCGGCTCAGCTCCGCCAGAACGCACTCGTTGGTCATGCCGCCGGCCGCGGGCGCGCCGCCCGCGGCGGTCCAGCCCTCCGGCACAACGAAGCTCAGCCCCTCGACGCGGTCCGCGAAGCGCCCCTCCTCGACCGCCCAGCGCGGCCGCGCGGCGTCCACCTGGCGCGTGACGCCGCGCAGCGTGAACTCATCGATCTCCAGGTCGATGCTGCCCAGGCCCGCCAGCACGCCGAGGAGGCCACTGGAGAGCCCTCCCGCCTTGAGGCTGGTCACGCCGAAGCGCAGGTGCGTCGGGTCGGCCACGCCGCGGCCGATGGTGCCGTCGAGCGCGTACCACTCCCCGTCGATCGACACCTCGGTCCAGGCGTGCCCGCCGAAGATGCCGCCGGCGTAGACCAGGCCCATGGCCACGCGCGCCGGTATGCCGGCGGCACGGCACAGGGCGGCGAGCAGCACCGCGTGCTCGGAGCAGTCGCCCGTGCAGGTCTTCGCCACCTCGCTCGCCGAGGCGAAGACCACGTCCAGGCTCTTCTGCGTGATCGTCTCGAACACCAGGCGCTCGAGCCGTACGGCAGCGTTCCAGGCGTCCTCTTCCGCGCCAGCGCCTACCGCGGCCAGCCGCGCGACCAGCGGGTCGTCGGACTGCAGCATGGGATTGGGCTCGAGGTACTCCGCGAGCTCGGGCGCGGGATCCGGGAGCGGCCGGCGCTGCCGGCGCGTTTCGGGCGGCACGCGGGCCGTCACGCGGAGCAGCAGCGCGCCCGAGTCCTCTTCGCGCATGACGATCTCCTGGCGCTCGTCCTCGAGCGGCGGCAGCGCACCATCCGCTGCTTTCGGCGCGATTCGGTAGAGGACCGAGTCGAGCGCGCGCGGCCGCGGCAGGCGCACGTTCGCCTGGATCATCGAGCGCTCGAACACCTCGGCCGCGGCCGCCGTGCCCTCGGTCAGGAATGCGTCCACCCGCTCCTTGCTGGCGATCTCCGAGACGATGGTCAGACCGGCCATGCTCATCGAGGTCTTGAGGGCGAAGCCGTGCTCGTCGACCCAGGTCGTGACGTCCGGCATGCCGGCCTGATCGAAGCGCGTGACCACGCGGCGCAACCGGCGCGTCTCCCCGCCGAGCGGAGCCTCCTCGACTCCCTGCACCGTGGACGTGACCCGGGACGGCTCGCCCAGCATGAAGTCGAACTGATGGAAGCTGGCGCTCTGGCCCGGCGTCTCCCCGAGCGCCGCCGTGCGACGCTCCACTTCCTTGGGGCCGGGAACGTCGGCCGGCCAGTCGATAGAGGCCGGCCGCGTGGCGCCCGCCGTGGTCACCGTGAACTCGAGGACGCCGTCCTTCACGACGCCTTCGTAGATGGTCTCGCTCTGCGCCAGGACGCTGACCTGGCGCAGGCGCACGACTTGGCCCGCGGCGTCCTCCCAGGAGGTGAGGGTGGTCTTGATCTCAATGGCGGCGCGCAGGCGCTTCAGGCGCAGGAACGTCTCGGTCGTGGTCTCGAAGCCGCCGGCCGGGTCTTCCGCCGGCCGCGTCAGCGCGTGCGCGTAGCCGGATTCCTGGCCGTCGAGCAGCGCGATGTGCCAGGACTCCTGGGCGGCCGCGAGCGGCAGAAACGACACGAGGAGGGGCAGGAGGAGGCGCAACGGACCGAACCGCTTCATGATCGACTCCGGGCTGGCGCAACGCTGATCGGACGCGGATTGTACGTGCTCACGGGCTAGAATGACGGGTTGCTAGAACAGGTCCAGAAGCGAGCGGGAGCCTGGCATGAGCGGTTGCGTCCCGGAGTGGAAGTCGAAGGTCACAGCCCCGGTGGTGCGGGCCATGAAGGGTAAGTCGCGGATCACCGCCATGACGGCCTACGACTGCCCGACCGCCCGTCTGGTCGACGAGAGCGGCATGGACATCCTGCTCGTGGGCGACTCGCTCGGCCCGACCGTGCTCGGCTACCCGAGCACCCTGCCGGTGAGCCTGGAGGAGATGCTGGCGCACGCGCGGGCGGTGGCGCGCGGCGCGACCCGCGCCCTGCTCGTCGGCGACCTGCCGTTCGGCACGTATCACGAGTCGGTGGAGCAGGCGCTCCGCTCGTCCATCCGCTTCGTCAAGGAGGGGAACGTCGAGGCGGTGAAGATGGAGGGGGGCGAGGAGCGGGCGGCGGCAATCCGCGCAGTGGTGGAGGCCGGGGTGCCGGTCATGGGCCACATCGGCCTCAGGCCCCAGGCCATGCATCAGATGGGCGGGTTCCGGGTGCAGGGCAGGACGCCCGAGCAAGCCGAGCGGCTGCTCGCGGACGCGGCCGCCGTGGCCGCGGCGGGCGCCTTCTCCGTGGTGCTCGAGGGCATTCCCACGGAGCTGGGCGCGGAGATCACGCGCCGCATCGCGATCCCGACCATCGGCATCGGCGCCGGCCCGGACTGCGACGGGCAGATCCTGGTGTTCACCGACCTCGTGGGCCTGACCAGCGGCCACGTGCCGAAGTTCGTGCGCCGCTACGCCGAGGCGGGCCAGGTCATCGCCGCCGCGCTTTCGGCCTATCGCGAGGACGTGCTCGCCGGCCGCTTCCCGACCGCCGAGGAGTCGTACTCGGCGGCGGCGCCGCCGGCCGCGCCGGACCAGCAGGTTCCGGCCAGGAAGACGGTCGGGAGCGGCCGCAAGGCCGAGCGCTGACGCACCGGCAGCGCCGGTGCCGGCGCGCGGATCACAGCCTGCGCAGCGCCGCAGTGGGGCTCAGGCGCGCCGCCCGCCAGGCGGGGAGCGCCCCGCCGGCCAGGCCGAGCACGAGCGAGAAGGCCACGGCCACCACCAGGACCTGCGGCGTGACGCGGAAGGCGAAGGCCACCTCGGTGAAGGTCTGGTAGTTGGTCGTGCCCGTCTCGATGCCGTTCAGCGGCAGGGTCATGAGGCAGCCCGCAGCGCCGCCGAGCAGGCAAAGGAGGACCGCCTCGGCCAGGAAGGCGGAGAAGATCGCGGCCGGACGGAAGCCGAGCGCGAGCAGCACGCCGATCTCGTGGGTGCGGGCCGCGAGCGCGGCGAGCATGGTGTTGGTGGCGGTGAAGATCGCGGCCACTCCCATGATGAGCGCCAGCACTCCTCCCAGCCAGAGCAGGGCGGTGGACATGGCCCGCGTCTGCTTGGTGAGGTACTCGCGCTCGGACTCGACCATGGCGTGCGCCTGCTCGTCCTTATCCACGCGCGCGGCGAAGTCCTCGAGGGCCACCCCGGGCTTCAAGCGGGCGACGATGCGGTTGTAGATCCGCCGCTCCAGCGCCTCACCGATGCGCTCGACGTCGCCCCAGATCTCCGAGGCGAAGGGCCCGTCGCACTCGAACACGCCGACCACGCGGAAGGGCGTGGTGTTGAAGACGATCACGTCGCCGACCCGGCAGTCGCGCACGCGGCCCGAGAGCTTGGCGCCCACGATCACCTCGTCCGAGCCCGGGGTGAAGTGTCTGCCCTCGGCCAGCCGGAGCGCGTCGCCCGCCAGGCGGATGGAGAGCGGCTGGATGCCGCGCACCGCCACGTTCGTCTCCCCGCCGTCCAGCTTGAAGCGGCGCACGCCCAGGTAGCTCTCCATCGACGCCAGCGGCCGGCCCTGTTCGTCCTCGGCGATCTCCGGGCTCGACTTGACCAGGGCGTTGGCCTCCTCGCGGTCGAGGATGCTCGAACCTTCGTCGGTGGAGCCCTGGCGCATGATCACCGCCACGTCGGCCCGGCCCACGCCGGTGAAGAGCCGCTCGAAGCCCTGCTGCAGGGCGAGCACGCCGGAGATCACCGCGACCGTGGCGCCGATGCCGAGCACGGTGAGCAGGGTGGCGGAGCGCCGCACCGCCACGCTGCGCAGGTTGTAGGTCAACGGCACGAGCGCCATTCCTCACACCTCCATGCGCATGGTCTCGACCGCCGAAAGCCGGCTCAGGCGCCAGGCCGGCACGCTCGCCGCGAGCACGCCGATGGCGAGCGAGATAGTTAGGCCGACGAGCGTGGTCTCGCGCGTGACCGCGAAGCCGGGGAAGTAGCTGCCGAGCGCCTGGGCCATGGGCTCGGACACGGCGTGCGCCCCCAGGATGCCGAGCCCGCCGCCGGCCAGGGCCAGCACGAGCCCCTGCAGCAGGATCACCCAGAAGGTGGAGGCGTCGCGGAATCCCAGCGCCTTCATGATGCCGACGTCGCGCACCTGCTCGCGCGCCGACATGAGCATGGTGTTGACCACGGCCAGCAGGATGGCGAGGAACACGCCGCCGCCGAGCGAGCCGACGAACAGCGGGATGTTGCCGACCATGGACACGAACTGTGCCTGGAACGTCGCCTCGGAAGTGCTCTGCACCCGCTGCGGCCCGTTCTCGAAGAGCGCGTCGATGCGGCCCATCACCGCCAGCGGGTCCCCGCCCTCCTTCACCTTGACCACGAACACGCCGACCCCGGGCGGGCCGCGCACGCCGCCCTCCTCCCGGCTCTCGTCCAGGTACTTGTAGTGGAAGAAGAGCGACTTGCGGTCGACGTTGGAGGAGTTGGAGCGGTAGATCGCCGCCACCTGGAAGTCCCAGGCGCCGCCGTCCAGGCGCGGGAAGAGCCCGCCGATGATCGGGATGGACTGGCCGACCTCGAAGTCGTACGCGGCGACGAGCTGGTCGCCGATGATGCACGCGCGCCGGTCGGCGAGGAAGCTCTCCGTGCTGCCCTTGATGATCTCGATCTCCGGGTACATGGAGAACAGCAAGTCCGAGTCCGTGGCGAACTGGGCGAAGAAGTTGGCCGGCTCCTGGTAGTAGCCGCCGAACCAGGTCCAGCCCATGACCTCCTCGACCCCGTCCACCTGCCGGATCTTCTGCTGGTAGCTCTCGGGCAGGAACACGAACAGGCTGACCGCCGACTGCACGATGACCCGGTCCGACTTGGCGCCGCGCACCCCGGCGTCGAGCGCCACGACCAGCGAGCGCAGCAGGCAGAGCAGGAAGAGCGCCACGGCCAGCGACAGCAGCGTCAAGAGGGAGCGCAGCGGGTGCTTGAGCAGGTTCCTCGGCACGAGGCGCAGCGGCATGGTCAGTTGCCTCCGCCCTGGGGCAGGGCCGCCTCGCTGCGGTCGACCAGCTTGCCCTTGTCGAGGTGCACGACGCGGCGCGCGCGCGCCGCGGCCAGGCTGTCGTGCGTCACGATCAGCACGGTCTTCTCCAGCTCGGCGTTGAGCCGCGCCAGCAGCTCGAGGATCTGGTCGGCCGACTCGCGGTCGAGGTCGCCGGTCGGCTCGTCCGCGAGGATGAGCTTCGGGTCGGTGACGATGGCGCGGGCGATGGCGGCGCGCTGCTCCTGGCCGCCCGAGAGCTGGCTGGGGCGGTGGCGGGCGCGGTCGGTCAGCCCGACCAGCTCCAGCGCGTGGTCCACGTGCCGCCGCCGCTCCTTGCGCGACAGCGGAGCGAGCAGGAGCGGCAGCTCGATGTTCTCGCGCGCGGTGAGCACGGGGATGAGGTTGAAGCCCTGGAAGACGAAGCCGACGGTCTCGGCGCGCCAGGCGGCGAGGGCGGAGCCGCCGAGCTCCTCGAGGTTCGTGCCCGCCACCTCCACGCGGCCGGCGTCGGCGTGGTCCAGGCCGCCGATGAGGTTGAGGAGCGTGCTCTTGCCCGAGCCCGAGGGGCCCATGAGCGCGCAGAAGCCGCCGCGCGCCACCTCCAAGTCGAGGCGGTCGAGCACCACCAAGGACTCGCCGCCCCTGCTGTAGGTCTTGCTCACGCCGGACAGGGCGATGATCTTCTCTTTCATGGATCAGCCTTCACGGTGACTTCTTGACGCGCACGCGGTCGCCGTCGCCGAGCGACGGCGGCGGCGAGCGCACG
>DYIW01000281.1 GCA_020723465.1 Phycisphaera mikurensis
CCTGGCCGACGAGCCGACCACGGCCCTGGACGTGACCATCCAGGCCCAGATCCTGGAGCTCATGGACAACCTCCGCCGGGAGCTGGGCGCGGCCATTGTCCTCATCACCCACGCCCTGGGGGTGGTGGCCGAGATGGCCGAGCGGGTGGCGGTCATGTACGCCGGCCGGGTCATGGAGGAGGCGACCACCCTGGACCTCTTCGACCAGCCCCTCCACCCCTACACCCGGGGCCTCCTGGGGGCCATCCCCTCGGCCGAGGCCGAGGCCCGGCCGGGTCGGCTGGCCGAGATCAGGGGCGTCGTCCCCAGCCTCCTGGACCTTCCCCCGGGCTGCCGCTTCGAGCCGCGCTGCCCCCTGGCCGAGGCCCGCTGCCGGGCCCGAGAGCCGGAGCTGGAGGAGCGCGCCCCGGGCCACCGAGCCGCCTGCTGGAGGGCCGGCCATGCCTGACCTCATGGCCGTCCGGGATCTGGTCAAGCACTTCCCCGTCCGGCGGGGCCTCCTGGGCCTCAGGGCCGGGGTGGTCCACGCCGTGGACGGGATCTCCTTCGACCTGGCCGAGCGGGAGGAACGTCTCGGCCTCGAGGTGCTCTACCTGCCGGGACTCCCCATCGGCGGCCGGACGCAGAACCGCGAGGACGAAGCGCCGCTCGCCGGCCGCCTGGTGACCCTGCACCATTCCGAGTGGCTCGATCCGCTCGAGACCCTGACCGATCACGCGGGCCGCTTCCTCTTCTCGGCGGTGAGCGAGGGGAGCTACACCGTGGTGCTGCGCGGCGCGTCGTGGTCCGACCCGGTCGAGCCGGCCGTCGAGGCCGGCGTCCCGGCCGGCCGCACCGACCTCCTGCTCGAAACGGACGTCGAGCCGAGAGACGGCAGCCTGCTCCTCACCCTGCGCGACGCGGAGAGCGGACGGCCCCTGTCCGGCCCGGTCCTGGTCGGGCTGCGCTGGAGCGCGCACGGCCAGCTCGAGCAGCGCGCCGAGCGCCTGGAGGCCGGCGCGGAAGGTAGCGTGTCGCTGGCGCCGCTGGAGCGCACGCGCTACTGGCTGGAGGCGGCCGCGCCGGGCTACGCGCCGGCCAGTCGCACCTTCGAGCTGAGCGAGGCGCGGCTTGAAGCGCACTTCGAGATCGGCCTGCGCCGCCCCATCTCGATCTCCGGCAGGGTGAGCGACGGCGCCGGCCGGCCGATCGACGGCGCGCGCGTCCAGGCCTTCGCCGAGCCGCGCGGCGCGGACCTGCTGCCCGACATGGGCGTGCCGACCGATCCGACCGGCCGCTTCACGCTCGAGGACGCGCCCCCGGACGCGACGATCGTGGCCGCGGCGGCGCCGGGCTTCGCGCCCGCCGCCCAGCCGCTCGCCTCGCACGGCGGCATGCAGAGCGACGTGCGCGTGGTGCTCTATCCCGGCGCGACCGTGGAGGGCGTGCTGCGGCGCGGGGACGGCACTCCGGCCCGCGCCCTCACCCTCGTGCTGCTCGGGCCGGTGGCCGCGCACTACGCCGACACTGACGAACAGGGGCGCTTCCTCTTCGAGAACGTGGAGGACGGCGACTTCCTGCTCGGCCTGCCGCAGGGCGGAGCTGCGCTCGCGAGCGGCAGCATCGCGGGCGCGGCCGGGCAGAGCCTCGAGGTGTTCCTCGACTGATGCGCCAGTCAGTCCACGGCGCCGTGCGCCATGAGCAGCGCCGCCTTGACCGCGCTCGCGACCGCCTGCGCGCTCTCGGGTTCGAGGTCCACGCGCCGCACGTCCATGTCCACCACGAAGTAGCCGTGCTTGAAGCCGGCCTGCTCGAGCTGGCCGCGCATGGCCTCGCCCAGCGGCTTCTTCCAGTGGTTCTCCTGCCAGCCGTGGCAGCGGCCGCAGCTCATGGCCAGGTCCCCGCGCACGACCGCGAGCGCCTCTTCCCGCTTGCTCTCCAGCGCCAGCGCCAGTGCCTTGGCCGCGAGAGCATGCCCCTCGTCCGTGAAGGCGCGGTACTGGCCCACCTCCTTGGGTTCGAGCACGAGCTTCAGGTGGGCCGTGAACTCCCGGAGTTGCTCCAGGCTCGAGACCAGCTCGCGCAGCGCGCCGTTCAGGGTCTCGCTCTCCTGCGCCGCCTCGAGAACCAGGCCGTTTCGCTCGGCCACGGCGCGCATGGCGAGGTGATGGCGCAGCAGCACCCAGCGCATGCGCGCGTCCTTCTTGGCCGGAGGCTCGTCCAGGCTCAAGACCGCGTCGCGCAGCTTGACGGCGTCGCCCACCGGCTCGCGCGAGGCGTCGGTCAGGCGCACCGCGCCCTCCCCCTTGAACTGGGACAGGAAGCGGTCGAGGTCCGCGACCGGCTTGCCGAAGTCGTCGAACAGCGTCGGCCCGAGCACGCCCTTCACCGGCGAGACCGCGGCGCCCAGGCGGTACTTCTTGCCGCGGAGCGTCAGGTCGAGGAAGGCCGCCTCGGTCGGGCGCGGATCGCCCGCGACATGCGCCCGATAGCGGCGCAGCGACGGCAGCGTCGTGGAATCGAGCCCGCTGCGCGCGAGGAGCTTGGACGCTGGCAGCGCGGTCAGCTCGGGATGCACCTCGACCTTCTCGATCGCGACCGGGATGAGACGCTTGAGGCGCTCGCCGTCCCCCTTGCCGGCGTCCTGCGGCGCCAGCATGGGTGCAAGCAGAGCGGACAGAAAGACGATGGCGCTGGTCCTGGCGAGCATCTTGCCCTCCCCGAGGAGACCGAGGGAAACACCACCCGCACGCTCCGGCCATGCAAGCGCGGCGCCTGCCCGGGCGCAAGGCCGCCGCCGCCGCGCGCCGTTCACGGCAGGCGCGCCGCCTCGGCCATGGCGCGCACGTTCGCGGCCGGGACGTTCGGCAACAGGGCCTCGTGGCTCGGGCTGACCACGAGCCGCGGCCCGAGCAGCTCCTTCACGCGCCGCACCTCAGCCCGCACCTCTTGCGGCGTGCCGTTCACCAGCAGGTCCTGCGTGTCGATGCCGCCGACGAAGGCGAGGCGCCCGCCGAAGCGCTCTGCCAGGGTCGCGGCGTCCATGCCGCGCGCGCGCGCCTGCAGGGGATGGAGCGCGTCTACGCCCAGGTCCAGGAAGTCCGGGATCAGGCGCCCCACCGCGCCGCACGAATGCAGGATGACCTGGCAGCCGGCCGCGCGCCCCTGGGCCACGAGCTGGCCGAGGTACGGCCGCACGAACTCGGCGAACTGGCGCGGCCCGATGAGCAGGTCCTGCTGCGAGCCGAAGTCGTTGCCCAGGAAGAAGCCGTCCACCAGCCCGGCCGCGGCGGCGAAGAAGCGGCGGTTGGCCTCGAGGTAGAAGCCGACCACACGGCGCGTGACGGCGTGCACCACCTCCGGCCGCTCCAGCATGGCGACGAAGTAGTTCTCCATGCCCATGAAGTCCGCGAGGTCGTGGAAAAAGGGGCACCAGAAGCCGCTGGCGCGATAGGCGTCGCCGGCGGCCCTGAGCTCGGCGAGCGTGGCGGAGAAGTCGAGCAGGTCCGGGTCGGGCCAGGGGAAGTCCTCGACCGCGCGCGGGTCCGTGCAGTCCGCGAACACGCCGGCGCAGCCGAGCGTGGCGCCCTGGGGCTGCACGTCGAAGAGCGGCCGCCCCTCGGGATGGCGATACGACGACCACTGCGGGCAGATCCAGCGAAAGTCGTCGCCGAGAGCGCGGCGCACGGCCTCGGCATCCCGTGCGCCGAAGACCTCGAGGTAGAGCGGCCAGGTCTCGGCGTGCGGGTTGCCGAGCCAGAAGCCGCAGCGGTCGGGGTTGCCGCCGGCGATGATGGTCCGGACGCGCTCGCGGCTGTTCATGGTCGCTCCTTCACGCGTGCGATCCTCGCCGAGGACGCGGTCGATGTCGAGAGGCGCGGGCCGGGACGCGCGCTAGCATGTTGCGTTTCCTCGGCAGGAACGCGCGCGTGAATCACCTGGTGGCCATCGTCTTCGCCCTGGTGTACGCCGGCATGATGGCCGGGGGCATCCCCGGCATGGCCCTCGACCGCACCGGCGTGGCCCTGCTCGGCGCGCTCGTGCTCATCGCCACGGCGCGCATCAGCCTGGAAGACGCCTGGCAGGCGCTCGACGTGCCGACCATGGCCCTGCTCTTCGGCCTGATGGTGGTCTCGGCGCAGTTCCGCCTCGGCGGCTTCTACACGCGCTTCGCCCAGCGCCTGGCCGCGATCCCGCTGCCGCCGGCGGCGCTGCTCGGCGCGGTCCTGGCCGGCGCCGGCGCCCTGTCCGCGCTCTTGTGCAACGACATCATCTGCCTGGCCATGACCCCGCTGCTCGCCGTGGGCTGCGCGCGCCGCGGCCTCGACCCGGTGCCCTTCCTGCTCGGGCTCGCCTGCGCCGCGAACATCGGCTCGGCGGCCACGCTCATCGGCAACCCGCAGAACATGCTCATCGGCCAGGTGCTGGGCCTGCGCTTCGACGTCTACCTGCTGCAGGCCGCGGTGCCGGCGCTCTTGGGGCTCCTGGCCACCTGGTGGATCCTGGTCCTGCGCTTCCGCGGGCGCTGGCACCTGACGCGCGTTCTCCCCGCGGTGGAGGTGCGCCCGTTCAACCGCTGGCAGACGACCAAGGGCTTCCTGGTGCTCGGCGCCCTGGTCATCGCCTTCCTCCTGGGATACTGGCCGCGCGACATGGTGGCGCTCGCCGCGGCCGGCCTCCTGCTCGCCAGCCGCAAGATGGCCTCGCGCTCCATGCTGCAGCTCGTGGACTGGCAGCTCCTGGTGCTCTTCGCCGGCCTGTTCATCGTCAATCGCGCGCTCCTGCTCTCGAGCCGCCTCGACCACCTGGCCGGCGGCCTGCGCGCGGCAGGCGTGGACCTCAGCCAGCCGGCGTGGCTCTTCGGCGCGAGCGTCGTGCTCTCGAACCTCGTGTCGAACGTGCCGGCGACCATGCTGCTCCTGCCCTTTGCCACGCATCCCCTGGCGGGCCCGCTCTTGGCGCTCTCGAGCACTCTCGCGGGCAACCTGATCGTGGTCGGGAGCATCGCCAACATCATCGTCATCGACCAGGCCGCGCAGGTGGGCGTGAAGATCAGTTGGCGCGAGCACGCGCGCGTGGGCGTGCCGGTGACCGCGGCGACGCTGGCGATCGCCGCGCTCTGGCTCGCCCTGCTGGCCGCGTTCGGTTAGCATGCCGGGTCCGCGGCTCGCGCCGCGGCCATGGACGCGCACGAGCGGAGGGACGCAGCATGACCTGGGAGCTGATCGGCAACCGCAACGTCATCGAGATGGAGTACGCCGTGCGCGGGCCCATCCCGCAGCGCGCGACCGAGCTGCGCAAGCAGGGCAAGAAGATCATCTCGTGCAACATCGGCAACCCCCAGGCGCTCGGGCAGAAACCGCTGACCTACTGCCGGCAGGTCCTGAGCCTGCTCGAGGAGCCCTCGCGCATCGCCCGCGAGCGCGACCTGAAGAAGGCGCTGCCCGGCCGGGAGCGCCAGCTCGGGCTCCTCTCGGACGCCGTGCTCGAGACGGCCGAGCGCATCCTCGCCGGCCTGGGAACGGGCGTGGGCGCCTACTCCGAGAGCCACGGCGCCCTCTTCATCCGCGAGGCCGTGGCGCGCTTCATCGACCGGCGCGACATCGCGGCCGGCGCGCGCGGCGTGCGCTCGAACGCCGAGCGCATCTACCTCACGGACGGCGCCAGCGAGGCGGCGCGCCACGTGCTCGAGCTGCTCATCGCCAAGCCGAGCGACGGGGTGATGATCCCTATCCCGCAGTACCCCCTCTACTCGGCGTCGATCAGGAAGTGCGGGGGCGTGCAGGTCGACTACTATCCGGACGAGGACGCAGGCTGGACGCTCTCGCGCGCCGCGCTCGAGGAATCGCTGGAGCGGGCGCGGAAGGGCGGCACGGACGTCAAGGCGATCGTCGTCATCAATCCCGGCAATCCCACGGGCGCGATCCTGCCCGAAGCGAGCATCCGCGAGGTGATCGACTTCGCGGCCGAGCACCGGCTCGCGATCATCGCCGACGAGGTACCAGGAGAACGTCTACGGCGGAACCTTCGTGTCCTTCGCGCGCGTGCTGGGCGAGCGCGACGTGCCCCTGTTCAGCCTGCACAGCGTGTCCAAGGGCTTCTACGGCGAGTGCGGGCACCGCGGCGGTTACCTCGAGGTGCGCAATCCGCCGCGCCTGCGCGGCGTGGACGTGGACTTGTGCGCCATCCTGTACAAGCAGGCCTCGGTGAGCCTCTGCCCCAACGTCCTGGGCCAGGCCCTCACTTACCTGATGGTGGACCCGCCCGAGAAGGGGAGCGCGCCGTATGACCTGTTCGTGGCCGAGAGGGAGGGCATCCTCGCCGACCTGCACGCCAAGGCGACCATGATCCGCGAGGCCTTCCGCGAGATGCGGGGCGTCGAGTGCTTCGGCCGCGTGGGCGCTCTCTACCTCTTCCCGCGCCTCGCTTTGCCGCCCGGCAAGAACGACTTCGACTACTGCATGGCCCTGCTCGAGGAGACCGGCCTCTGCACCGTCAACGGCACCGGCTTCGGCCAGAGGGAGGGCACGCAGCACCTGCGCATCGCCTTCCTGCCGCCGAAGGAGCTGCTCCAGGAGGTGCTGCCGGCCTGGGTCGCGTTCCACAACACGTACGTGGGACGCGGCTGAGCGCGGCGCGTTGCCGCGGACCCAGTCAGAAGCGGACCACGACCGTCGCCGGGTTGGTCACGAAGGCGCCCGTGGCGAAGGGCGTGTGCTGGCCGGGGAAGGCCGCTTGCGCGGTGAGTGCAGCGCCTTCCAGGCCCGACACCGTCGGAAGGGTGACGGGAAACACGACCGGGGAGAGGCCAGAGATCACAACCGAGACCACTACGACGGGCGGAAGAGCCATCCAGAACGACGCGCCGAAGCCGGGAAGCGCCGTGGCGGCGCTGGGGAAGCCGAACGCGACCAGGGCGTAGCTCCCGATCGGGCCGCGCAGCTCGAACTCCTGGATCGTCCCCGGCAAGCCCGGACCGAGGATCTCCATGAACGGCTCGTCCGGAGATGGGTGGATGACCGTGCTGGCCGTCGCGAGTATCTGCGGGGAGCCCAGGGTGACTCCGCTCCAGGCGATCTGGCTCCCGGCCTCGGCGACGATGGCGTGTCCCTGCTGCCCCCAGTCCTCGTATCCGGGCGCGACCACGTCCGGGAACCTGCCTCGAATCAGAACCGTCGACGCCTGTGCATGGATCCCGTCACCGGCGGTCCCGTCAACGGGCGGATAGCTCATGCCGTAGTCCCCGAAGCCGGCGCGGCCGCCCCGGATCGTGTCGCAGCCTGCGACGGTCAGCAGGCTGCCGCCTCTGGCCAGGATGGCCGGCCCCGCGTCGCCGCCCGAGCAGGGAATGCAGGCCGCGTCCCACCCCGCTCCCCCCTCGATGACGCTGCCGGTGAGGACGACGGTCGAGCTGTCGACGAGAACGGCTGTCGCTCCTACCTGCGACGGAAGGTGCGCCTGGAAGCCGCGCACCTCGCAGCCCTGGATCGTGAGTTGCTGGCACGAGTCGATCCTCAGCGTCGGATCCTGGATCGCCGGCACGAAGATCCCCAGCCGGCAGTCGTCGAGGAGCCCTGGCCCTGACACGTGGAAGACGATGGCCTCCTGCAGGTCCAGCCCCACGGCGATGAACCCGGCGGCAGCCTGGAAGCGCGTCCGGCCGGTGACGCGCGGCCGCGCGCCCGTGGCCGAGGACAGGATGGTCAGGTTCTTGTCGAGCGTGAACGAGGCGTAGTCGCCGGGCATGACCAGCAGCACGTCCCCAGGCGCCACCGCGGCCACGGCCGCGACGATGCTCGGAAAGTCCGCCGGTCCGTTGTCATCCACGGTCCAGAC
>DYIW01000282.1 GCA_020723465.1 Phycisphaera mikurensis
GGCGTCGCTGAAGTCTCTCGTCAGCATGGTCGCGTGACGCTTCGGCTGCGGGACCCTCGCTACGCTGTCGCGCATCCACCGCGCGCCCAGAGCGCGCGGCCGCGGCCCGTGGCCGCGGGATCTACTACTCCCAAGAATCGTCGCGCGGCGCGACGATTCTTGGGAGTAGTAGATCAGCGTGCGCAACGCAACGCCCGTGCCCCCGCCGCGGCGCGGCAGTACGGCACGCGCGTTGCAGTTCTTCCCGGTGCACGCGCTGCGGGCGGCCGCGTCCGGATGGCCGGCGCGCCGTCCTCGCGCAGGAGGCGTCGCCATGAAGAACCGTAGAACGTCCGCCCTGAACGTGCGGCACTCCCACACCACGGCGGGGCTCAGCCTCGCCATGAAGCTCGTGCTCGTCATCGTGCCGGCCGCGGCCATTCCCCTGGTCGTACTGGACGTGGCCTTCCATCGCACGGCCAGGAAGACGCTCTACCAGGGCGTGGACGACTGCGGCATCCAGCTCGCCAGGACCCTGGCGCTGCCGGGCGTCGCCTGGTGGGAGCCCGCGCACGGCACGCTGAACGAGGCGGTCGAGCGCGTTGCCGCCGCGGCGCCGGACTACTCCGTGTACCTGAAGCTGAAGTACGGCCTCGACTTCGCCCCGGCGGCAGCGGGCGCCGCGGCCGCCCGCGGCAGCGAGCGCATCCCCAGGATCGAGGACCCGGACACGCGGGAGCGCCTGCGCGCAGAGGAGGCCGCGTTCCGCGCCGACTTCGAGAAAGCGCGCAACCGCAACGTGCAGCGCCTGCGCGCGCTGCTCGCCTTCGAACCCATGGGCCGCTCGCTGCCCAGCGACATCGTGGACGCGTACATCATCGAGGAGGGCAGCCTGCGCTCGGTCATCCAGGCCAACCCGCAGGCCGGTTCCTTCGCGCTCTGCTCGACGCCGCGGAAGCACGCGGTGCTGAAGAACGGCGAGTCGCTCGAGACCGAGGCGGAGATCACGGACGGCGTGTTCAAGAGCTTCGGGGCCGCGCGCTCCTACTCCTGGCCGATCCGCGACGGGCAGGGCGCCATCACGCACCGCGCCCGCGTCTTCCTCTCGGCCGCGCGCGTGGAAGCCGGCCTGCACGGCCTGTGGCGCCTGCTGCTCTGGGGCACCGGCGCGGTGCTGGCGCTGCTCTCTGCCGCGGCCTACGCCGCGGGCCGCTGGCTGGCGCGGCCCATCCTGCAGCTCGTGGACGACGTCGACATCATCCGCTCCGGTGATCGCGCGCACCGCACGCGCGTGCGCTCCTCCGACGAGATCGGCATCCTGGCGCGCACGGTCGAGGCGCTGGTGAAGGGCGCGACGCCGGCGCGCGGCCGCTGACCCTGCGCGCCCTCCGCCCTTCCGCAGACCGCGGGCGCCGCAGTATCATTCTGGTCGTTCGCAATATCAGAATGAGAGCGCCGCGCCATGAAAGCCGAAGACCTGCGCCTGGACGAGCTGATCCGCTTCTCGCGGGGCCTGGTCGACCTCAAGGGCCGGCGCCTGATCATCCACGACTTGTACGCCCTGGGCCAGTTCCGGCGCGACATCATCGAGATGGTGGGCTGGGAGCAGGCGCGCCGCATCTTCACCCGCTTCGGCTACTTCTGGGGCCACGCCGACGCCGCGGCCATGAAGCGCATCTTCGCCTGGGACAGCCTCGAGGAGTGGATCAAAGCCGGTCCGGTGCTGCACATGCTGCAGGGGCTCGCCGAGGTGGAGCTCGACATCCTGGCGCTCGATGGCAACGCGGGCACCTGCCACATGGAGTGCGCCTGGAAGGGCTCGGGCGAGGCGCAGGCGCACCTCGAGGAGATGGGCGCCGGCCGCGCGGCCGCCTGCTGGATCCAGACCGGCTACGCCAGCGGCTACGCCTCCTTCTGCCTGGGCAAGAGCGTGTACTTCGTGGAGACCGACTGCCTGGCCAAGGGCGACGCGGCGTGCCGCGCGGTGGGCCGGGACATCGACTCCTGGGGCGAGGCGGTGGCGCCGCACCTCGGCTACTTCCACGCCGACGACATCAAGGGGAAGATCCAGAAGCTCACGCAGCAGCTCCGGCGCAAGGACCTGCTGCTGGCGCGCCAGCAGGATCGGCTCGAGAAAGTGCTGCAGGGCACGCGCCTGGCCTCGGTCGAGGTGCGCAGTCCCCGCTTCCAGCAGATCCTCGACGCCGCCAACCGCGTGGCCAAGTTCGACTCATCCGTGCTCATCACCGGCGAGACCGGCGTGGGCAAGGAGGTCCTGGCGCGCCACATCCACGGCCTGTCGCCGCGGGCGCAGGGGCCGTTCCTGGCGGTCAACTGCGCGGCGCTGCCCGAGACGCTGCTGGAGAGCGAGCTGTTCGGGCACAGGAGGGGCGCGTTCACCGGCGCGGATCGCGACCGGGCCGGCCTCTTCGAGGAGGCGCGCGGCGGCACCGTCTTCCTGGACGAGATCGGCGAGACGACGCGCGCGACGCAGGCCAAGTTCCTGCGCGTGCTGCAGGAAAAGGAAGTCCTGCGCGTGGGCGAGAGCCGGCCGCGCAAGGTGGACGTGCGCGTGATGGCGGCTACTAACCGCAACCTGGAGCAGGCGGTGGCCGGCGGCGCCTTCCGCGAGGACCTGTTCTACCGCCTGCAGGTGTTCCGCCTCGAGGTGCCGCCGCTCCGGGAGCGGCGCGAGGACATCCTGCCGCTGGCGCGCCTGTTCGTCGAGAAGTGCGGCGCACGCCTGGGGCTGCGCGGCCTGCGGCTCGATCCCACCTGCCTCGACGGCCTGCTCGGCTACGCCTGGCCGGGCAACGTGCGCGAGCTGGAGAACGCCATCGAGCACGCGGCCATCCTCTGCTCGGAGAACGTCATCCGGCCCACGGACCTGCCGGCCGCGGTCGCGGGCCGGGAGGGCGCGGCCCGGGGCGGCGCCGCGGCGCGCCGCTCCCTGCGCGAGGTCGAGCTCGACCACATCCAGGCGGTCCTGGAGGAGGCGGGCGGCAACCGCAAGGAGGCCGCGAGGATCCTCGGTATCGGCATCGCCACCCTCTATCGCAAGCTCCGGGCGCTGCGCGCGGGCCGGGGCAGCGCGGACAGCGCGGTTGCGCCGCGGCGCCGCGTTCGGTCTGATCGGAAGCGTGGCTGAACGACTGGCTGGCGGCGGCGCCCCGGGAGGAGACCGCATGCGAGAACGCCTGATCCTCTTCTTCGCCTCGCGCACCGGCATGATCCTCGGCGGTGGCGTGCTGGGCCTGCTCGCCGTGCTGCTGGAATGGTGGGGCAACCCGCCCAACATGGGCGTGTGCGTCACCTGCTTCGAGCGCGACTTCGCCGGCGCGCTCGGGCTGCACGGCGCGGCCGTGGCCCAGTACCTGCGCCCTGAGATTCCCGCCTTCGTGCTCGGCGCGCTCATCGCGGCGCTGCTGTTCGGCGAGTTCCGGCCGCGCGGCGGGGCCGCGCCCATCGTACGCTTCCTGCTCGGCGCCTTCGCCTCGGTCGGCGCGCTGGCCTTCCTCGGCTGCCCCTGGCGCGTCATCGACCGCCTCGCCGGCGGCGACCTCAACGCCGCCGTGGGCCTCCTCGGCCTGGCGGCCGGCATCGGCCTCGCCGCCTGGTTCCTGCGCCGGGGCTACACGCTGGGCCGCGCGCGGCCCGGAGCCGCGGCCATGGGCTGGGTCCTGCCTGGGCTCATGCTCGGCGCGCTGCTGCTGGCCTGGGCGCGGCCGCCGTTCCTGCTCGCGAGCACGTCCGGCCCGGGAGCGCTGCGCGCCCCTCTGCTCGCCTCCGCCGGCGCGGGTCTGCTCATCGGCTTCCTCGCCCAGCGCCTGCGCTTCTGCACCGTCGGCGGGCTGCGCGACCTCTACCTCGGGCGCGGCCCGCACCTGCTGTTGGGCGCACTCGCCTTCCTGATCGCGGCGTTCGTCTTCCACCTGATCATCGGCAAGGTAGAGTTCGGTTTCGCCGCGCAGCCACTGGCGCACAGCAGGCAGCTCTGGAACTTCCTCGGCATGGCGCTCGCCGGGCTTGCCTTCGTCCTGGCCGGCGGCTGCCCGGGCCGGCAGCTCTTCCTCGCCGGCGAGGGAGACGCGGACGCGGGCGTGTTCGTGCTCGGTGCGCTGGTGGGAGCGGCTCTCGCGCACAACTTCGGCCTGGTGGCCGCGCCCGACAAGCTGGCCGGCGGCGTGCTGCAGGTAGGCGGGCCGGCCCAGGCCGGCCAGATCGCGGTGGCGCTCGGCCTGTGCTTCTGCGCGCTGCTCGGCATCCTCATGAGAAAGAGCGAGCCGGAAGCCTGACGGCCGCGCGCCGGTCAATCGGCCAGCGAGAACGGCGTGAAGCGGGTGCCGCGGTCGTAGTAGTCCTCGCGCTCGGCGCGCTTCAGCAGGCGCACGACCGCGTAGGTCGCCGGCGTGAGCAGCGCCTCCACGGCCACCTTGAACAGCCAGTTCGCGACCACGACCGTGCCGATGGTGGCCGGCCTCCACACGCCGTAGAAGGCGAGCGGGTAGAACACCAGGCTGTCGATGCCCTGGCCGACCATGGTCGAGCCGATCGTGCGCGTCCACAGGAAGCGCCCGCGCGTCAGGAGCTTCATCTTCGCCAGCACGTAGGAGTTGGCGAAGTCGCCGGCCCAGAAGGCGAGGATGGAGGCCGCGACCACGCGCCAGGTGTTGCCGAGCACCGTTTCCAGCGCCGGCTGCAGCACGCGGTTGAAGGGCTCGTCCGGGTTCACGGGCATGCGGATGACGACCGCCGCCATGAACGCGGCGAAGAGCATGGCCGCGAAGCCCGCCCAGATGACGCGGCGGGCGCGGGCGTAGCCGTACACCTCGGTCAGCACGTCGCCGAACACGTAGCTCACGGGAAAGAACAGGTTGCCGGCGCCGAAGACCACCGTGCCGAGGAGCGGCAGGCTGAGCGCGCAGGACTTCCCCGGGCCGATGAGATTGGAGCAGAGCAGCACCGCCACGAAGCCCGCCATGAGGAAGTCGTAGTAGCGGTAGGTGCGGCGCGGCGGGCTCTGGTTCAGTGCCGGCATGATGCGAGATGATCGTTTGTGCGCGCCGGCGGCGCAATGGCCGGCAACAGGCGCGGCTCAAGGCAGAAGGTCCAGCAGCTCGTCGAACGTGGTGATCGACTCTCCCGGCCGGGCGGGCGCGCCGCCGCGCTCGAGCAGCACGGCGCGCAGGCCCGCGGCGCGCGCCCCGAGCACGTCCGCCACGAGGTCGTCTCCCACCATGAGCGCGCGCGCCGGCTCGACCCCGGCCTCGGCGAGCGCCAGGCGGAAGATGCGCGCGTCCGGCTTCTCGGCGCCGGCGCGACACGAGATGACGCGCGGGTAGAGGCGCGCCGCCAGGCCGAGGCCCGCCAGCAGGCCATCCAGGCGCTCGTCCCAGTTCGAGATCAAGCCGGCGCGGCAGCCGCGCCGCGCCAGGCCGTCGAGCACGCGCGGCACGCCGGGGAAGAGGCGCCAGGCCTCGGGCCGCGCGAAGTGGTCATAGAGCTGGGAGAAGAGCGCTTCTTCGTCCGCGGGCGCGGGCGCGCCGAAGGGAGCGAAGGAGCGCGCCACCACGTCGCGCCACCACTGCCGGCTCTGCGGGATCCCTTCGCTCCTCTTGGCGCGGAAGGCCGCGCGGAACGACGCCGCCAGCTCGTCTGGCGGCGCGTCAATGCCGAACTTCCGGCCGGCGCGCGCGTACACCTCGCCTACCCCCGGCTCCGGATGGATCAAGGTGCCGCCGGCGTCGAAGAAGACGATGTCGACGTGGTTCATATCTATGGGAACAGCAGCTTCTCGAGCGCCCCGGTCACGGCATATGCCCTGGCGCCATCGTTCGAAAGCACGAAGATCGCGGCGTCATCCTCGAGATAGCGCACGATGTTGATCCCGTAGCCGGCCACGCCGCCCGAGTGGTGCGCCTTGCGCGTGCCGCGGCGGGTCGGCTCCACCGTCCACCCGCAGGCGTAGTTCTCGAGCGCAGGGGTGTACAGCTCCTTCTTGGCCTTGTCGCCGAGGATCTTGTCACCGCGCAGCGCCTGATCCCAACGCAGCAGGTCGAAGACCGTGGTGACGACGCCGCCCATGCCGCGGTAGCCCCAGCCCCAGTGCCAGTCCGCGGCCGTGAACGTCCCCGGCTCGTCCGTGCGCCGCGAGGAGGCGCGCCCGGTCTTGATGAGGTCGCGGTCGCCGATGAAGCCCGTCTCCGCGAGCTTTGCCGGGCCAAACAGGTTCTTCTCGCAGTACTCCTCGAACTTGCCGCCGGTCACTTCCTCGACCACCGCGGCCAGCAGGGCGTAGCCCGCGTTGCAGTACTCGAACTTCGTGCCCGGCTCGGAGCCGAGCGGTTCGGCGAGCATCTCCTCGATGTAGTTGCCGCGCGCGATTGGCGAGGCGTAGGGCACGCCGATCATCCCCGAGAGTCCTGAAGTGTGCGTGAGGATCTGGCGCAGGGTGATCGTCTTCTTGTCCTTGGGAACATCCTTGAAGACCTTGTCCAGGGTGTCGTCCACGGAGAGCTTCTTCTTCTGCTGCAGGTGCAGAATGGCGGCGGCCGTGACCTGCTTGCTCGCGGACGCCAGCTCGAACAGCGTGCGCGGAGTGTTCGGGGTCTTCCCGTAGTCGGCGAAGGCGTAGCCCTTCGCCAACAGGATCTTCCCCTCGCGCGCCACGAGCACGCTGCCCCAGAAGTCGGCGCCGCCGGCCTCCCCCACGGCCGCGTCGAGCTTCTTGCCCAGCTCTCCGGCCAGGATTGGCTCATCGGTCTCCTTGGGCGGAGCGCCCCCGCCCGGCGCGGCGAGCAGCGCCAGCGCGGCCAGGACGAAGACAACGCCGCGCGGCTTCCAACTCATGTCGATGCTCCCGGCAACTCTCACACCAGACAGGCGAGGGCGTGGCTGGCGCTCGCCACCAGCACCTCGGCGGCACCGAGCGCGTGCCGTTCGAAACGAGCCGGCGCCGCGACGACCTGCAGCGCGCGCGAGCAGCCAAGGAAGGGGAGGAAGGTCGCCCAGTGCGGCGACGGGGTCGTGTCGCTCAGCCTCGCCTCCACGGGCAGCCACGGCTTGCCGTCGCGCACGACCAGGAAGTCGATCTCCTGCTTCTCCTTGTTGCGCAGGTAGTGCAGCGCGAAGTCGCCTTCGCCGGCATCCGTCCATGCGTGGCAGGCCTTGAGGAGATGCCCGGCCACCAGGTTCTCGAAGCGGCTGGCCCGGTCGGGCACCTCCGACCAGTCCCACAGGTAGAGCTTGGGCGCCTGCCGCAGGGAGCGCGCGACCCGTCTCCGCCAGGGCCTCACCAGGTAGGCGTAGTAGAGCTCCGCGAGCGCCAGGATCCAACGGCTCGCCGTGGCGTGCGCCACCTCGAGGTCCTCGGCCAGGGACTGCGTGCTGAGCAGGGACCCGACGCGCTCCGGCAAGAGGGCCGCCAGCATCTCCACGCGGCTCAGGTCGGGAATGCGGCTCAGGTCGCGCAGGTCCTCGCGGATCACCGCCTCGGTGCGCGTCCGCCGCCAGAGCCGCGCCCGCCGCGCGTCCTGCGCCAGCGCCGGCTCGGGGAACGGGCCGTACTCCAGGAGCGCCTCGAGGTGCTCCTGCCGGGCCGATGATGGGCCTTCCGGAGCGGAGAAGACCGCGTCCAGCGCGTCATCCGGCGACGAGAAGTCCGGACCTTCGAGCTCACGCAGCGACAGGGGGTGCAAGCGGAACGGCAGGTAGCGGCCGAGCAGGCTGTCAGAACCCTTGCGGTACACGGCGAGGCGGGCGCTGCCCGTGACGAGGAAATCGGCCGGCCGCGCCAGCGTGTCCCAGATGCCCTTCA
>DYIW01000283.1:0-5358 GCA_020723465.1 Phycisphaera mikurensis
ATGGCGTTGACCGGATCGCGCGGCGGACGGCGGTTGCGGCCCTGAAAGTCGAAGTCCGGCACCGGACCCGTGCGCGGCTTGAGCATGCCGGCGAACGCGCCGAAGTAGAGCCGCGCGGCGTTCCCCTCGATGCCGAGAAGGGTCTCGACCGTGGGCGCGGCCAGGGCGAGCGACCGGTGCGCCTTCAGGCCCTCGAGGGCGCTCGGCGGCGGATCGGGATGGTTGCGCATGAGCAGTGTGCGGCAGTTGCCGACCTTGCCCGCGACGAAGCGCCGCGCCAGCTCCAGGCAGGTCTCGGGCTTCTCGGTGGCCCGGAACTGCGCCCGGCGCAGGAACACGTTCTTCAGCGAGTGGCCGCGCAGCATGCCGTAGAACCAGCCCCCCTGGGAGAAGAACGTCACGGGCACCTCTGCCGAGCAGAGGGCCTGCAGGGCCTGGGTCGTGACCTGGTTGGCGCCGAACACCGCAACGTGGGCGATGTCCTTGAGCCGCACGTCCTCGATGGTCCTGCCCTTCTCGCTGGTGGAGAGCGTCTCCCCGCTCTTGCCGACGCGAAGGCCCTCCCCACGACGTACACGGCCACGGCGTCGTCCCAGGCCGGCACGAGGCGGCGCGGCTCGGTCTGCTGGCCTTCATCTTCCGCCCGCAGCAGGTTGACCTCGTCGGGCAGGCAGATGCCGACCAGCGAGCAGCGCGGGCACTTGGGGCTGTCCGCGAGCGGCGGCGGTGGATTCTCCTGCTCCGCCGCGGCCAGCGCCTGCGCGGTCAGCTCGAGCGTGCGGCGCACCAGGGCCTCGTCGAAGTCCACGCGGACGCGCTTGCGCGAGCCGGCGTAGTAGAGCGCTCCGTGCTCGGCGGCGTAGCCGTGCTCGCGCAGCAGCAGCCCCTGGGCGCAGAGCTGGACGCGCTCCGGCTCGTAGGCGCCCTCGGGCACGTCCGGGGCCTTGCCCTTCTTCGTGTCCACGGGCGTGGCCACGCCGCCCTCCGCCTCGAGCAGGTCGATCTTGGCGATGAGCTGGAGGGCGGTCGAGGACAGCGTGACCGAACGCGCGGTGACGAGCGGCTCGTCGCCGCCCGCGGTGTCGGGCGGGTCGGGCAAGAGGTCCTCCTTTTCGTCCACGGCGCGGTGCACCGACCGCCCCTCCACCGTGTCCTCGTTGTCGGCGAAGAGGCCATCCACGTGCTCGAGGTGGAACAGGCGCGGGCAGTAGGCGAATGCGTTCAGCATGCGCGCCGGAAGCAGGCGGTCCCCGGTGTCGAGGAGCATGGCGGCGTCCCTCCCGATGACGTTCCGCTTCTTGCATCGGCCGCCGGGCCGGCTTGCCTGAAGCCGTCGCGGCAGCCGGCCTTGTCCGGGGCGGACTGGCACCGGTAGAGTCGCCCGTCGCGCCAGCCGCTGGATCCACATGGGCGGGGCAAGAGGACCCCGGAGGCCGCGTGAGCGAGAGGCACGTCGTCGTCGGAGCGGGACCGGCCGGTCTCACGGCCGCGTGGCTGCTGGCCCGAAGAGGCCGGGAGGTGCTCCTGCTGGAGGCGGATGCGCACGGCGCCGGCGGCCTGGCGCGGACCATGGAGTATCAGGGCCACCGCTATGACCTCGGCCCGCACCGCTTCTACACCAAGAGCGACGCGATCCAGGAGATGTGGCGGCAGATGCTCCCGGAGGGACTCCTCGAGGTGCGGCGCCGCACGCGCATCGTCTACGAGGGGAAGCTCTTCTCCTATCCGCTCGCTCTCGGCGAGACTCTCCGCGGCATCGGCCCGCGCCGGGCCGTGCGCGCGCTTTACGACTGCCTGGCCGCGCGGCTTCGCCCGCGCCGGCCCGAGGCGTCGTTCCAGGACTGGGTGGTCAACCGCTTCGGCCGCGAGCTGTACGAGACCTTCTTCAGGACCTACACCGAGAAGGTCTGGGGCGTGCCCTGCGCCGAGATCGACAGGGACTGGGCGGCGCAGCGCATCCGCGGCCTGTCGCTCGCGCGCATCCTCTACCAGGCCGTGCTCGGCGAGCGCGGCTCGCGCAATGCCCGCTCGCTCGTGGACCGCTTCCTCTATCCGCGCCTCGGCGCGGGCCAGCTCTGGCAATCGGCGCTCGATCAGGTGCTTTGCCGCGGCAACCGCATCGAGATGGGAGAAGCCGTGGCGCGCGTCCGCCATCGCGGCGGCCGGGTCGAGGCCATGGAGTCGGCGTCCGGCCGCTCCTTCGAGGGCACGCACTTCTACGTGACGATGACGCTTCAGAGCCTGGTGCGTGCGCTCGATCCGCCGCCGCCGCCCGAGGTCCTGGCCGCGGGCGAGGCGCTTCGTCACCGCGACCTGATCACGGCCGTGCTCATCGTCGAGCGCCAAGGCCTCTTCCCCGATCAGTGGCTCTACGTGCACACGCCTGAGGCGCGCGCCGCGCGCATCACCGCCTACGCCAACTGGAGCGAGGACCTGTGCAAGGATGCGCGCACGACCGCGCTCGGCCTGGAGTACTTCTGCTCGCGCGGGGACGACCTTTCCAGCCTGGACGACGCGGCGCTGCTCGCGCTGGCCCGCCGGGAGCTCGAAGCCCTCGGCCTGGCGCGCGTGGAGGAGAAGGCCGGCGGCCGCGTGCACCGCTCGCTCGACGCCTATCCCGTCTATGACGCGGCCTACGGCCGGAACCGCGAGATCGTCAAGCGCTGGCTCGCCGGCGCGCTCGCGAACGCCTATCCCGCGGGCCGCAAGGGCCTGCACAACTACAACAGCCAGGACCACGCGATGATGACGGGCGCGCTCTCGGTCCGCAACGCCCTCGACGGCGAACGCCACGACGTCTGGTCCGTGAACACGGACCGGGAATACGCCGAGGACGCGCCGGCCGCGGCGGCCCTGCCGGCCGGCAGGCAGGCGGGCGCGCTCAGCGCGAACCGTCCAGAACCTGCCGCCAGGTGACGAAGCGCAGGCCGGGCCGCGCCAGCAGGTCCTCGAGGATGCGCCAGGCCGGCTCTCCGCAGTTCCGCGCATGCACGCGGCGCAGGAAGCGCGGCAGGCCCTGCCAGCCGCCTCCCCCATCGAGCAGCTCGTGCAGGTGGCACGAGAAGAAGCGCGCGCGCGGCGACACGAGCCGGAGCCCGAGCGGGTGGTAGAGCCGGAGATACGTGAGCGAGAAGGGCGTGACGCGGTCCCGCAGCGTGGAGATCCCGAGGCGGACCAGGCCGTCCTCGACGCGCGGCTCGCGGCAGCGCGAGAACAGGGCCCGCGGGTCGGGCCAGACCGAGCCGGCGGACGCGTCGTACTCGTAGCCCGCGTCCTTCAGCACGGACGCGAGCGCGCGCGGCGCGCGCAGGAAGGGCGCGCGGAAGCCCTTGACCGCGAAGCCCGCGGCCTCGAGGCGCTGCTTCGAGCCCAGGACCTCGCGCCGGAGCGCGTCCGGGTCGAGGCGGTCAAGCAGCGCGTGCGTGAGCCCGTGCGAGGCGACCTCGTGCGGGCCCGCCGGATCCACGCGCGCGCGGAAACGCTCGGCCAGCTCCCCCACCACGAAGAACGTGGCGCGCGCCCCGCGCTCCGCGAGAAGCGCGAGGAACCGCGGCAGCGCCTCCTCCAGGCCGCGGAGCGCGCCGCTGCCCCAGTCCGACTCCACGTCCACGCCGAGCATCACGCGCTGTTCGCTGGTCATAGGCGCCGCGCGGCCCGGGGCGAGGGCCGTTGAGGAAGAGGCCGCGGATACACTGGAGACAGGATAGCCGCCCGTTGCCAGCCGGAGGAGACGAGGTCCGCTGAAGCCCTGCAAGGAACACGCGCCGCCCTGGCGCTGGCGCGAGGCAGCGGTCGCGGCGCTCGCGGCCGCGCTGCTGGCCGCGGGCGTGCTCTTCCAGCCGCTCTTCGCCGGCCGGTGCACGCGCACCTTCACCAGCGACGACCCGCGCCTCGACCTCCACCCCTGGGCCAGGCCGGCGAGCGGGCCGCTTCCGCCCATCAACCCCATCGCGCCCGACGTGGACGCGTTCGTGCTGCCCGGCATGCTGCGCGCGCGCCAGATCGAGGCGGCCGGCCGCCCGCCCTGGTGGGACGGAGCGCAGGCCCTGGGCTATCCGCTGGTCGCCTGCATCCCCTTCCCCTACTTCTCGCCCGCGACGTGGGCCTTGCGGCCGCTTGCACCCATGACCGCGCTCGACTGGATGCTGTGGCTGCACCTGGCGATCGCCGCGTTCCTGGCGTATCGCGCCTGCCGCGCGCTCGGCGCGTCCCCGCCGGCCGCAGCCGCGGGCGCGATCGCCTTCGCCCTCTCGGCCTGGGCCTCCACGCGCTGGCAATCGCCGCACGAGGTCTACACCCTGGCCTGGTGGCCGGCGCAGCTCCTCGCCGTGGAGTGGCTGCGCCGGGGGCGCGGCCGGCGCGCTCTCATCGAGGGCGCGCTCGCGACCGGCCTGATGCTGCTCTCCGGCTTCCCGCAGGTCGCCGGCGCGCTGACCCTCGGCACGGTCCTGTTTGCGCTCCCCGAGCGCTCGCTCTGGAACGTGCGCGCGGCGCTCGCGCTCGCGGCCGCGCTCCTCCTCGGCCTGGCGCTCGGCCTGCCGCAGATCCTGCTCTCCGGCGACGCCTACGCCGCGTCGCTCCGCGCCGCGGAGGAGACGCGCCACGCCGCCGCGGGGCGCGGCCTGGCGCCGGCCGCGCTCGCCACCGCCTTCCTGCCCGAGTTCTTCGGGCATCCTCCGGACTTCAGCCTGCCGGACGCGCCGGCCACCACCATGGAGAACTGGCTGCCGCAGCGCCGCTGGCTCGGCGGCGACATCCAGAACAGCATCCCGTACAACGCCTTCTACTGCGGCGTGCTCGTGCTGCTGCTCTTGCCGCTGGCGCTTGGCCGCGCCGCCGGCGCGCGCGCGCGGCGCCTGGCAATGGTGTCGCTCGTCGCCTTCGCCGCCTGCCTCTTCGGCCCGGCGCTCATGCGCGCGCTCCCTGCCGCCGAGGCGCTCGCCATGGGGAACGTGAAGCGCATGCTCGCGCTCGTGGCCGCCTGCTGGCCCGTGGCCGCGGCGCTGGCGCTGCAGGCCGTGCTCGAGCGCCGCGCGCGGCTGCCGCTGGAGTTCGGCAGCCTGCTGCTGCTGCTCGCCGCGGCCGCGCCGCTCTTCGCGCTCGGACTCGACGATCCGCAGGCGCCGCGCTTCGCGCTGGACCTGGCCGCGCAGGCGCTGCGGCAGGGGTCCTTCGTGCTCGCCTGCCTGCTGGCGCTCGTGCTCGCGCTGCGCTTCGGCCGCGTCTTCCGCTTCGCGCCGGCCGCCGTGCTGCTCGCGGACCTCGCGCTTCTCTCGTTCGGCTACAACCCCTCGCCGCCCGAGAAGGAGCACTACCCGCGCACGCCCGCGCTCGCGCGCCTCGCCGAGCGACCGGGCC
>DYIW01000283.1:5368-7731 GCA_020723465.1 Phycisphaera mikurensis
CGTTGACGACGAGGCGCAGCTCGGCCGCGGCCAGGTCGCGGAGGACCTCGCCGAGCGGCCGGGCCGCGTGTGCGTGTTCGCGGACGCGCCGAACGTGCTGCCGTCCTCGCTCGCCGCGCTGTTCGGCCTGCGGTCCATCCACGGCATCCTGCCCATGGTCCCGGCGCGCGGGGCCGAGCTGCTCGCGTGCGTCGAGGGGCCCCTCTACGACGCGGCGGACCCGCGCGTGGGCCGGCCCTTCCGCGATCCGCGGAGCCTCGCGCACCCGCTGCTCGACCTGCTCGGCGTGGACACGGTGGTGCACGCGGATCGCGGCCTGGCGGCGCGCACCGGGCTGCCCGTGCTGTTCGAGGACGAGCTGGACCGCCTCGGCGCGCTGGCGCGGCCCGCGGCCGGGCCGCGCGCCTTCCTCTGCGGCGGCGCGCAGGTGGTCGCGGATCGCGCCGAGCGCCTGCGACGCCTCGCGGACCCGGCCTTCCCGATCCACGAGACCGTGATCGTGGAGCGTTCCCTGCCGCGCGAGCTGCCCGCGCGGGGAGGCATGCAGGAGGCGGCGCTCGCCGAGAGCCTGGACGGCCGGCACGCGCTTTTCCTCGAGGCGCGCTTCCCGGGCCTGCTCGTGCTGGCGGAGGGCTTCGACCTGGGCTGGTCCGTGCGCGTGGACGGGGAGGAAACGGAACTCGTCATCGCCGATCACGCGCTCCTCGGCGTGTTCCTCGAAGCGGGCGCGCACCAGGTCGTGTTCGAGTACCGGCCGCGCGGCCTGAACGCGGCGCTCGCGGTCGCGGGCGCGGCGCTCCTCCTCGTGCTCGCGCTCCTGCTCAGGGCCGCGCGTCGATGAGCGGGACGAGCGTCTCGGCCAGGGCCGCGGCGATGCAGCGGTTCCCCTCCGCCGTGAAATGGCACACGTCGAGGAAGTGATCCCGGTCCGGCGGCACCGCGGCCGCGACGTCGCAGACGGGGATGCGCTCCGCCGCGCCGAGGTTCCGCAGGAAGCGGTTCTGCAGGTCGAGCACCTGCCGGCCGGCGTCGAGCGAGAGACCGGGCTTCCTCAGCCAGGTGCGGAAGCTCGCCTCGATCTTCCTCCCGTCCGTGGGATCGAACCGCCCGGGCCAGGCGACGGCGAAGGTGGCCAGCACGGGCACGGCGCCGCTTCCCCGGATGCCCCGCGTCAGGGCGGCGGTGTAGGCCTCGAAGGCGGCGATGCCCGCAGAAGAGACCTCTGCCGCGGCGCGCGCCTCCGCGGGCTCGAGCGACTTCACGACCGAGCGCAGGCTGCAGAGGAGCGCGCTCCGGTCGGCGATCGAGCCGAGGAGCCAGCGGAACGACGCGCCGGCACGCGGGCCGAGCGCGTCCCCCTCGTAGACGAAGGGCGAGAGCGCGCGGCCGGAGTAGTTCGCCTTGGGCAGGATGTCCGTGCTGCCGCGGCCGTAGAGCCGCACGTCGTTGATGCCGTGATAGACGGTGACGAAGTCCGCCTGACAGCGGAAGAGGCGCAGGCTGTAGTGGCGGAAGGAATCCTCCACGTGATACGACGGGACGCCCGCGTTGATCACGCGGATGTTCCGGCCCGGGCAGCGCGCGCGCAGCATCCCCTCGAGCTGCGCCGGGTACGTGTCCGCCTCGCCGACCTCCTCGCCGGCCGTGGTCGAGCCGCCGAGCGCCAGCACGCGGATCTCGCCGGGCGGCTTCTCCTCCGGGAAGTCCGGGCCGCGCAGGGCGTGCGCGTTGATGCGGATGTCGAGGCCGGCCGTGCTCATGTGGAAGCCGGGGTTGTAGGTCCAGCCGAACAGGGGGTGGTCGCGGCCGCGCTCCATGCCCTGCGCCGCGCGCGCCTCCTGGATCTCCTGCTCGTGCGCGCGGAACTCGGCGAACGTCGGGTCCACGAGGTGCGTGTCGACCAGCCAGCGATAGCCCTCGTACAGGCCCGGCTCGCCGCGGAGAGCGCGCAGCAGCAGCTCCGCGCCGCTCAGCATGAGCGCCGTCATGGCGAGCGACAGAGCCGCAGCCAGAAGCCAGCGGCCACGGCGCCGCGCGCTCGCGCTCGCGTCCTTCTTCTTCATCATGGTCCGTCCCGCGCATCCGGAAACGCCGGGGGCAGGCGCCCTGCGCCTTCGGACCGTGCACCCAAGCATAGCACGGCTGGGCGGCGTGAGTGAGGAGCGATCGCAGCCGTTTCCCTGGCCTCCGGGAGCGGATGCGCGACTCCCGGTGCATCGCGTGCGCGACGAACGTCGAGCGGCTCGAAGAGGCGTGGGCGACGCAGGCGGTTCGGTGTGGTGAAGGTACGTCGGGTGACGTGGTACGTCGTCGCGGCCTGCTCCCTGCGCCAGGGAAACGCTGCTCCGCTCCGCATGCGCGCC
>DYIW01000284.1 GCA_020723465.1 Phycisphaera mikurensis
GTAGATACCTGCTCAGGCTCCTAGCGCGGGCTTCGCCCGCAACCCAAGAGGGAAGAGGATGTCGCCGCCCGAAAGAGACGGCTTCTTCGCCAGCCCCTGCTCGAGGATGAGGCCGCGTGGTCAGCATGGTCGCGTGACGCTTCGGCTGCGGGACCTATGTCCCGCTGTCGCGCATCCACCGCGCGCCCAGAGCGCGCGGCCGCGGCCCGTGGCCGCGGGAGCTACTACTTCGGGGAATCGTCGCGTGGCGCGACGATTCCCCGAAGTAGTAGCTCAGTCCTGCGCGGCGCGCGAGACCGTGAACCAGCGCTGCCAGGCGTCCGCGTCCAGGCCGAGGTTGATCCCGTAAGTGATCTTCAGGGCGCGGCAGGCTTCGTAGGCGGGGAGCCCCTGCCGCTGGCGGATGGCGAAGATCAAGGCCTCGATCGCGGCTCCGCGCCGGCTCTCGGCGAGCGCGAGGGCGAGGGAGGCCAGGGCGCGCGGCTCCCCTTCCCGGTCAAACGCGCGCACCAGGGCAGCGATGGCGTCCGGGTGGCCGGAGATGCCGAGCAGGCTGGCGGCGAGGCGCCGCTCGCGTTCGGTTCCGACCAGCAGGTCGGAGACCAGGTCGGCCAGGGTGGCGCCGCGCAGGTAGGACATCTCTTCGTCGCCCGCCAGGCGCAGGGGCCGGTTACGCGTGCGCGCGCGCAGGGAGTCGACGTCGAGCCGCTCGCCGGGCGCGCTGAGTTCAGGCGATTCCGCGGACGCCTGGGTCGGCGAGGTCATGGAGACCAGCGGCACCAGGATGAACAGAGCACTGAGGACCAGCACCGGGAAGACGAAGCGCCACATGACAATCACCCGGCGACCGAGCCGCGACCCGCCACCGCGGGTACTGTAACGCATTCTCGTCAAGCGTGCCGGAGGTCTTCAGCGATTCCCGCTCCGGGCGCGCAGTTTCCCGACTTCCTCGGCCACGAGGTCGTCGGTGAGCTTCGCCACCAGCACCTCGGCCTGGCCGAGGGCATGCCCCTCGGGCAGGAGCCGCGCGGCGTCCAGGCGGTCCGGCCAGAGCGGCTCGCCCTCCAGGCCGAGCATGCGCCAGAGCCGCGCGGCGGTGCGCGGGATGAAGGGCGCCGCCACCCCGGCGAGGGAGGCCAGCAGGTGGATGCACTCGCGGATCGCCGCCCCGCAGGCGGCCGGGTCCGAGGTGCGCGTCTTCCAGGGTTGCTGCTCGTCGAAGTACTTGTTGCCGGCGCGCGCCATCTCGATGAAGCGCTCGGCCGCGGCGCGGAACGCGTAGCCCTCGATGGCTTCGCCCGCGGCTGCCGCCTGGCGCCGGACCTGCTCGGGATCGATGGCGGGTGCGGCGCCGCCCCGCGGCACCAGGTTGTCGAAGTAGCGCGCGGCGAACTTCAGCACGCGCGCGGCCAGGTTGCCGAACGCGTCGGCCAGCTCGTTGGTGCGCGCCTGGAACTCGCGCCAGGTGAAGTCGCTGTCGCTCGTTTCCGGCATGGTGCGGCACAGGGCGAAGCGCGCCGTGTCCATGTCGTAGCGCGCGCGGAAATCCGCGGGCTCGATGTACCAGCCGTCGCTGGTGCTGAACTTCCTGCCCTCGAGGTTGTAGAACTCGTTGGCCGGCACGTTCTCCGGCAGCACGAACGCCTCGTTCTCGCCGGGACCGAGCACCGAGCCCAAGGCCGATCGCACGGCCTCGAGCCCCTCGCGGCCGGCCTCCTGCCAGGCGAGCATGGCCGGGAAGATGATGCAGTGGAAGGGGATGTTGTCCTTGCCCAGGAAGTGGATGAGGCGGGACGAGCCCTCCTCGCCCCTGGGCCGGATCCAGTAGCGCCGCCAGCGCTCCGGATCGCCCGCCTTTTCGCGCGCCCACAGGGCCGTGGCCGAGATGTAGCCGATGGGCGCGTCGAACCACACGTAGAGGACCTTCTCCTCGGCTTCCTCGCGCGTGAGCCCTGGCACCGCGCCCGCGGGCAGCGCGGAGAGCGGCACGCCCCAGCGCATGTTGCGCGTGATGGGCCGCGCGCGCGGCTTCTCCTGCTCGACCAGCTTGGTCACGACCGTGGAGTAGACGTTCGGCTTGAGGTTCTCGCGCGTGGCGAAGCGGTCGAACCACTCCTGCAGGGCGCGGCTGCCGGGCAGATCGTCCGGCGGGTCGCCGCGGCGCTTGGGGTAGCCCTCGAGCAGCAGCTCCCACTGCGAGACCGGCCGGATCTCGGGCGTGGAGCGGCACACCACGCACACCGGGTCGAGGAGGCGCGTGGCCTCGATGAGCGTGGTGCACTTCCTGCATTCGTCCCCGCGCGCGCGCTCGGCGCCGCACGAGTAGCACGTGCCCTCGACGTAGCGGTCCGAGAGGAAGCGGCCGCACTGGACGCAGTAGTGCTGCTGCACCTCGCGCGGCTGGATGCGGCCGTTGTGGAGCAGGCGCAGGAAGAACTCGAGCGAGAGCTGGTAGTGCGGCTCGCGGCGCGAGGTCTGGCCGAAGTAGTCGAAGCGGATGCCGAAGCCGTCGAGGAAGCCGAAGATCTCCCGGTGCCAGTGGTCCACGTACTCCTGGTAGGGCTTGCCCTCCCGCTCGGCGTTCACCGTGATCGGCACGCCGTGCTCGTCCGTGCCGCAAATGTAGAGCACGTCGTCCCCGAGCATGCGGTGGTAGCGCACGAAGATGTCGGCCGGCAGGTACGCGCCCACGAGATGGCCGAAGTGGATCGGCCCGTTGGCGTACGGCAGGGCGCTCGTGACCAGGAGGCTCTTCTTCTGCGTCATGCTCGGCTCCACGGGGTAACCCCGCGATCTTAGCCCGGATGTCTCGTCGCTGCTGCGCGGATCACGCCCGGGCCCGCAGGCCGCGCTCGCGCAGGTAGGCGAGGGTCGCGCCGGCCACGCCGAGCGGCAGCACGAAGGGGAGCAGGGCGAACGGCAGGGCCAGGCCGAGGTGCACGAGGAGCGAGCGGTTCACCAGGCGGAAGCGCGCCGAGACGGGGTAGCCCTTCCGCGCCACCACCACGTCGCACAGGGTCACGGCCGTGAGCCAGACTCCGCCGAGGAACACGAGCGGTGCGAGCACGCCGGTCAGGGAGAGGGCGAGGAAGACGAGCGCGGCAGAGGCCTGAAGCGCCGCCACGCCCGCGGCCTGGAACACGGGCACGATCCAGACGCTCCAGACGTACCCGAGCGTGATGGGGGTCTCGTCCCGCTGGCCGAGGACCTCGGATTCGACCGCCTCGGACAGCCACTCCAGGAAGGGCGCGGCCACCACGGCCGAGCCGAGCACCGTGCCTCCGGCCGCGGCCAGGATGCCGAGCAGCACGGCGCCGTAGACCGCGGCTTCCCGCAGGAGCGCCCTGAGCCAGTCCAGCCCGTACACCCACTCCTCGGCGAACTCGGGGCGGAAGGCCTCGCGCCGGGCGATGACCAGCCAGACCAAGAAGGCGAAAAGCAGCACGTTCAGGACGAGCGGCGCGGCGACCAGCGCAAGCAGCCGCGGCCGCGACAGGGTGAGCGCGGCCCCGCGCAGAGCCAGGGCCAGGCCGACCAAGAGCTCGGCCGGCCCGCGGCGCCGGAGCGGCGCGAGCAGGTCCGCGCGCGCGACCTCGCCGCCGCAGCGCGCGCACACACCCGCGCGCAGGGAGTTTCCGCAGGCGGGACAGCGCTCCATCGCGTTCCTTCCGGGCAGCGCGCGCCGGCGGCTCTCCGCCCGGTGCCCGACCGCCGTCGCAGATGCTATACATGCGCGCGGGAAGAGCCGTCCGGAGATCAGAGAACGACATGGGCGACTATCGAGGCGTCGACTTCTACGGCCTGGACGACCTGCTGACCGAGGAGCAGCGTCTGGTCCGCGACACGGTGCGGGACTTCGTTTCGGCCGAGGTCATCCCGATCATCGCCGGCCACGCGCGCCAGGGCACCTTTCCCCTGGAGCTCGTGCCGAAGCTGGCCGAGCTCGGCGTCCTCGGCCCCACCCTGCCCGAGGAGTACGGCTGCGCCGCCCTCGACGACGTGAGCTACGGGCTCATCTGCCAGGAGCTGGAGCGCGGCGACTCGGCGCTGCGTTCCTTCACCTCGGTGCACTCGTCGCTCGCCATGCATGCCATCCACGCCTTCGGCAGCGAGGAGCAGAAGCGGAGGTGGCTGCCGGCGATGGCTCGCGGCGAGCAGATCGGCTGCTTCGGCCTGACCGAGCCCGACCACGGCTCGGACCCGGCGGGCATGAGCACGCGCGCCACGAGGATCGACGGCGGCTTCCTTCTCCGCGGCAGCAAGATGTGGATCACGAACGGCACGATCGCGGACGTGGCCGTGGTCTGGGCGCAGGCCGAAGGCGGCATCCGCGGCTTCCTGGTGGAGAAGGGCAGGAAGGGCTTCAGCGCGCCCGAGATGAAGGGGAAGCTGTCGCTGCGCGCGTCCGTGACCTCGGAGCTGGTCTTCGAGGACGTGGAGCTGCCGGAAGGGAACCTGCTGCCGGGCGCGCGCGGGCTCGGCGCCGCGCTCGGCTGCCTGAACCAGGCGCGCTTCGGCATCGCCTGGGGCTGCGTGGGCGCGGCCCAGGCCTGCTTCGAGGAGGTGCTCGCCTACCAGAAGACGCGCACGCAGTTCGGCCGGCCGCTCGCGGGCTTCCAGCTCAACCAGAAGAAGTTCGCCGACATGCTGACCGAGATCACCAAGGCGCAGCTCCTCTGCCACCGCCTCGGCACCCTGAAGGGCGCGGGCAAGGTCACGCACGCGCAGATCTCGCTCGCCAAGCGCAACAACGCGCAGATGGCGCTCGAGGTCGCGCGCGCCTGCCGGGGCATGCTCGGCGCCAACGGCATCCTCGACGAGTACCACTCCATGCGCCACGCGGCCAACCTCGAGGCCGTGTACACGTATGAGGGGACGCACGAGATCCACAGCCTGATCCTGGGCGCCGCGGTCACGGGCATCGAGGCGTACCGGTAGGCCGGCGCCTGGACCGCCGCGCGCGGATCTTCTTGATGATCCGCGCCGCGCTGCGTACAAGGTGTCGATCGGAACGTCCTTGCCCGAGGAGACCGCGCCCACGTGAAGCGCCGCTGCTTCTGCCTGCTGCTCGCCGGCTGGATGGCCGGAGGCTGCGCCTACGTGGCGGACCGCGGCCTCGACCTGGCCCAGGTCGCGAACCTTTCGCTCGGCCTGTCCGAGGGAGTGGACTTGAGCGTGCGGGTGACGAAGGTGGCGCAGGCCGGCGTCGGCTCCTACCGCGGCCTGTTCTGGTTCGGCCTGAAGGACGGCCTCTTCGACGCGTGGGAGGAAGAGCGCAGCGAGTTCGGCGTGGGGCCGCTCTACATCCACGAGGTCTTTCGCGACCGCGGCGCGCGCCTGCTCGCCATCCGCTACCCGCTGTTCGCCGATCCGGGATTCCGCGAGTACGCTCTCGACGTCACGCACCTCTCCGACCGCGGGTGGTTCGGCGTCGGCGCCACCGTCAACTTCATCTTCCTGGGGCTCGACGTGAGTTTCGAGCTGGCCGAGCTCGCCGACTTCTTCGCTGGCCTCGGCGGCAGCGATCTGCTCGACGACGACGTGCACACGCCGAGCCCGGAGGCGCTGTGCTACCGCCTCAGCGGCGAGGACGCACGCGTGCGCGCCGCCGCCGCGCGCGCCCTGCGCCTGCGCTACGGCGAGGACTTCGGCTACGTCATCTACTCGGCGCCGGATCAGAAGCCGGCCTGGCAGATCGCGGCCATCGACCGCTGGCGCGAGTTCCTCGGCTTCGCGCCGGCGCGCGCGTCGCGCGAGCCCGTGGAGGCGCTCAGCTCGCCTGCTCCGGAGAGTGCTCCGCCAGCTTCGTCTGAAGGTCGCTGAGCACCGCCTGCAGGTACTCGTCCTCGTCCTCGCGCAGGTTGCCGCGCGTCTTCAAGGCGAGCATGTCCAGGAGCCCGATCACGTGGGCGGCGCGCGGCAGGTCGAGCTGCTTGCGCTTCAACACCGGGCTCTCGAGGCAGCCCAGGCAGACGAGCGCGGTCGAGGCCAGCTCGGTCACGAAGTTCTTGAAGGTGACGGGCGGCAGGCTGTCCTTGCCGGGAAGTTTTTTGCTGACCATCTCGCCTCGGCCGATCGCTCCGCGTGGCTGAAACGCCGCAGTCTACCCGACGGCTCGGGCGCCGCCCAAACGCGACAGGTGAGGTTACTTCCTGGCCGATGAAGACTAGGTGCTCCATTCCCGCCCGGACGCTGCCCCGGGAGCGGGAACAGCAGCGGCTGGCTTGATGCCCGCACGGCATCCGGCCGCCGCCCCTGAGCGGAGACAGTGCCCGTGCCCGATCCGACCCGTGTCCGAGCGCGCCTGCTTCACCCGGCCCTGGCCGCGGCCTTCGCGCTGGCCTGGGGCGCGTGTCCGGCGCAGGCAACGCCCGGCCCCGGCCGCGCGCGCGGCGGCGAGCCGGGCGCCGCGAACCCGGCGGCGCACGCCTTCCTCAAGAAGCACGGCGGCCAGAAGGCCGAGGACGGGTTCGCTGACCTGATCCTGCGCGTCTCGGCCGAGGTGCCCGAATTTCTGGCCGGCGGCGAGCGCGAGGACCCGCGCCTGCGCGCGCTGCGCGCCCTCGCGGCGGCGCTCGAGCAGACCGAGCCGACCGAGGCCGCGGGCCGGACGCGCTTCAAGAAGCGCCAGGTCTCGGAGTCGCGCGCGCCCGCGGGCCCGCGCGTCTTCCCCCTGCCGCGCGAGATCTTCTACCGCTTCGGCAACCGCGCGTTCGAGGCGCTCGACCCGGACAGCAAGCGCGTCGCCGCCGCGCTGAAGAAGGGCGAGGCGCCCGCGGCCGAGGACCTCGCGGCCGCAAACCGCCTCGACTACCTGCTGCGCGGCTGCCTGCCCGAGACCGAGCTCGCGCTCGCCGAGATCGAGCGCCGCCTGGACGTGCAGCAGGGCGGCGACCGCCTGGCCCAGTTCCTGGAATCGTGGCGGAACTACGGCCCGCAGGGCGAGGAGTCGTTCTACGAGGCGCTCGACCGCACGGCCGGCACGGACGAGGAGGTATTCTTCTACGACGCCATGCTCGCGGCCTTCGTCGGCGAGTTCGCCGGCGAGGCGGGCAAGCGCTGGAGCCGGAACGAGCAGCACGCCAACCACCAGCAGGCCTTCCTCACCTACCGCCAGTACCGCGGCATGATCGAGGCCACGGCCTTCAGCCTGGTGCTCCCGCAGGACCTGCCGCTGCCGGCGCGCCTGGCGCGCTACGACTACGGCGCCGTGGCCGAGGGGCTCTTCTCGCTGCGCCATGAGATCGACCTGCTGGCGGTGCTGCACGACGGAGACGCCGAACGCGTGGTGGAAGAGGTGCGCGCCTTTCTCGCAGGCCACCTCCTGCCCGAGCCGCTCTGGGAGCGCTACGACCCGCTCGCGGACTTCGGCCGCGCCGTGCGCGAGGCGGTCGAGAAAAAGGTCTTCGGCGAAGGGCTGTCCATGCGCGAGGCCTGGGAGCGGCAGCGCGACGCTCGCCTGCGCCTGACCGAGAACATCCGAGAGGCTGCAGCGCAGGGCGTGGCGGGTGTTTGAGCGGGAATCGGAGGGGAGGGGAGATGTGATGGGGAGGGGAGGTGTGCCGAGCGATCGCGGCCGTTTCCCCGGCCTCCGGGAGCGGCTGCGGCTCCCGGTGCATGCGGTGCGCGACGAACGGGCAGCGGTTCGCCTGCGCCGGAGGCGATGCGGTCGCACGACTCGGGTGAGGAACAGCAGGCGCCGGTGGCACGCCGCCGCAGCCGCTACCT
>DYIW01000285.1:0-6821 GCA_020723465.1 Phycisphaera mikurensis
CCCCCCCCGGCGCTCGCAACGCGGCCGCGGGGGATTCCTGCTCAGGCTCTGAGGCAGGTCCTCCTTGTCCGCGCCCCGATCCGGGCGGTAGAGTAGAAAGACCGCGGGGCGCGGCACCCGCCCGGCGCGGCCGCGAGGAATCATGCAGAGACCCCTCCTGCTGCTCGGCGCAGCATGCCTGGTGCTCGTCATCCTGCTTCTCGTCTTCTCCGGCGGCGAGCCCGGCCAGGTCCAGGTGGCTCCGGACGCCGGCGCGCTGCCCGCTGGCGAGGTCTCCGCCCCGGAGCTCCCGGCGCCCCCGGCCGAATCCGCGCGCGAAGCGGCCGCGGTAGCGGAAATCGCCGCGGCGATCGTGGCACCGCCGGATTCCTACAGGAAGGCCCTCTCCGGGCTGATCGGCCGCCTGGTGGAGCCGGACCGCACGCCCGTGCCGGGAATGCGCGTCGAGCTGCTCTCCGCCACGCTCACCGACTTCATCCCGGAGCTGGAGTCGCTCTTCGCGGACGAGGCGCCGGCCTTCAACGAGGTGAAGGGCGAGACGCAGACGGACGCGGAGGGGCGCTTCCACTTCGCCGACATCGAGCCGCTGAGCGTGCTTTTCCTCGGGATCGACCTGGGCGGCGCGCGCGCCACGGTGCGCTTCATCGACAACGCGCCCAACCCGGGGCAGCTCGTCGACCTGGGCGACGTGGTGCTCGACCCGTACGTGATCTTCCTCGGCCGCGTGGTCGACGAGGGCAGGAAGCCCGTGCCGGGCGCGCGCGTGCGCGCCACGAACCTCCCCTCGATCATCTTCTCCTTCGGCGTGCAGGACCTGCGCCAGGACTTCACCGTCGCGTTCCGGGAGGACCTCGGCGCGGACTGGCGCATCATGCCCATTCCGCGCTGGATCACGCGCCTGGTCGAGCGCTTCCCGGTGCCGCAGACGCGCACTGCCGAGGACGGCACCTTCCGGCTCGAGGGCGTGCCGCTCGGCCTCGTGACCGTGCTCGCCGACAAGGAGGGCCTGGTCTCGCTGGTGCACGGGCCGGTCCCGAGCGGCGAGGGCGGCGAGCGCCAGCTCGGCGACCTGATGCTCCGCTGCGGCGAGGTGCTCTCCGGCCGCGTCGTGGACCTGGCGGACGAGCCCGTGGCCGGAGCCACGATCATCGCGGGCGCGCAGCTCGAGCTGGCGCCGGCCGCGGTCATGGCGCCCGCGGCGGTGACGGACGCGGAGGGCCGCTTCCAGGCCAGGGGCTTCCGGGACGTGGAGCACGTCGTGGCCGCACGGCCCCAGGACGGCGTGGAATGGACCATCGTCACCGGCGCGGTGCCGGGCTACGACGAGGTGCTGATCCGCATCGGCGCGACCTTCCCGCTCACGGTCGTCGCGCGCGACGAGAGCGGCGAGATCGTGCCGCGGCCTGCCCTGGTGGTGCGCCCGATCGGCCGCTTGCCGCTGCATCCGCTGCTGGTGGCGCCCATTCCCCTGGCGCGCCGCCTTTCCTATCGCGAGGACGGCGCGGTCGTGGTGCGGGACCTCGATCCCGGGAGCTACTCGGTGCTGGCCAAGGCCGAAGGCTTTGCCGTGGGCGCGGCCTCGGCCGACCTGGGCCTGGGTCCGGCGGCCGTGGACATTCCGCTGGTGCGGGAGCTGGCCGGCCGGGTCTTCGTCTTGGAGGCCGGGAGCAGGGAGCCGGTGCAGCACGCTCTGGTCGGCGTGTTCGAGGAGGAGGCAGAGCGCGAGCTGCGCATGGTGCCGCTCCTGACGCGCCGCTCGGGCGCGGACGGCTTCGCGCTCCTGCCCGGCCTGAAGCGCGGCCGGTACAAAGTCGCGGCCTTCCATCCGGCGTACGCGGCCGGGGACTCGGTCATGGACGTGCCGGGCCCCGCGCCAGGCGCGGCGGCCGTGATCGAGCTGCGCCAGGGCGGCACGCTGCAGGGCAGGGTCAAGGCCGGCGACGAGCCGCCGGAGCCGGCGCGCTTCATCGCGGTCGGCCGCAACGAGGGAGAGGCCTTCCCGCGCTTCACGGTGACGGGCGAGGCAGGCGAGTTCGAGATCACGCACCTGGCAGAGGGGGAGTACACGGTCACGGTGATGCGCCGCTTCGCCGACCGCTCGATGGGCGAGATGTTCTCCGGGGGCTTCGAGCAGTACGTACCCGAGCGCTTCGTGGACGCCACGATCAGCGAAGGCAAGGTGACGTTCCTGGAGATCGACATCCTCGGCACGGCCGGGGAGGGGCCCACGGCCAAGCTGCGCGGCAAGGTGATCCTGAACAGCGCGCCGGCCGCCGGGATGGTGGTCCAGGCCCGGCCGAACGGGCGCTGGACGGAGCAGAAGAGCGTGCAGACCGACGGGAACGGCGACTATGACTTCGGCGAGGTGCGGGCGGGCGAAGTCACCGTGACCGTGCAGCAGCGCGGCCGGGCCGGCCGGTTCATGATGGGGCGCCTGGCCGAGCAAGCGGTGGAGCTGGCCGAGAACGAGCTGCGCTTCGACATCCGCACCGGCGCCGTCGAGGGCCGCGTCGTCCTGGACCGGGACGGGTCGCCGGTGGTCGCGGCCGAGGTCAGCCTGCGCGCCGAGGGCGCCGGGGACGACTTCTTCGGCACGCGCCTGCAGACCGTGTCCGACGCGGCGGGACGCTTCGCTTTCGAGATGGTGCCGGCGGGCACGTACCGGCTGCGCGCGGACCGCAAGGACCTGGCGGACGCGCTGGTGCGCGACATCCGGGTGCCGGTCGGGGGCCAGCCGGCGCCGGTGGAGGTACGCATGGCCGCGGGCGTGATCGTGCGCGGCACGGTCGAACTGCCCGCGGGCACGGAGCAGCCCAGGTTCCTGTACGTGAACTTCCGCGGCGTGGAGAACCGCGACGCGCGCGGCGGCGATCGCGTGGATCTCGAGACCATGGCGTTTGCCATCGAGGGGCTGGCGCCCGGCCGCTACGAGGTGACCGCCTTCGGCGGGCAGGTGGAGTACGACGCGGGCGTGGTGGAGGTCACGCGGGACGGCGCCGAGGGTCTCGCGCTGCAGCTCCAGGCCAAGGCCGTGCAGCAGCGACCGCCCTTCGGGCGCTGAGGCCGGAGCGGATTCGCCGCGTCGCGCGCGGCACCGGCGCGGCGCGCACCGCATTTCCTCAGTCAGAGGAGCAGGAAGAGCCCGCCGCGACTGTTCTGGCGCGTGCTCCGGTCGAGTATGATGCATGGGTGATCCAGGAGAGCGCATGAGCCGGCAGCGCGCCGTCATCTCCGGCATCCTCCTTGCCCTGGCCGCGGCCGGCCTGGCGGCGGGCCGCTCGCTCGCCCGGGAAGCGGCCGCGCCGCGCGACCTCCCTCCGTGCGCCTGCCAGCTCGTGCCCGGCGGATCCGGAGGCTTCGCGCCGGCGCCGGAGTTCATGGTGCGGGCCACGCCGGAGTGCCTGCCGCGGCCGGGCTACGAGGCCTGCCTGGCGCGCATCGACGCGGCGGACCGGCTCACCACGGTCTCGCTGGGCGGCGAGGATCCCGCGCTGGGCTTCTCCACCTTCGCGATCGCGCTCATCCGCGACCCGCTCCTGCAGGGCATGAGGTCGGCGGTCAACGAGTGGCTCGGCGCGAGCCACTCGGGTTCGACCAGCCCGGGCACGCCCTCCGCTCCGCCGAGCTCCTCGACTCCATCCCCGTCGCAGCCCAAGCCGATCATCCCCAACTCCTGGAAGATCACGATCCTCACCGGCTATTCCTGCTGGTGGGGGACGTGCAAGTACACCTGCGCGAACGTGGTCACCTGCTCGACCACGATCACCTGCTACGCGCCGACGTGCGAGTACCACTTCACGTGCAAGCCCGGTCCCACTCCCCAGGGCTGCGACAAGCCCGGGCCCGATGAGTCGCAGGATGCCGCCCTTCCGCACGCGGCCGCGCGGGCGCTCCGGCCGCTGTTGCGCTGAGCGCGCCGCCCGCGCGCGGCAGGCGCGCCGCATGCGTCCGATCGTGGCGGAGAGATGATCGCGACAGCCGAGAGCGCGCGGGAGCGGCCTGAAGGGGAGCGGATCGGGCCGCTTTCCACGGCGCTGCTGCTGTTCGGGAGCGCGGCCGCGGCCGGCTGCTGCGGCGACTTCCGCGCCAGCCTGGACCGCTTCCTCTTCTTCGCCGCCGCGGCACCGGCCTGTGCGCTCATCATGCGGCGCGCGTGGCCGCTTCTGCGCAGGCGCTGGCGCCTGGGCCTCCTGGCCGCGGCGCTCGGGCTCCTGCCGCTCGCGGCCGCGTCCGACCTGTGCGCGTGGCTCGCTCTCGCGGCCTTCCTCTACGGCGTGGTCCTGGCGCTTGCCCCGCGCGCTCCGCTCTTCGCCGGGGAGGTCGCCGCCTGGGTGGCGGCTCTCGGCGCGGGCGCGCTCGTCGCCCGCCTGTTTCAGAGCGAGGTGCTGGCCTTCTCCGCCGCGGATTCTCTCTTTCGCGCAGGCTCGCTCCTGGTGAACCGCCTGGGCCTCGGCGTGCCCTTCTCCATCGGCCCGAGCTTCTTCGCCTGCGAGTGGCTCTGCTGCTACTGGCTCTTCCTGGCCGTACGCTTCGCGAGCGCCCCGCGCCGCGCCGCCTCCCTGGCGGCGCTCGCCACCGGCTTGCTCGCGCCCTTCCTGCTCGTGCCGGCGCTGCACCTCCTCGGCGCACGGTGGAACCTCGCCTGGCCGGCGGCCGGCGGCTTCTTCGAGCCGCTGTTCGAGCGGGGCGGCGCGCGGCGGCTCTACCTGTCCCTCGCCGAGCACCTGAGCCCGCGCAGCCTGAACCTCTGCTTCGTGCTGGGCATGATCGCCCTGGAGCTGTCGTTCGTGGGGCCGTGGCTCCGGCGGGCGGCGCGCGCGCCCGTGGCGCGTCCGGGGCCGCGCGCCTGCGCCGCGGCCCTGGTCCTGGCCGCGTGCTGCGCGTTCGCCTTGCCGCCCCTGCTCGAGCGCCAGGGCGAGAGGACCTCCGGGCAGGCCGCGCCGCGCGTGCTCTTCCTCGACCCGAGCGGGGTCCTGCTCGCTCCTCCCACGGACGAGCAGTTCGGCTTCGTCTTCTCCGGCATGTTCGGCAAGCTGCCGCGCTACCTCGAGCTGCTCGGCTTCGCCACGGGCCGCTGGAGCGGTGCGCCGGGCGAGCTCGCGGACGGTTCCGTCCTGGTCCTGATCAACCTGCCCGAGGAGCTCCCGCCCGAGCAAACGCAGGCGATCCACGAGCACGTGCGGCGCGGCGGCGCGCTGCTTTGCCTCGGCGATCACGTCGCGGGCGAGCAGATCGCCGGCCCTTTCAACCGCCTGCTCGAGCCGACCGGCATCCGCCTGCGCCGCGACTCGGCGCGGGCGTTCGGCGGCTGGACGCCGAATCTCCTGGAGCTGCATCCGTACGTATACGCCGACCCGCGGCCGCGCGGCGACGTGGCCGACACCGCGGCCATCGGCACGGGCGCGTCGCTCCTGCTCGCGGGCAGCGCGCGGCCGGTGCTGGTCGGGCGCGTCGGCTTCTCCGACGCGCCTGATCCGCGGAACGTGGCCGGCGGCGAACTCGGCGACCTGCGCTACGGCTACGGCGAGGACCTCGGCGATCTGGTCCTGGCCGCGGAGGACCGCCTCGGCTCCGGCCGCGTGGTCGTCTTCGGCGACACCTCGTCCTTCCAGAACGCGACGCTCTGCCTCTCGCACGGGCTGGTGGCGCGCGTGTTCTCCTGGCTCGCGCGGCCGGCGGACGAGGTCCCTTGGGGCGCGCGGCTGCTCTTGCCCGCGAGCGCGCTCTTGCTGTTGCTGCTCTTCCGCCGGAGCGCGCCCCTGCCCGCGCTGCTGCTGGCGCTGCTCGCCTGCTGCCACGAACGGCTGGACGAGGGCGCGCGCGCGCGCTTCCGGCCTGGACTCGACTTCGCGCCGGGCAGCGCCGAGAAGGTGGCGTTTCTCGACACCCTGCACCATTCGTCCTATGCGCCGTGGGGAGGGACGGGCGAGGGGATCGGCGGGCTGGACCAGAACCTGCTGCGGCGCGGCATCGTAGCGCTCGCGCTCGGCACCGACCTCGAGCCGCTGGCGCGCGGGCGCTACCTGTTCATCCTGGCGCCGAACCGCGCGATCAGCGAGGAGGAGGCGGCCGCGCTCGAGACCTTCATGCAGGGCGGCGGCCACGTGATCGCGACGGCCGACCTGGAGCAGGCGCCGGCCCTCGAGTGCCTGTTCCTGCCGCGGAAGATCTCGCTGCGCCCCGAGCCGCTCGGCCGCTTCCAGGCCGAGTCCACGCTCGCGCCGGGTCTCGCTCTCGAGTTCGCCAGCGGCTGGCCCGTGGACGCCGTCCTGCGGCCGGAGCCGCTGGCTTGCGCCTGGGGACGCGACCTGATCGTGCGCTTTCCCGCGGGCGCGGGCAGCCTGACCGTGATCGGCGACGGCCGCTTCCTGCGCGAGGACAACCTGGAGTCGCAGACCGAGTATCACCCGCTCAACGTGGCCTTCCTGCGCGCGTTCATTGAGCGGCTGCAGGGTCGGGACGCGGCCGCGGAGGCGAAATGAGAGAGCGCGCCCTCCTGCTCGGCAGCGCCTGCGCGGCAGGCTTCTGGCTGCTGGCGAGCGGCATCCAGGGGGAGGCCAAGGCGGCCGCGTGGGCCGCCTGCCTGGCGCTGGCGTTCCTCGGCGCCCTGGCCGCGGGAGGAGAGCCGCCGCGTCCTGCCTGGTCCGGTGCGGCCCGCGTGGCGGCGCTCGGCGCCGGCCTGCTGAACGTCCTGACCTTCGCCTTCCCCTGGAACGCCGGCGGCTACTTCCTCGGCGCGGCCGCGCTCCTGGGCGAGGGCGGGAAGCGGCGCGGCCCGCTAGCGGGCCTGCCTGCGCTGAGGCCTGCTGCTCGTGCTGCAG
>DYIW01000285.1:6831-7687 GCA_020723465.1 Phycisphaera mikurensis
CTGCGAGCCGTTCTTCGCCAAGGCGCATCGCCTGCCCGGAGGCGCGCCGTGGCTCGCCTTCCTGCTGCGCGTCCTCGGCGAGGACGCGGCCGCACTCGGCGCGCGCGTCTCGCTCGCCACGAGCTCCGGTCTGCTTCTGGTGCGGCCCACGTTCGAGGGGATGCAGGCGCTCTTCTTCCTGCTCTTCCTGCTGAGCGTGCTCTACTGGCGGGCGCTGCGCGGCAGGCTCGGCGCCGGCGCGACGCTCGTCCTGTGCGCGGCCACCGCCGCCTACGCCGGGCTGCGTTACGTCTTCAACATCCTCGCGGCGCTCGACACCGAGCGCGCCGCCACCATCCACTCGCCGTGGGTGCTGCTGCTTTCGGCGCTGCCGCTCGCCTTGCTGCTGCCCGCGGGCGGCCCGGCCGCCGCGCTGCCGCCCGCGCGCCGCCGAAACCTGCCGGCCCTCCTGCCGGCCGCGGCCTGCGCGGTCTTTCTGGTCCTGTTCGTCGGCCTGGCCCAGCCTGGCCGCGAGAAGCCGGGGCGCGTGCTCATCAACGAGCACAACTCCCGCTGGGAGATGACCAGCCGTCCCTTCGACACGCGCTGGTACGGCATGCGCGCCGGCTACAACTACTACTGCCTGGCCGACTTCCTGGGGCGCTACTACCAGGTCCGCTCCGGTCACGAGCCGCTGGACGCGGCGGCGCTCGCCGAGACCGACGTCCTGATCCTCAAGACCCCGACCGCGGCCTACCAGGCCGGCGAAGTGGACGCGGTCGAGCGCTTCGTCCGCGCCGGCGGCTCGCTCCTGCTCATCGGAGACCACACCAACGTCTTTGGCTCGAGCGAGTTCCTGAACGCGGTGGGCGGGCGC
>DYIW01000286.1 GCA_020723465.1 Phycisphaera mikurensis
CTACTCGGGGATCGACGCCATCTCAACTCTTGGGTTGCGGGCGAAGCCCGCGCTCTGAGCAGAGCGTGCCCGGGAGGAGGAGCGATGCCTTGCCGTGACACGATGGATGCGCGCGCGGCGTGTTTCGCCTTCGCGGCCGCGCTCTGTCTGCAGCCCGCGCTTCTGGGCTGCTCGCGCGCGGAGGAGCCGAGCGCCGCGCCGCAGGAGCCTGCGCCCGCGGCGCCCGCACCGCCCGCGGAGCTGAAGGTCCGTCCCGCCGCGCTCGCCGGCTCGTGGTATCCGGCCGATGCGGGCGAGCTGAGAAGGAGCATCCGCCGCTTCCTCGACGCGGCCGAGGACTCGGGCGTCGCGCGGCCCATGGCCTTGATCGCGCCGCACGCCGGGCACCGCTATTCCGGCGCGACCGCGGGCTTCGCCTATCGCCTGCTTCGCGGCCAGGCGTTCCGCCGCGTGTTCGTGCTGGCGCCGAACCACCGCGCGGGCTTCTTGAAGGGCGCCGCCGTGCCGCAGGTCGATGTGTTCGAGACGCCGCTCGGCCGCGTGCCGCTCGACGCGGAGGCGCTGGCTGCCCTCCGCGAAAGCCCGCTCGTGGTGGCGAACGACCGCTTCCACCAGCAAGAGCACGCCATCGAGATCCAGCTTCCCTTCCTGCAGGAGGCACTGGCGCCGGGCTTCCAGCTCGTGCCGATCGTGGTAGGCGAGGTCGACCTGGCCGCGGCCCAGGCGCTTGCCGCCGCGCTCCGTCCCCTCGTCTGTGCCGAGGACCTGGTCATCGTCTCGTCGGACTTCACGCACTACGGGGCGAGCTACGGCTACCTGCCGTTCCGCGAGGACGTGGAGAAGCAGCTCGAGACGCTCGACATGGGCGCGTTCGAGGCCCTGCGGAGCGGCTCGGCCGAGGAGCTGGCCCGCTATCGCGACACGACCGGCATCACCATGTGCGGCATCCATCCCGCGCTGGTTCTGCTGTCGCTCCTGCCCGCTGGAGTCGAGTGCCGCCTGCTGCGCTACGACACATCGGGCCGCCTGACGAGTGACTTCTCCATGAGCGTCAGCTACCTCGCCATCTCCTTCAGCGGGCCGGGCTGGCCGGCGGCGCAGCAGGAGTTCCTCGGCCCCGTTCAACAGGAGCAGGCGCTCGGCCTGGCGCGCCGCACGCTGGAGAGCGTGGTGCGGACTGGGGAGTTCCCCCAGGCCGCGGACGCCGGCCTGGATGCGCTTTTCGACCTGGAGCGCGCCGTGTTCGTCACGCTGAAGAAGCACGGCGAGCTGCGCGGCTGCATCGGCAACACGCGGCCGATCGGCACGCTCGAGCAGTCGATCATCGCGCGCACGGTGAGCGCGGCGCAGCATGATCCGCGCTTCCCGCCGGTCACCGAGGAGGAGCTTCCCGCCATCACCATCGAAATCTCGGTCCTGACCCTGCCGCGCGCGGTGTCGAGCGCCGACGAGATCGTGATCGGCCGGGACGGCGTCATCCTGACCAAGGGGCCGCGCAGCGCCGTGTTCCTGCCGCAGGTCGCGCCCGAGCAGGGCTGGTCGCGCGAGGAGATGCTCGACCAGCTCAGCCGCAAGGCGGGCCTCGCGGCCGGCGCCTGGCGCGAGGGCGCGCGCTTCGAGGTGTTCCAGGCCCAGGTCTTCGGCGAAGCGCGCGACTGATGCGCCGCCCCCTGCTGCTGCCGATCCTGTTCGGGGCGCTCGGGGCGTTCATGCTCGCGTCGCAGGCCCTGCTGTTCCGCGAGTACCTGGTCAGCTTCGAGGGGAACGAGCTGGGGGTCGCCTTCTTCTTCGGCTCGTGGCTGCTCTGGATCGGGACCGGGGCGCTCCTCTGGACCGTCCTGCCGCGGCGCCTGCCAGGCGAGCGACTCTTCCTGCCGCTCCTCGCCGTCCTGCCGCTCGCCGTGCTCCTGCAGGCGGTGCTGCTCATCAGCCTGCGCCGGATCGCCGGCATCGAGCCCTTCGAGCTGTTCGCGCTCGACCAGCTTCTGCTCTCGACCCTAGCTGCGAACGCGCCCGCGGGCCTGCTGTTTGGCTTCCTCTTTCCCGCGGGCTGCGTGTTCGCGGCCGCGGGAGGCGGCGCGAAGCCTCCCGCGCCCGGGCGTCTCGCCGCGCGCCTCTACGCCTTCGAGTCGCTCGGGAGCGGCGCCGGCGGCATCCTGGTCACGCTGCTCCTCTGGCGCGAGTGGCCCGCGCCGCTCGTGCTCGCGCTCGGCGCGGCCGCGCTCGCTTGCGCCGTGCTCGTTCTGGCGCTCGCCGAGCGGCGCTTCGGGCCGGCGGCCGCGGCTCTGGCGCTGCTCGCCTGCTGCGCGGCGGCGCTCTTCGCTCCCCTCGACGCGCGCCTCGAGGACTGGCTCGCGCGCCTCCGCTGGGACGTGACGCTGCCCGCGGCCGAGCTGCTCGAGACGCGCGACTCTCCGTACCAGAAGCTCCACGCCGCGGCCCTGCCCGGGCAGAGCGTGCTGCTCGCGGACGGCGCCGTGGTCGCGTCCACGGCGGACGAGCCCGACCTGCGCGCGGCCGCGGCGCTGCTCTTCGCCGAGAGCGAACGCGCCCATTCCGTGCTCGTCATCGGCCTCGCTCCCGAGGGGCTCGTGCCGCAACTTCTCCGCTATCCCCTCGCGCGCCTCGACCTCGTCCTGTTCGACCGGGCCGCGCATGAACTCGCCGTCGCGCGCCTCGGCGGCGACGTGCGCGCCGCCGTTGCCGATGCGCGCGTCTCCGTCTGCTGCGGCGATCCGCGCGACGTCCTGGCGCAACGCGCCGCCGCTCCGGGCGAGCGCTACGACCTGATCTTCCTCGACCTCCCGGATCCGGGCACGGCGCACCTCAACCGCCTCTTCACCGTCGAGTTCTTCCGCGCGCTCCGCGACCAGGCGAGCGACCGGGCCGTGCTCGCGCTCCGCATCCGCGCGGGCGAGAACTACGCGGGCACGGACGTGGTGAACTACGGCCGTTCGGTCTTCCAGACCCTGCGCGCGGTCTTCCCCGAGGTCGTGGTCGCTCCCGGCGAGCGCGCCTGGCTCTTCGCCGCGACCGCGCCGGGCGTGGTGTCGAACGACGCGGCGCTGCTCGAGCAGCGCTTCCGCGCGCTCCCGGCGCGCGACGACTCGGTGCCGCCCGAGATCTTCGCCTCGCTCGTGCCTTCCGAGCGCGCGGCCGCGGCGCAGGCGCTCTTCGAGGAGACGGGCGGGCTCGATCCGGCCGCTCTTGTGAACCGCGACCAGCGGCCGGTGACGCTCTTCCTCAACCTGCTGGTGCTCGGCGCGAAGAGCGGCGGGCGCCTGGCGCGCGTGCTGAAAGCGCTCCGCACCGCCGGACCGGCGGCCTTGCTCATCCCGCTGCTCGTGTTTCTGGCGCTGCGTCTGGCCTTTCGCGCGACCACGCGCGTGCCGGCGCGCGCGAGCGGCGTGAACGGCGCCCTGCTGCTCGCCGCGGCCGGCGGCGCGTCCATGTGCCTGGACATCCTGCTGCTCGTCTCCTTCCAGAACCGCTTCGGCCTGCTCTTCCTCTCGGTCGGGCTGCTCTCCGCGCTCTTCATGCTCGGCCTGTGCGCCGGCGGCCTGGGGGGCGTGCACCTCTTCCGGCGCGCCGAGGGCCTGCGCTTCTGGCCGGCGCACACGGCGCTGGCGCCGGTGGTCGCGCTCTCTCTGGCGCTGCCGGTTCTCGTCGATCTCCTGGCCGCGGCGCCGTCCGAGGTCGCGCACGCCGCCTACCTCGCGCTCTTCTTCGTGGCAGGAGGCGCGAGCGGCGTCGCCTTCCCGGCGGCCGGTTACTACGTGGAGCGCGCCGCGGCCGGGACCGGCAAGGTCGCGGGCCTGCTCGAGTCGGCCGATCACTGGGGCGGAGCCGTGGGCGCGGCCGCGGCCGGCGCGCTCGCCCTGCCGCTCTTCGGTCTGGGCTGGACCTGCGTGCTTCTCGCCCTCGCCCTCGGCGCGGTGTGGGCGCTGTTTTTGGCCGAGCAGGCCGGCGGCGCGCTCCGTGCGCCCCGCCTCCTCGCGTGGGCCGAGCGCGCGCGGCGGCGGAACGAAAGCGTGCGGCTGCGCGCCCCCGCTTACCTCATGTACGGCGGCGTGCTCGCCTTCGTCCTGGTCTCGAACCTGGTGCACGCCGAGCTGTCCGCGCCGCGCGTGCGCCTCGACGTGCAGTGGATCAAGAACCGCACGCATGCGCTCAGCGTGGAGGAGCGCGAGGCGCCCTTCGTCCACTACCTGACGTTCGACGAGGGAGAAAGCGGCTTCCGCGAGCTCTTGGCCGCCTCGCGCGCCATCGCGCCGGACGTCGAGGGGTACGGCGGCCCGATCAACCTACTGGTGGAGGCGGGGCGCGAGGGAGAGATCCAGAGCGTCACCCTGTTCGAGTCGAACGAGACGCCGGCCTACATCCACGGCGTCGAGGGGTGGCTCTCGCGCTTCGCCGGCTGGCCGCTGGCGCGGCCCATCACGCTCGGCGAGGACGGCATCGACGCCATGACCGGCGCCACGGTCTCGTGCCGCGCCATGAGCGAGATCCTGGAGCAGGCGCGACAGAGGATCGGCGCGGCCGCGTTCGACCTGCCGGAGGGCGGCCGCGGCCGGCCCGGCCTCGCGGCGCGCCTGGACGCGCCCTCCCTCTACGTGCTCGCGGCCCTGCTTCTCGCCGTGCCGCTGTTCCTCTGGGGCGCAGCGCTCCTGCGCGACGCGTTCCTGCTGGCGAACCTCCTCGTCGCCGGCTTCCTCTTCAACCTGCAGTTCTCCCTCACGCACGTGGTGCGCGCGCTCGGCGGCTCGCTGCCGTCCTGGAGCGCCCTCGACTGGCTGCTGCTCGTGGCCGGCGTGCTCGTCCTCGCCCTCGGCTTCGGCCCGCTCTACTGCGGCTACCTCTGCCCCTTCGGCGCGGCCCAGGAGATCCTCGGCCGCCTCGGGCTGGCGCGCGCCACCGGCTCGGCGACCGAAGCGCGCGCGCGCGTGGTGAAGCACCTCGTCTTGGCCGCGGCGCTCGTGCTCGCGGCGTGCACGCGCTCCGAGGAGGCGCTCGCCTTCGATCCGCTGGCCGCGGCGTTCTCCTTCGACTACCGCACGGAGATGGCGCTGCTCCTCGGCCTGATCGCGTTCTTCAGCCTGCTGCACCTCCGCTTCTTCTGCCGCTACCTCTGCCCGACGGGCGCCTTCCTGGCGCTGTTCAACTTTCTCGGACCTTTGAGCAGGTGGGCGCGGCCGAAGAGCTACGGCCGCTGCGACCTCGGCACCAAGGACCGCTGGGACAGCGGCTGCCTGCAGTGCAACCGCTGCCTGTGGCGGAAGGAAGCGGCCGAAGGCGCGGCCGGCCGCGCGCGGCGCCCCGTCTTCGGCCGCCGCGACCTCGTGCTGGCCGCGGGCATCGCCGCCGCGTTCCTTCTCGGCGGGCTCATCGTCCGCGGCGAGGGCGCGGGCGCGCCGTCGGCTGCCGCGGCCGCGCTCGGCCAGCCGCGCGACGTGGACCTCGACCTCATCCGCCGGCGCATCCAGGAGCAGCGCCTCTCCGGCCGCGAGGCGCTCTTCTACCGGCGGCTCGGCGAGGGCGAGGACGCGCGGCCGCGGGAAGGCGCCGAGCGCTCGCCCCTGCGGTAGCCTGTATTGGGACGGCCGGACGAGAGCGAGGCGAAGATGATCTCAGCACGGGTGGCGCTCGAACGCCTGCGAGATGGGAACCGTCGTTTCCTGTCCGACGTTCGGAGCATCGAAACGCACTCGAGCCAGGTGCGTCGCTATGAGCTGGCGACGGGACAGGAGCCGTTCGCCATCATTCTCGGTTGCTCCGACTCGCGCGTGCCGGCGGAGATCGTCTTTGACCAGGGCCTTGGCCGCCTGTTCGTCATCCGCGTGGCCGGCAACATCGTCGCGGCTTCGCAAATCGGCAGCGTGGAGTTCGCCGCGACGCAGTTTGGCACACGGCTGGTCGTGGTCCTGGGGCATACACGATGCGGGGCAGTTCAGGCGACCCTGGAGGAGCTGCGCCAGCCGACGGTCACGCAGTCAGCAGGCCTGCGCTCGATCGTCGACCGGGTGCGGCCGTCCGTGGAACCGTTGCTGGCGACGGAGTTCAGGCATGATCCGGATGCTCTGGAGCAACACGCCGTCCGGGCCAACATCCGCGCTTCCGCGAACCAGTTGCGGCACGGATCGCGCTTTCTCGAGGAGTTGATCCAGAAAGACGGACTCCTGGTGGTGGGCGCCGAGTACTCGCTGGAGACCGGCGCCGTGGACTTCTTCGACGGTGTGACGGACGCCTGACGACAGCGGCCGCTCAGCGCACGATTTCGCCGTCCGCGTCGACCAGGATGGGCTCGGGCAGGCCGGCCGCGGCCGCCTGCTCGCGCACGAGCGCGGCGTCGCCCACGAGCACCAGCACGCCCTGCTCCAGCGGGATTGCGCCCCTGGCCAGGGCGTTCATCTGCTCGGCCGTGACGCCGGGAAGCGCGGCCAGATCCGCGGCAAAGGTCGAGAAGGGCAGGTCCGCCTGGAAGAGCGCGGCCGCTTCCTCCACCAGGGCGGACAGGCTCGCGCAGGTGTCCACGGCCTCGGCGCGCCACGCGCCGCGCGCCTTCTCGGTTTCCTCGGCAGTGACGTCGCCGGTCCGGAGTCGCGCGAACTCCCCCAGGAACTCCGTGAGCGCCGCGCCGGTCGCCTCGGCGTGGACGCTGGAGAAGGCGCCGAACAGGCCGCAGCGCTTCTCCATGGCGTACGCGGAAGCGGCGCCGTAGGTGAAGCCCTTGTCCTCGCGCAGGTTCGAGTTCAGGCGGCTGGTGAAGGTGCCGCCGAGCACCGTGCCGATCAGCTCGTACGGCAGGCGCCGCGCGTCGCCGCGGGCGATGCCGGGCAGGGCGAAGTGGATGACGGTCTGTACCGCGCGCGGGCGGTCGACCAGGTAGACGCGGAGCGCGTCGCCTTGCGGCATGTCGTGGAGCGCGGGGCTGCCCGCCGGCTCGTCCGGCGCCGTCCACGAGCCGAAGGCCTCGTCGAGCAGCGCGCGGGCGTCGGCCGCGGTCAGGTCGCCAGCCACGATCAGGCGCGCGCGCGCCGGATGAAGGAGCGCGCGGCGGAGCGCGGCCACGTCCGCCAGCTCGATCGCGGCCACGGACGCGGCCGTGCCGTCGAGCGGCCGGCCGCAGGCGTGCTCCGCGCCGAACAGGACGCGGCGCGCCACGCGCGCGGCCACGGCCTCGGGGATGTCCTCCTGCTGCTTCAGCTCCTCGAGGTGCAGGCTCTTGACCCGCAGCCAGTCCTCCTCGGCCAGGCGCGGCCGCAGCACGGCGTCGGCCAGCAGGGCCAGCGCGGGCGCGCAGCTCCGGCGCAGGGTGGAGAGCGTCACGCCGATCCCCCCGCGCGTGGCGGAGGCCTCGAACTCGGCGCCGAGGCTCTGCAGCGCCGCGGCGAAGGCGGGCGCGTCGCGCTCGCCCGCGCCCTCGGAGAGCAGGCTCGCCAGGAGCTCCGTCGCGCCCTCCTGGCTCGGAGGATCGGCCACGCGGTCCGCGCCCGCCTCGAAGAGGAGCGCGACCTCGACCAGCGGCAGGTCGTGGCGCGCGAAGAGC
>DYIW01000287.1 GCA_020723465.1 Phycisphaera mikurensis
GGGTCGCCGCACCCTGCGCCACGCGCGCGCAGAGCTCTGCAATCGCCGCGGCGAGCGCCTGTTCGAGAGCGTCGCGCACGCCGCGGCGGTCTCCCTCGCGATCCGGGGCGCCGACTTCCGCTTCGCCGCGGGCGCAGAAGTGCAGCGGCGCCGCGCCCGCCTCGGCGCGCGCCAGCCGCGCCTCGATCTCCACGCGCGCCACCGAAGGCCCCTCGCCGCGCTCGCCGGCGAACTCCTGCTCGAACCTGTGGACGTCGGCCGCGAGGACCAGGTCGGCCGCGCTGCCCTCACCCGGGCCGTCCACGCGCAGGAAGGCGCCGGCGGCGCGCAGGCCCTCGAGCGCCGCCCGCTCCGCCGCCTCCGAGGGACGCAGCAGCCAGCGGTGCAGGTCGTGGTGGTAGAGGCGGCCGGCGCCGCCGTAGGCGAACTCGTGCTGATCCCTGCCGGCGCGCGCGGTGAAGGGCTCGACCCGCAGCGTGAGGGAGAGCGCGGTCGCGGCCGCGGGCGGCGGCGCCGGGGCGAGGTCGTAGAGGTGCACCACGGGCGCGGTGGTGCCGCACGCGGCGAGCACGGCCAGCGCGCCAAGGAACAGCGCGGACGTCTTCATGGCGCCCTCCGATCCGCCGCGGGCTCGCCCCAGATCAGCGCCGCGGGGTTGCCCTTCAGCTCCAGCATGAGCTTCTCCACCGCCTCGGACGCGTCGCGCAGCTCCGCCACCATCTCGCGAAACGCCTCGCGGTTGCCGCGCAGCACGTCGTGCATCTCGCGCGCCAGCGTCTGGATGTCGGCCAGGGCCGCCTGCACCGCCTCCAGCGCCTGCACCGTCGGCTCCTCCGTGGCGGCGAGCGTGCGCGAGACATCGGCCGCCACCCGGCCCGCGGCCTGCGACACGTCGCGCGTCAGGCGCTCGAGCGCCAGCTCGAAGGACTCCTCGGCGCGGTCGAGCGCGCCGCCCCGGGCGAGCACGCGCTCGTCCGCCCGGTCGAGCACCTGGTCGGCGCGCTCCAGCACCGCCAGGAGGCGCGGCGTGGCCTCGGCGGCCAGCACGTCCAGCGCCGCCAGGATCCCGGAGAAGCGCGCCTCGTTGCCCACGAGCACGCCGTTCAGGCGCGCCACCAGCTCGTGCGCCTCCTGGATCACCTCGGGCGTGCGCTCCAGGATGCGCGCCAGGTTGCTCTCCTCGGCGTGGATCACCGGCGGCTCGGCGGCGCGCCACTCCTCGTCGGCGCGAGTCTGGGCCACGGCGTCCTGCACCGAATCCTCCATGTCCGTCAGGTCGATGGAGAAGCTGCCGGTGATCCCCCCCATCACCAGGCGCGCGCGCGTGCGCGCGTTCAGGAACGGCGTGAAGCGCGTCTCGACCTCGAGCAGCGCCACGGCGAACGGCCCGGCCGGGCCGTCCTGCAGGTCCACCTCGGCCACGCGGCCGATGGGCACGCCCTTGAACTTGACCTTGGCGCCCTTCGACAGGCCGTCCACCGACATGTCGGCCGGGAAGTGCACGGTGTACTCCTCGCCGCGCGCGCGGTTCCAGCGCTCGATGAAGGCCACCACGCCGACCAGCAGGGCGACGGTGGCGACGATGAACAAGCCGGCGAAGACCTTCTGCTGCCTCGATGCCATCTACCACTCCCGGAGCGCGGCCACTCGCGCCGCGCTCTCACGCATAGACGAAGAACCTGGCCCAGACGTCGCGGTCGTCCTGGCCGGCGCGGGGCGTCCGGTTCACGAAGCTGTGGATGCGGCCTTCCTTGACGCTGCGGATCTCCTCGGGCGTGCCCTCGGCGACCAGCCGGCCGTTGATGAGCACGCCCATGCGATCGGCGATGCGGAAGGCCGAATCGAGGTCGTGCGTCACCACCACGGCGGTCATGCCGAGCGCCCGCTTCAAGGTGAGCACGAGCTGGTCGAACTCCGCGGCCGTCACCGGATCGAGCCCGGAGGTCGGCTCGTCGAAGAAGTACACCTGCGGATCGAGCACCATGGCGCGCGCCAGCCCGGCGCGCTTGCGCATGCCGCCGGACAGCTCGGCCGGCATGCGGCGGTGCGTGCCCTCCAGGCCGACCATCGACAGCTTGAGCTTGACGATGGCGTGCACCGTGGCCGGGTCGAGGCCGGTGCGCTCGCGCAGGGGCAGCGCCACGTTGTCGCCGACCGACATCGAGTTGAGCAGCGCGCCGAACTGGAAGAGCATGCCCACCTGCGGCCGGAAGGAGTCGAGCTGATCCTCGTCCAGGCTGCTCAGTTCCCGGCCCAGCACCGTCACCGTGCCGGAACTGGGCCGCAAGAGCCCAACCAGGCAGCGCAGCACCGTGGTCTTGCCGCAGCCGGAGGGGCCCATGAGCACGTAGATCTCGCCCTTCTTCACCTTGAAGTCCACGCCGCGCAGGATCGCGCGCTCGCCGTAGCTCACGCACAGGTCCTTGACCACGACCGGCTCGGCGACTTCCGCGCTCACACGTCCCCCAGGAAGAACAGCATGGTGAAGATGAGGTCGAAGCAGATCACCAGGGCGATGGACACGACCACGGCCGAGGTGGTCTTCAGGCCCACGTCGGTCGAGCCGCCGCGCACCATCATGCCGTGCGCGGCGCCGGTCAGGCCGATGAGCAGGCCGAACACCGCCGCCTTCGCCAGGCCGGTGAACACGTCGCTCAGGTGGATGGCCTCCTGCGTCTGCCCCCAGTACTCGGAGAAGGGCACGCCCAGCACCAGGCAGCCGGTGATGAAGCCGCCGCCGACGCCCACCAGGTCGGCGAACATCACCAGGCAGGGAAGCGCGACCACCAGGCTCAGAATCTTGGGCACGACCAGGAAGGACACGGGATTCAGGCCCATGACGCGCAGCGCGTCCAGCTCCTCGGTCACCGCCATCGTGCCGATCTCGGCGGTGATGGCCGAGCCGCTGCGCCCGGCGATGAGGATCGCCGTGAGGATCGGCCCGATCTCGCGCGTGATCGCCACGCCGACCAGGTTGGCCGAGAAGATGTAGAGCCCCTCGCCGCCGAACTTCTCGAGCTGGGACGCGGACTGGAAGCCGAGGATCAGCCCCATGAGCACGGCCACGAGCGAGACGATGGGCAGGGCGTCGATGCCCACGGCGACGATCTCGCCCGCGCTGCGGTCCAGGCGCACGCGGTGGCCCAGGAACGGGCCGATGGTCACGAAGTAGACGAACTGCAGGAAGAGGATGACGAAGCGCCGCACCTTGTCGGTGATGCGCTCCACCACCTCGGTGGCCGTGTCCACCAGGAGGTCCGCGACCGCCGGCTTGAGGAACGAAGTCATCTCCCCCTTGAACATCTCCGGCGGCGGCAGGGCCTCGAGGAAGGCGCGCAGCTCCGGGCGCGCGTTCCGGAGCAGCAGCCGGCCCTCCGCCGCCTTGAGCCGCCGCACCAGGAACTCGGCACCGGCCGAATCGAAGCGCCCCACGCCGCGCGCGTCGAGCAGCACGTCCGCGCCCGAAAGCAGCGCCTCGTCCACCGCGCGCTCGACCGCAGCGATGTGGCCGCGCAGCAGGTCCCCGCGCAGCCGCACGATCCGGTCAGGACCCTGGATCGACGTCTCCGCCGTCATCGGAACGATCTCGGGCTCGCCGGACAGAGGCACCCCCCGACTTGAGCACACGCGCCGCGGCCGGTAGTCTAGTCGGCTTCACTCGTCCCGTCCCCTCGTCGCTGCCCGAATCTCGCTCAGGACGGACGGGACCAGGCCCGCCGAATGGGCCGCCGCTTGCTGAGACGAGACGGAAGCGTTACTCGCACCCCCCGCCGGCGTTACCAGGGGGGATCATCGGTCACCCGACCGGAACGACCCGCGGAGATCGCCGTGTTCACGTGCTGCAGATCGCTGGCGCTCATCGCCCTGGTTGCCGCGCTCCTTTCCGGCGTGCTCGCCGCCCAGGAGGCGACCAAGTACGACGCTGCCTGGAACGCCTGGTACCTGGGAGACCTGGAGCAGGCCAGGCGCCTGGCCGAGGAGCTGGTCGCCGCCGATCAGAACGACGCCATGGCGCAGGTCCTGCTCGGCCACGTGCTCGACTCGCAGGGTGAGGAGACGGCCGACTCCGTGCTGGCGAAGGCGGTGGAGCTGGGCTGCTCCGACGCCGCGGTGCTGCGGCTCGCCGGCGACCTCCACGCCAGCCGCTTCGGCCAATGGGTGAACACCGAGAACGACTACCTGGCGGCCGGGGCGCGCAGCGAGGCGGAGCGCCTCTACCTGCGCTGGGCCGAGCTCGCGCCCGCCTCGGTCCTGCCCATCCAGCGCCTGGCCTGGCTCAGGAAGGCCGCCGGCGACGCCGAGGGCGCGATCGGCCTGCTGCAGGCCGCCATCGCCCTCGACCCCATGACCGACGAGCCGCACGCCGAGCTGTGGAGCTACCTGGGCGATGTCCTCAGCTATGACCGGCTCGCCAGCTTCTACGAGGGACTCTCCTTCGGCGACCTGGGCGCCGCGGCGCGCTGCCGCTGCCGCAACTACCAGGGCCAGCTCCTCGCCGCCAAGGCCGACAAGCTGTGCCTCGACGCGGCCGCGGCCGCGACCCGGCCCGAGGCGCTCGACCTGCTCGAACAGGCGCGCGCCGCGCTGGCCGCGGCGCTCCCCTGCTTCGAGCAGGCGGCCGTGCTCGATCCGGCGTTCGCCACGGACGCCCGCTACGTCGCCTTCCACCGCGCCGGCATCGTCCGGGTGTTCGGCGCGATGGGCGACTTCGGCGCCGCCCTGAGCGCGGCAGCGGAGGCGCGCGCCGCGATCGAGACCGCGCACGCTCCCGGCAGCGAGGCCGTGCGGCGCGACGTCGCCAACCTGGGAGATGCCCTCTACCTGGCCGCGGGCGGCGAGGGAGGCGCCGCGGACCGCATGCGGGCGCTCGCCGAGTTCTGGAAGTGGGCCACGACGCTCGTCGCCGGCGACCCGAGCTGGTGGAACAACTACGCCCTGTTCGCGCGCGACGCCGGCGCCTACGAGGAGTCGTACCAGGCGTACTGCCGCTGCCTCGAGCTGGCGCCGGACGACGTGCGCACCGTCAACGACACGGGCCTGATCCTGCTCTATCACCTGAACACCGACCTGGCGCGCGCCGAGGAGCTGTTCCAGAAGGCGATCGCGCTCGGCGAGGCCCAGTACCCGGCGGCGCGCGAGGATCCCGAGCAGGAGGCCTACCTGCGCTCCGCGCTCGGCGACGCCCTGCTCAACCTGGGCGTGCTCTACACCCAGGAGGAGCGCTTCGCCGAGGCGGAGCAGGCCTTCGCCAGACTGCGCGACTTCGACGGCGGCCGCCTCGACCTGCAGCTCGGCCTGCTGCGCCTCGCGCTCGCGCGCCAGGACGTCGACTTCCTCAAGAGGACCGTGGAGGCAGCGGCGGGCGCGCTGCAGCAGGCCCCGGCCGATCGCGGCGCGCTGGCCGACCTCCGCAGCCTGAAGCACTTCCTGGAGCAGGCCGCGCCCGAGAACGCCGAGCTCGCCGAGCTCTTGCAGCGCGTCGAGGCCCTGCTGGCCACGGCAGCAGAGCCAGAGGATTCCGGCGCGGAATGACGAGGCTTCCCTGACCGCGGGAACGAACCAGCCATGCTGAACCGCACCTCTCTTCGCCGAACGCTTCCCGTCCTCCTGTTGCCGGCCGCGCTCTTCGCCTCCCGGTCCGCCTTCGCCCAGGAGACGCCGGCGCCGCCGGAACCGGCGCCCGCCGCGCCGGAGGAGCCCAACGCTCCGGAGCAGCCGGCCGTGCCGGTCGACGAGAACCTGCTGGCGCGCGCCGCGCAGGCGTTCGCAGCCGGTCGCGCTGAGGAGGCGCTCGAACAGTTCGCGCGCCTCGCGGACGCGGCGCCGCCGGACCTGCGCGTGCTGCTCGGGCTCGGCCGCGCGCAGGCGGCCCTCGGCGAGACCACGGCCGCCGTGGACACGCTGGTCTCGGCCCTGCACCTCCGCGAAGATGATCCGGACGTGCTGCTCGCGCTCGCGGACGCGCTCTCGCTGCAGGGGCGCCAGGCCGCCTGGAACGACGACCCCGCGGCCGCGGGCCTGGCCTTCCTGGACGCGCGCCGCTTCTACGAAAAGGCGGCGGCGGCGCGGCCCGAAGCGGCCGCACCCTGGCTCGGCGCGGCGCGCGTGGCGCGCGAGCAGGGGCTGCGCGACGAGGCCCTGCAGCTCGTGCAGAAGGCGCACGACCTCGAGCCGCGCCACGTCGACACGCTGCTCGAGCTCGGCAGCCTGCGCTTCGGCACCTACTGGGAAATCCTGGGCATGCGCGGCGCCGAGGCGGCCGAGGACGCCAAGGAGCTGTGCCGCCGTGCCTATCGCGACGCGCTCGAGATCGAACCGGACAACGGCTTCGCCCTGAACGGCCTGGCCTGGGTGGACATGCAGGCGGGCGACACCGAGGCGGCGATCGAGTGGTTTCGCCAGTCGCTCGTCGCCGACCCGACCATCAGCGACAGCTACGAGAACCTGAGCCGCCTGCTGGCCGGGTCGCTCGAGGACCGGAAGCGCTACGCCCGGCTCCTGGACGACGTGGTCGCGAGCGCCGCGCGCTGGCAGGAAGGCGAGGAGCGCCGGCGCGGGCGGGCGCGCGCCCTCTACCAGCGGGGTCTGGCCGCCGCGGCCGTGCGCGACGCCGAGCAGCTCGACCGCGACCTGGCCGAGGCCGCGCGCCTCGATCCCGAGCTCGCGGCCGCCTGCTGCTATCAACGCGCGCGCGGCCTGGCGCGCGACGACCGCCAGGATGAGGCGGCGGACCTTCTCGGCGAGCAGGCCGCGGGCGGCCAGCAGGCGTTCGCCGCGCTGCTGGAGACGATCGCCTCCCAGCCGGAGCCACGCGACGAGGCGCTGCTCATTCGCTCGCTCGCGGACCGGGCCTTCCGCGCGAGCGACCTGGAGGCGGCGCGCGAGCTGTTCCATCTCTCGGCGGAGATCCTGCAGACCAGCGCCGACGACTGGAACAACTACGCCTTCTTCTGCCGCGAGACCGGTCGCTACGAGGAGTCCTACGCCGCCTACCTGCGGGCGCTCGAGATCGACGGCAGTAACCCCAACCTGCTGAACGACGCGGCCCTCATCCTGCACTATCACCTGCGCCGCGACCTGGAGCGCGCCGCTCTGCTCTACGAGCGCGCCCTCGAGGAAGGCAAGCGCGTGCTCGCCGATCCGGACGCCGACTCGTTCGCGCGCGAGAGCGCCGCGACCGCGGTGCGCGACGCGGGCAACAACCTGCGCCTGCTGCGTTCGGGCGCGACGCGCCCCGGAGAAGGGCGCCGCCCCAAGTCGTAGCAGCACGCTGCGCGCCGCCAGTCGACGAAGTGCTCCGTCGCAGGATGGTCGCGGCAGGCGAGGAATCCCCCCGCACACCGCACCCGCACGCCGCGAGGCTCGCGGCCTCGCTGCCGACCTTGTTCGGCACGGATCAAGCTGAGAGTGTGAGCGCCAATCGTCCAGCCGCGTCGTCCGGGCGCGGCCGCCGCCGGTCCGCCGACGGCGTTTCCTCGCGCGTGAACCCGCTCAGATCTTCCCTGCAGCCGGGACTTCTGCCATCCCCACCAGCC
>DYIW01000288.1 GCA_020723465.1 Phycisphaera mikurensis
CGCCGAAAAGAAGAAGTAGCCCGCTGCTACCACCCACCCGGCGGCGCCCGCCGTTGCTGGGCACGAGACGCCAGGAGCCCCCGCGGAGCGTTGCTCCCCGGGGGCTCCGCGCGTTTGCGGGCTCGGCTACTTCCTGGCGGTGACCTCGTCCAGGGTCTTCAGCAGCCGCGGCGGATCCACGGGCTTCTCGAGGTAGGCGTCGGCCTTGTGGCTCTTCACTCGATCCAGGAAGGCCTTGTAGTCCGCCGTCAGGTGCTCCTGCACGCCGGTCAGGAGCACCACCGGAGTGCGGCCAAGCTGGGCGTGCTTGCGGATCGCCACCAGCGTGCTCAACCCCCCCCGCTCCGGCATCATGATGTCCAGGATGACCACGTCCGGGCGCACTTGCTCGAAGAGGGCCAGCCCCGCGGCGGAGCTGTTGGCGGCCTTGACCATCCATCCCGCGTCCGCGAGCAGCGTTTCCAGGTACGTAGTGATGTCCGGCTCGTCATCGATGACGAGCGCCGTGCGCTGGGGCATGGTTCCTCCGGTCTGATCATCCGCGCGTCCGACGCGCGGCCTGCTGGTCTGCTCGGCTGGAGGATACCGCGCTCGCGCGCTCGAAACAACGAGCGACGCCGGGGACGAAGACAGGGCGCGCCCGCGGTACGAGCGGGCCCGGCCTTTCGTCGCCGGCGAAAAGCCGAACTCCTAGTTGACTACTAGGACAACTGCATTAACATCGACGCTTCCACCTCGCTTTGAGGAGCGGCGCATGAAGCTGTCCACGCGCGCCCGTTACGCCCTGCGCATCATGCTCGACGTCGCCAAGAACGGCGGCGAGCGGGCGCCGGTCAGCTTGAGCGGCGTGGCGCAGCGCACCGGCCTCTCGCGCGGCTACCTGGAGCAGCTCGCCCTGGCGCTGAAGAACGCGCGCGTGCTGCGCGGGGTTTCCGGCAGGCTCGGCGGCTACCGGCTCGCCCGGCCGGCCAAGGACATCACCATCGGTGAGATCATCGAGGCGGCCATCGGTCCGATCTGCGTGGTCGACTGCATCGAAGATACGGCCTCCTGCCCGCTGTCGGACTACTGCGAGTGCCGCCTGCTCTACTCCCTGATCAACACGGGCATCCAGGACGTGGTGCATGGCTACACCCTGGCGGACCTGCTCGACGCGAACTGGTACCGGAGGGTGGAGGAGCTGGAACATTCCGTGGAGACGCGCCGGCGCCGGGCTTCCCGTGCCGGCGGCGCGCGCCGGGCCGGACGGCCGGCGAGAACGGAGAAGTGAGGAGCCTGCCGAGCCGGTCGGGCCGCAGGATCCCTGGAGGTGAACGAGTGGTCGAGAAGAAGATCGGCGAGCGGACCATGCGCCTGGTGCGCGGCGATATCACCGACATGGAGGTCGACGCCTTCGTGTACGACATCACCGCCGACCTCAAGCTCAGCTCCGGCTACGGCGGAGCGATCCAGCAGCGCGGCGGCATCGCCATCCAGAAGGAGCTCGACGCCCTCGGCCGGCTGCCCGTGGGCGAGGCGCTGGTGACGAGCGCCGGCAAGCTCAAGGCCGGCCTCATCATCCACGTGAACGGCCCCAAGTTCCACGAGGAGGACGTCGAGGGCAAGCTGCGCCGCGCCACGCAGGCCGCGCTGCGGCGCGCGGACGAGAAGGGCGTCGGCACGCTCGCGTTCCCGCCGATCGGCACCGGCCTCTACCAGGTGCCGCTCGACCTCTGCGCCCGGGTGATGGTGGACACGGTCGCCGCGCACCTGCAGGGCGAGACCAGCCTGCGGCAGGTGCTGTTCGTCGCCCTCGACTCGCGCGAGTTCGGGCCGTTCAAGGCAGTCATCGAAGGCGGAGGGAAGCATGCCACCGCATGAACCGAGCAGTCTGCTGGCCACGGTCGAGGCCGTCCACTGGATGGCCCTCGCCTTCATGGGCGCGGTCTACGCCCTCAGGCTCTGGTGGCTGTTCCGCTTCGGCCGGGCGAGCGACCGGTCGGCGCCCGGCAACCCGGCGCAGTCCACCGCCAGGCGAGGCGGCCTCTACTCCCTGGGCAACGTGATCATGCCCTGGGCCATGGAGAGCACGCGCAAGCCCAAGGGGCTGGCCTTCTACGCCACATTCGTCGTCTTCCACCTCGGCGTGGTGGCAGGAATCAGCCTGGCCTTCCTCAGCAGCCTGGACCGCGACCTCGTGGCCGGACCGGCGGCGGCCTGGACTTTTGGCACGGCCCTGGCGGCGGCGTTCCTTGTCGCCCTGTACCGCATCGCGCGGCGCGTGCTGCGCCCGGTGATGCGCCTCATCAGCACGCCGGACGACTACTTCTCGCTGGTGATGCTCACCGTCTGGTTCCTGCTCGGCGTGTTCGCGCAGGCGCACCTGGCCGGCGTCGCGCGCTTCGCCAGCGTGGCCTACCTCATCGCTTTCCTGCTGGCGACCAGCTTCTTCCTGGTCTACGTGCCCTTCTCCAAGATCTCCCACTACCTCTACTACCCCTTCACCAGGTACTGGATCGGCCGCACCCTCGGACATCGCGGCAGCTACCCGTACTCGCGGAGCTGATGGAGCCCCACGTGAGCAAGACAGAGAAGTCGTACAAGGTCAAGAAGCTCGAGGAGCTGCTCAAGAAGAAGAAGCTGCCGCGCCAGGTGGTGGGCTCCCTGGTCGGATGCATCCACTGCGGCATGTGCCACGAGGCGTGTCACTACGCGCTCGCCAGCCCGGACGACCCGCGCATGACGCCGTCCTACAAGGCGGACCAGATCCGCAAGTTGTTCAAGCGCTATCGCGACTGGACCGGCCGCGTCTTCCCGTGGTGGGTCGGCGCGCATACGCCGCTCACGGACGAGGACCTGGACAAGCTCAAGGACATCGCCTTCGGCACGTGCACCAACTGCCGGCGCTGCACCTTCAACTGCCCGATGGGCGTGGACACGGCCACCCTCAACCGCATGATGCGCGGCCTCCTGACCAGCGTCGGCGTCATGCCCGAGGGCGTGCGCGTGGTGAGCAAGGACCAGTGGGAGATCGGCAACCAGATGGGCGTGCTCAAGGAGGACTTCCTCGACACGCTCGAGTGGATGTCCGAGGAGCTGGCGGAGGAGCTGGGGCACAACCGCGCCGCCATCCCGGTGGACCAGAAGGGCGCCAAGGTGGTCTACGCCATCAATCCGCGCGAGGCCAAGTACGACCCGCGCACGATCAAGAGCGCCGCGCTGATCTTCTACGCCGCGGGCGAGAGCTGGACCATGGCCAGCGAGGGCTGGGACCAGACCAACTTCGGCCTCTTCTCCGGCGACGACCAGCTCGGCGGCGCGGCCGGCCGGCGCGTGTTCGAGAAGGTCGCGGAGCTGGGCGGCGAGCGCCTGGTGATCTCGGAATGCGGCCACGGCTATCGCTCCACGCGCTGCGAGGCGCCGAACTGGGCGGGAATGACCGTGCCGTTCGTCATGGAAAGCTCGGTCATGACCATGCTGCGCTACATCAAGGAAGGGCGCATCAAGGTCGACAAGACCAAGAACTCCGCGCGCGTCACCTATCACGACTCGTGCAACCTGGCGCGAAGCTGCGGCTTCTACGAGGAGCCGCGCGAGCTGCTGCGCCTGGTGACGACGGACTTCCAGGAGATGTACCCCAACCGCACGGAGAACTTCTGCTGCACCGGCGGCGGCGGGGCCATGTCCATGTCCGAGTACGCGCCGCGGCGCCTGAAGTCGGCGCGCGTCAAGGCCGACCAGATCGCCGCCACCGGCGCGAAGATCGTGGTGACCTCGTGCCACAACTGCGTGGACGGCCTCGGCGACCTGATCAAGCACTACAAGCTCGACTGCCAGGTCAAGCAGCTCGTCGACCTGGTTGCCGAGGCGCTCGTGCTCGACGAGCCCAAGCCGGCGGAAGAGGGGGCGCCGCGGGTCGCCGTCGCGGCAGGCGCCGTCGCCTCCCGGGACGGCCACGCGCTCGCCGGCCGGCGCATCCTCGTGGTGGACGACGAGGAGGACGCGCGCACCTTCCTCAGCACCGTCCTCGAGGACGCCGGCGCCTCGGTCCTTCAGGCCAGGGACGGCGCCGAAGCCATCCGCGTGGCGCTGAAGGAGCGGCCCGACCTGATCACGCTCGACCTCTCCATGCCGGGCAAGGACGGGGTCGAGACCTTTTCCGAGCTGCGCCGGACTCCCCAAATCGCCCAGATCCAGGTATGCATCATCACCGGCCACCCGGAGTTCCGGAAGCTGATCTACGACCGGCCGGTGACCCCGCCCGAGGGCTACATGAACAAGCCGGTCAAGGCGGAGGATCTCGTTGCCAACTTGCGGCGCATTCTCGAGCTCGAAAAGCGCAAGGCCTGAGCAGCGCGGGCCATGAACCGCGACTACCGCCAGTACTGGGAGGAGATGCCCTGCTACCTGTCGGTGCATGACCGCGACTTCCGCATCATCGATGGGAACAGGCGCTTCCACGAGGACTTCGACCAGCGCCTCGGCGAGTTCTGCTACCGCGTCTACAAGGGGCGCGAGGAGGTCTGCCCCGACTGCCCGGTGAAGGCGACCTTCGCCGACGGCCAGAGCCACTGCAGCGAGCAGCGCCTCAAGACGCGCACCGGGCAGGAGGTCGCGGTCATGGTGCACACCACGCCCATCCGCGACGCCTCGGGCGCCATCGTCTCGGTGATGGAGATGCACACCGACATCAGCGAGACCCAGCGCCTGCAGGGCCTGCTGCGCCGCAGCCAGGAACGCTTCGCCATGCTCTTCGAGGAGGTGCCCTGCTTCATCTCGGTGCTCGGGGTGGACCGCCTCATCCAGCACGCCAACCGCCGCTTCCGCGAGACCTTCGGCCCGGCCGTGGGCCACCACTGCTATCGCGTCTTCAAGCACCGCGAAGAGCAGTGCCTGGTGTGTCCGGCGCTGCAGACGCTCGCCGACGGCCAGGCGCGCGAGCACGAGGAAGTGGTGGTGTCGCCGACCGGCGCCAAGGTCAACGTGCTGTGCGTCACGGCGCCGCTGCCCGGGCCCGACGGACGCATCGACTCGGTCATCGAGATGGCGACCGACATCACGCAGATCCGCGAGCTGCAGTCCCAGCTCACCTCCATCGGCCTGCTCGTGGGCTCCATCTCGCACGGCATCAAGGGTCTGCTCACCGGCCTGGACGGGGGCATCTACCTGGTGAACTCCGGCTTCCAGAAGGACCAGCCGGAACGCGTGCGCAAGGGCTGGGCGATGGTGCAGCGCAACGTGGACCGCATCCGCAGCATGGTCCTGGACATCCTCTACTACGCCAAGGACCGCGAGCTGGTCGTGACCGACATCGACGCCGCCGCCCTGGTGCGCGACATCGGCGAACTCCTGGCGAAGAAGGCCGCCGACCAGGGCGTGCGGCTCGAGGTGGATGTCGCCCCGGACTGCGGCAGCCTGCAGGGAGACGCCGGCGCCATGCGAGCCGCCCTCGTCAACCTGCTGGAGAACTCGCTCGACGCCTGCCGCGCCGACCAAGGCCAGGACCAGCATTGCGTCAAGTTCTCGGCGCGCCGCGCGCCCCCGTGGATGATCTTCGAGGTCGAGGACGACGGCATCGGCATGGATCGGGAGACGCGCGAGAAGATCTTCTCGCTGTTCTTCTCCTCCAAGGGCCTCAAGGGCACGGGCCTCGGCTTGTTCATCACCAACAAGATCGTGGACAAGCACGGCGGCTCCATCAAGGTGGAGTCCGAGCCGGGACACGGCACGCGCTTCCTGGTCAGGCTGCCGCTGGAGGCGCGGCCCAGCACCGAGCCGCGGGAGGCGGAATGACCGAACGGACGCCCAAGACGCCGCCCCGAAGCGGGAAGATCCTCATCGTGGACGACGATCCGGACGTCATCGAGTACCTCTCCTCCTTCCTCGAGGACCACGACTACGAGGTGCGCGCGGCGCGCAGCACCAACGCCGCCCTGGCCGAGCTCGGCCGCCACCGGCCCGACACCATCCTGATCGACATCCTCATGCCCGGCCGCTCCGGGCTCGACCTGCTGCTCAACATCCGCAGGAACCCGGAGTGGTCCGACTTGCCCGTCGTCGTCATCACCGGACACGACAAGATCCTGGAGGACGACTGCCAGTCCTACCTCGGCTCACGCGAGAACGTGCGCGGGCCGGACGGAGTGCTCGGCAAGCCCGTGGACCGGGATACACTGCTCTCGGTGCTGCGCGTCCTCGCCGGCAGACAGGCCAGGGAGTGAGGGGCTCCTGGCCAATGGAAGCTGACACCTGTCGCTGTCGGCCGTCCGCCTCCCGCCTCCCGCCTCCCGCCTCCCGCTGACCGCTGATCGCTGACCGCTGATCGCTGATCGCTTCCCGCTGAGCGCTTCCCGGCGCGCGCTCGTCAGCCGCGTGTCCGGGCCGGGGCCGCCGTCCGCGCCCGCAGGATGCGCTGAGCTGCCGCAAGCAAGGCCTGCGCCTCGATGGGCATCTCCAGGAAACCCTCGGGCGGCGGCAGGGAACGCTGCGCGATCACCTGCTTGAACTCGGCGTGACCGCTCACCACACAGATCGGGATGTCCGCAAGCTCGGCGGTGCTGCGCAGCACGTCGAAGGTGGCGACGCCGTCCCGGCCCGGCATGCACAGGTCCAGCGTGATGAGGTCCGGCCGCTCGCGCACGGCCAGCGCGATGCCCTCGTCGCCGTCGGCCGCCTCGATGACCCGAGCGCCCGCGTCCTCGAGCACCGTGACGAGGTAGGTGCGTGCATCCTCCTCGTCGTCCACGACCAGGATGCGGCTGCCGGCGAGCGGCGAAGCCTCGTTGGGGAAAGTCATGGTGTCACTCCGCCGCCCGCCGCCGCTCGTGCGGGCGCCGGACGTCTCCGCAATATCGTCCAGCCGCGCCGCGCGGGTTGAACCCCTCCACCGGGAGGCCGCGCCTACCGGGGCGGTTCCGTGCCCCGCCGCGACCTCGCGTCCTTCTTCTCCCTCAGGTGCAGGATGCGACTCAGCGTGGAGAGCAGCGTCTCCTCGGCCACCGGTTTGTCCAGGTAGCCCTCGGGGCGCGGAACCGGCCGGTCGTAGAGCACCTTGCGGAACTCCGGATGGCCGGTGACGATGCACACCGGGATCTCGGCGGTCTCCACGCTGCTGCGAAGGTCGACGAAAGCCTCGACACCGTCCCGGCCCGGCATGGAGAGATCCAGGGTGATCAGGTCCGGCTTGCGCGCGCGCGCGATGGCGAGGCCCTGATCACCGTCGGCGGCTTCGAACACCTCGGCGCCCGCGTCCTCAACCACCGCCACGAGGTACGCGCGCGCGTCCTCCTCGTCGTCCACCACGAGGACTCGGTACCCGCGCAGCCGGTTCGCCGCGCCCGCCGCCTCTGGTTTGATGTCGCTCTCGTCCGCCATCGACTTGCCCGCGCGCCACGGTCTCGCTCGCGGCGCACCGCCATTCTACCGCGGCGCCGGCAATCCGCACCCTCAGAGCCTGAGCAGGAATCCCCGCGGCCGCGTTGCGAGCGCCGGGGGGGCCGAATGCGCGGCGCGGCGACGAC
>DYIW01000289.1 GCA_020723465.1 Phycisphaera mikurensis
CGGAGCTCGTGACGTCGCTCCCCTCAAGTCGCGGACCAATCGTCCCCGGCCGCGAGTACGTGCTCGGGATCGACGGCGGATCGACGACCACCAAGGCGGTGCTGGTCGATGCCGAGTCCAAGCAGATCTGTGCGGCGCACTACGGCCGGACACACGGCGACCCCGTTGCGGCGCTGCGCCGCGTGCTCGAGGAGATCCGTAGCCAGGTTCGGGCGCAGTCGAACGGTGCGAGCCAAGACCTCCGCATCTCGCTCGCGGCCACGACGGGGTCGAGCCGCGAGGTGCTCGGCGTCTTCGTAGAGACCGCCGGGGTCTACAACGAGATCATCGCCCACAGCGTCGGGACGACTCGCTTTCGCCCCGAGATCGATACGATGTTCGAGATCGGCGGCCAGGATGCGAAATACGTCTTCCTGAAGAATGGGGTACCGATCGATTACGCGATGAACGAAGCATGCAGTGCTGGCACTGGGTCCTTCCTGGAGGAGACAGCGCTCGGCGACCTCTCGATCCGCAGCGCACCGGAGATCGGGCCGATTGCGCTCCTGAGCGAGGGACCACTCCGGTTCGGCGAGCATTGCTCGGCGTTCATCAACTCCGACATCCGCAAAGCGATCCAGGAAGGCGCGAACAAGCCCGATGTCGTCGCCGGAATCGTCTTTTCGATCGTCTCCAACTACCTCAACCGCGTGGTCGGGAACCGCAACATCGGCGCGTCGATCGTGCTCCAGGGTGGCGTCGCGAAGAACCCGGCGGTCCCGGCCGCGTTCGCCGCCGTGCTTGGCAAACCGATTCTCGTCCCGCCCGATCCCGAGTTGCTCGGCGCATATGGGGTGGCGCTGCTCGCGCTCCAGAAGCGCGCCGAGGGCGCGCTCGCCGAGGGACGGTATGCGCTGGACGATCTGATCGCGCGACCGATCGGCCACGGCAAGGGATTCGTCTGCAAGACCTGCGAGAACCGCTGCCCGATCCAGACGCTCTTCGTCGGCGATGACAAGCGGCGGTACTACTTCGGCGGGCGCTGCAATCAGTACGCAATACTCCGTCACCGCAAGCGCGTCGAGCTCGACAAGGTCGAGAACTTCGTCGAGCTCCGCGAGACGATGCTATTCCGAGACTTTGCACCGGACCCAGGGTCGTTCCGCCCTCGTCGGGAGACCGTGGTCGGCATCCCGCGCGTCTTCAGCGTCCACAACCTCTGGCCGCTCTACGCTCATTTTTTCCACGAGCTCGGAGTTAGGACGATCCTCGCCGGTAAGAGCCTGCGGGAGGGGGTCCAGCGCGCGGAGGCTGCCTATTGCCTCCCCGGCGAGATCGCGCACGGCATGACGGAGGAATTGCTGCAGGCAGGTGTCGACTACTTCTTCCTCCCGCATCTCCTCGACCTCGAGAGCATGGAGGCGGACGTCCATGCCACCCTCTGCCCGATCACCCAGGGCCTCCCATACTACCTGCGCCCCGCCTTCGACATTCCCGACGAGAAGATCCTCCGGCCGGTGCTCTCCTTCAAGGATGGGCAGGAGACTGGATCGGCGCCCTTCATCGAGGTGGCAGAGCGGCTCGGATTCAGCAAGCAGGAAGGGCTCGACGCCTACCGCGTCGCGATGGGAAACCAGCTCGCCTTCCTCGAGCGATGCCGCGAGATCGGGACAGAGGTCTTGCGTAAGGCACGTGAGGGCGACGAGATCGTGATCGCGCTCTTCGGGCGGCCTTACAACGCCTTCGCGCCTGAGGCGAACATGGGCGTTCCGCGCAAGTTCGTGACCCGCGGCTGCAAGGTGATCCCGTTCGACTTCTTCCCGATTGGGGATGAAGAGATCTCGAACAACATGTACTGGTTCTACGGCCAACAGAATCTGAAGGCCGCGCGACAGGTGAAGGAGCATCCGAACCTCTTCCTCTGCTACGTCTCGAATTTCGGCTGCGCCCCCGACAGTTTTCTGCTCCATTTCGTGCGCTGGTTCATGGGCCAGAAGCCCTTCCTTGTCCTCGAGATGGACAGTCACACCGCGGACGCCGGAGTGGACACACGGGTTGAGGCCTTCCTCGACATCATCACTGGCTATCGCATGAAACAAGCGGAGATCAACGACCCCGGGTTCCGACAGCGCTACCGCATCCGGCTCGATGGCGCGCGAACTGCGGTCGAGGATTCGAACACTGGCGAGTCGATGTCGCTCACGCATCCCCGCGTCCGGCTCGTCTGGCCGTCCATGGGTTCGATCTCGACAGAGGCGATGGCGGCGATCTCGGGGCAGTATGGGATCCGCTCCGAGTTCCTGCCTGCGGCTGACCTCCGCACGCTACAGCTGGCGCGCGCGGTCGCGAGCGGCAAGGAGTGCATCCCGACGCTGCTCGTCCTCGGCCAGATCCTCCGCAGGCTCGAATCCAACCCGCCGCCCCCCGAGGAGGTGCTCGCGGTCATCGTGCCGAAGACGACCGGGCCCTGCCGGACCGGCCAGTACGGTCCGTTCTACGAGCGCACGTTCAGCGACCTCGGGATCGAGAACGTGGCAGTCCTCTATCTCAACTCGGACAACGGCTACAAGGAGCTGGGCCCGAATTTCTCGCAGCTCGCCTGGTTCGCGCTCGTTCTCGCCGACAACTTCAAGGACATGGAGTTCGCGCTTCGTCTGCTCGCGGCCGATCCTGACGCCGCGCTCAAGGTACACCGCGAGATCTGGGACGAGATCGTGCAGATCCTCTGCACGGACCTCCGCAAGCTCTACCCCTACCTCGAGAACGTTGCGGTGCCGCGGCTGAGGGCAATCCCGCGCCGCGGAAGGCTCGACGAGCTGCGCAAGGTGATCGTGGTCGGCGAGATCTACGTGCGGCGGGATGACTACTCGACCGCGGAACTCATCGACCACCTCATCGCCAACCGAATCTTCCCCAAGATCACGGGAATCACCGAGTGGGTCAACTACTGCGACTACAGCCACGACCAGCGCCTACGCACCAGGCTCCGACGCGTGCCCTGGTGGAAGCGCCCGTTCGCAAGCGGAGCCGGCGAGTGGCTCGGGGTACAGGTCGAGATGGCGTTTGCGCATGCGATCGAAGAACGAATCGGCGAGTTGCTCGAGCCCGCTGGACTGATCCCCCACTGCCCGCACGATATGCGCGCCATCATGCAGGAGGTGGATCGCTTCACGCATGTGGAGTTCGAGACCGAGGCGACGGTCTCCTCGCTCACCGCAGCGCTAGCGGCCAGACAAGGCTACGACGGAGTCGTCGTGATCGCGCCGTTTGCCTGTCTCCCCGGACGACTGATCAAGGCGATGGTCGAGCCCTACGCACGGCGACACGAGATCCCGTTCATCGCAGTCGAGAGCGACGGGCAGGCCTTCCCGCCGAGCCTGGTCGGGCGGCTGGAGATCTTCATGCTCAACGTGCACCGGCGCGGATCCTCGGCGGCCCCCACGTTCCGACCCATTCTCGCGCCGACCGCTTGCTGCGCCTCTGAAAAGGCGCTAGGAGAGAACGTGGAATTGGTCCCCGAGGCCTGGCTCGACCCCGAGACGGGGCGGGCACGAAGGAGCCCTGATGCGACGCACGCTCTTCAGCGGCAAGATCCATCGCGCGACGGTGACCGGCGCCGACCTGAGCTATGAGGGCAGTGTCTCGATCGACGCCGACCTCATGCGGGCGGCGAACATCGTCGAGCACGAGGCCGTTCATATCTGGAACCTCACGCGCGGCACGCGCCTGCAGACCTACGCGATCTCGGCCCCTCCCGGTTCGGGCGTAGTCTGCGTGAACGGAGCGGCAGCACACCACAACCAGGTTGGCGACCTGGTGATCCTCGCGACCTTCGTCGAGCTCGAGCAACACGAACTCCGCGGCCACGCACCCAGGGTCGTGCGCGTCGACGCCAATAACCGCATTCTAGCGTCGGGCAACGGGGACGAAGTCACCGCAGCGCCTCGTCGCCCATCTGTCCCAGGCCGTTCCTAACCGCTCGGCTGATGAACGTGCTTGTTCCGGGTCGGCGCACGGCGGCCATGGGGTGCGTCGTCCGCCTAATGGACGCGCCGGACCGGATACCGGAAAAAGCGCGCCGTCGCGCGCGCAACCCCGCAGAACCCTGACCGCGAAACGTCGGCACTGGACTTGCTGACGCTCGAGGCATGTCCAAGCCAAGATACCTCGAGCCGGGTGCAACCTACCTCGTCACTCGCCGGTGCCTACAGCGCCAGTTCCTCTTGCGACCCTCGGCGCTCGTCAACCAGCTCTTCCTCTTCTGCGTGGCAATCGCCGCCGCGCGATTCGGCATCCTCCTGCACACCGTCTGCGTGATGTCGAATCACTACCACCTTGTCCTCTCGGATCCCGCAGCCCGCCTACCCGAATTCGCCGCGTGGCTCGATGCCATGCTCGCGCGCGCGCTGAACAGACTGCACGGCCGCAGCGAATGCGTGTGGTCCCCAGGCAGCTACAATGCCGTTCGCCTGGAGGACGAGGACGCGATCGTCGGGGCCTGCGGCTATGCGCTTGCGAACCCAGTCTCGGCAGGACTTGTCCGCGAGGCCCGTCACTGGCCTGGCGTCCGGCTCGCACCTGATCAGCGCTCGCTCGAGGTCCAGCGCCCTGGGCTGTTCTTCCGGGAGCAAGGACCGTTGCCAAAGAGCGCGACCCTGAACCTCACGGCGCCTCCTGGCCTCGCCGCCACTGTGTTCGCGCAGCGGGTTCACGAAGCAACAGCGGCGCGCGAGGAACAGGCGCGCAAGCAGGCTGTCGTCAGGGGGCGTGGTTTCCTGGGTCGACGCGCAGTCCTTGCTCAGTCGCCGCGCTCATACCCCAAGCGCGGAGAACCTCGCCCAGCGAGCCGCCCCCTCGCCTCCGCCGGTGACTTCGCCACAAAGCAAGCGGCAATCACCCGCCTGCGTGAGTTCTGGTGCGCACACCGCGTCGCCCGCCGGAGGTTCGAGGCGGGCGACAGAGAGGTGCTGTTCCCGGCGGGCACCTACGCACTCCGAGTGCAGTGCGGGGTGCGCTGTGCCCCCTGGTGACGGGTGAGTTTCCCGTCGAGGTCTGGGCGTTGACGAGGAGCGCGCAGTCAGGCTAATCCATCGGTCAAACCGATGCGACTGCCACTTCCCCGCGACCGCAACCTGATCGTCCTTGGCGGGATCCTCGCGCTCGCGAGCGTCGTCTATTTCACGGTGCCGAACTCGCAGGGCTATCGCGGCGGGATCGCCGAGCTCGACGGCTACTACTACTACGTCTACCTCCGCTCGCTGCAGGCCGACGGCGACATCGAATTCGGCAACGAGTATGCGACCTGGGCCAACCCGTTCGAGTTCGAGAAGACGGCGACGGGATATCATCGCAACATCTTCGGCATCGGCCCCGCGATCCTCTGGTCCCCGTTCTTTCTGCTCGCACATGGCCTCGCGACCCTGGGTTCCAAGCTCGGCTATCCGGTCTCCCTCGACGGGATGTCGCGTTTCCACCAGACGGTGACGTTCTACGGCACGCTTCTCTACGGCTGGCTCGCGCTCCTCCTCTGCTATCGGATCGCGCGTGAGAGCTTTGGTCGTGAGCACGCGCTCTGGGCCGCGTTAGGCGCCGCGCTCGCCGGCCCGCTCCCGTTCTACTGCCTTACTTGGGCTTCCTACTCACACGCGCAGGCAGCGATGGCGGCGGCGTTGCTCTGCTGGCTGTGGATCCGCTGGCGGTCGGGCTGGACGGTGGCCCGTTTCGCCATGTTCGGCGCGTCGGCGGGGCTCCTGGTGTTGATCCGTCCCGCCGAGGCTGCCTTCCTGCTGCTTCCGCTCTTCGAGGGGATCCGGCACCTGTGGCCGACGGTCGCCGCGCGACCCTTCTCCCTCGCATCTGTGCTTCGGCGGCTCGCCGCCCCGCTCGCGGGGGCCGCCGCGGCGCTCGCGGTCTTCTCACCGCAAGTCGTGGTCTGGAAGATCCTCTACGGAAAGCTGCTGCTGGTGCCGCAGGGCGAGACATTCATGCTGTGGGCGCGGACGGCCTGGCACTCGACGCTCTTCTCCCCGCGCAACGGCCTGCTCACCGTCGCACCGCTGATGGCGCTCGCGCTCGTCGGTCTGGTAATTGGCGCCCGGCGCCGACCGGAGAGCGGGTGGCCCTTCTGCGCGGTCTTCGCAGGAATCCTGCTCGTCAACGGCGCCGCGCACGACTGGTGGGGCTGGGGCTTCTCTGCGCGGCGCTTCACCGCCGCGCTCCCGATCTTCACCTTTGGAATGGCCGCGGCGTTGCGCTCGCTCCGCGAGCGGATGGTCACGAACCCTCGGCGCACCGCCTCGCTGGTAAGCGGAGGCGTGATCCTCGCCGCGATCCTCTTCAACCTCCAGTGGATGATGAGCTTCGCGCAGCGGAACCTCGAGTGGTACGGGATTCGGTCGACCGAGGGTCTTTACATGACCGTCACCCACTCGCTGGTCGAGAGGATGTACAACGCGATCGGGAACCCAATGTCGCTGCCCGCCAGCGTCGCCTTCAGCGCCCGCCGAGGCGGCACCCCGAAGGTCTACGACCGCATAGACGGCAGCTACCTTCTCGGCGAGGCGAACCCCGAGACGAACCCAGCGGCCAAGCCATACCTGCACGCGACACTCGATTTCGGCGACCTCCGGTTCCGCTACTTCCTGTCCGAGAGCTTCGGCTACCCCGTCCGCGTCGGCGGCATCCGCTACGCACCAGTGCGTGATCTCGCAGCGCACGTATTCCTCCCGCTCAACCGGATGGGAGACCTCTACCTCCTCGTGGGCGGACGCGCTCTCGTGTCTGGCACCCGCGTCCGGTTCAAGTTCAATGGCCGCCTCGATCTCGGCGAGCACCCACTCCCGGTGGGTGAGTGGGGCGCGATTCCGCTGCGTGTGCCCGCGCGCTACGTCGAGCGCGGGATCAACCGCCTCGACCTGAACCACACGCTCCCCGAACGCGACCCTGGGTCACGTTGCCTGGAGCCAACCCGGCGGATCTGCTGCGCGACCGACCTGGCGCTGGTGAGCGGCGCGGTCGGAATGGGGAACTTCGCCGAGGTATGGGTCGCGAACCAGCAGGTGACTCGGAACCAGCGCGGGCTGAACGTGGTGCTCGTGGAGCCGGCCAGCGGCCGCATCCTGGGTGTCCGAGGGTTCGACGTCATGCTCTATCGCGGGGAGTACCGCGAGCTCGAGCGCTACCTCTCCCGCTTTCCGCAAGGGACCTTCGTCGCCGTCGCGTCGCGGGGCGAGGGCGCGCGGAATTTCAAGCACGGCGGTGCGGCGGCGTTCGCGCGCTTCGGCGCCACCGGCAAGCGCTTCGCGAACGACGTCGGCTACGTCGCGGTGGGCGTGCTCGGGGCTCCACTCGGATCCGCACGCGAGGAGGCGGCCAAGACCGATCACGCGAGGATCCTGCTCGGCCGCCCGCCACCACCCTGGCGCGAGATCGCTCACTACCGCGCGATCCGCCTCCGCTGAGTCGCGTCTC